>NZ_CP026730.1:6545521-6856043 GCF_003369795.1 Streptomyces sp. CB09001
TCCTCGTGGGGACAGGGGTGACGGACCACGCTCTTCGCGCGGGCGGCGGCCAGGCCGACGGTACGGTGGTGCGGGGTCGTCGTCATGGCGGCCGCACGGCCGGGGAAGTTGTCGGGGAGGCGCAGGACCGTGGCGCGGTCGGTCTTCCGCGCGCTGCTCCTGCTGGTGGCGCGCCCAATGCGGAGACCACCGTCGACGAGCCCCCGGCTCACTGCCGCCCCCATCTCCGCTTCTCGCGCTCTCGATGCTTGCGCGGCTCTCGCGATTTCGCGGTCCGAAACGGAACGCGCCCCCTGACCTGCTGCCGCACGGCCCGTCGTGCCAGAACAGGTGGTGATGCGGCCCTCACGGTACACGGTTCTGTTCACGAATGGCAGGTGATCACGCGTTGACAGCGTCAATGCACTTCTGATTCCCGCTCTCCGAGGCTCGTCTGCGCTGACTACCGTGTGATCAGGTGCCTGTCGGTTGGGGCGAACTCCTGGTGCCTCGTACTGCACCGGCTTCCTGTCAGCCGGCGTGATGGCGGCTCAACCCTGTGACGCTTCCATCTGCTCGTTGCCCGGCATCGTTCCGTCCCCCAGGTCGGCGCCAGGCCCGTTCCGTTGCCGATCGAGGAACTGTGACCACCATCTGAGGGCTGCGAGGACGGTTCAGAACGCCTGGGAGAACCGGCGGCGTCATCTTTCGGCGACTCACTGCCGACCATGCGTCGGCTCAATAGGATGGCGGGCATGCCTCCGAGGGACCGTCAGGTCAGTGCTGAGATCAGTCTTCCGTTTCTGAAGATCGGTACGAATGACGTAGGAGCCTTCTTCAAGCGCCGTCGACGTGAACCGACCGGCCCGTTCCTGCTCATCTCTGCGAGCAGCGGGCTGGCACTCGACACCGCGTTTCACAGCGGAGACGGCAGTGTGCCGCACCTTTGGGGACCCCACGGGCAGCCGCATCAGTTGTGGTACCTGGAGGCGTCCGGCCACGGACGTGAGGTGCACATCATCTCCGCGAGCAACAACCTGCTGCTGGACGGCCAAGCGGCCGGGCTCGGCGACCACGTCCGCATGCGGGGACGTAACGACAACGGTGCGGCCTGGCAGCGGTGGCACGTCTCCGCTGCTCCTGGGCTCCGGGCCCATCGCATCGTCAACGCGGGAACGGGCCATGCGTTGGACTGCCCTCATGAGGCCGAGGCCAGAACGAAGCCCGTGTTCTGGGAGCCACACGGCGGGGGTAATCAGCAGTGGCTACTGGCCATGCCGTTCGTGGTACCGGAAGACGGTGGCTGATCTTCCCGGCGGGTAGGGGCGTGCCGACAGTGCTCACAGTCGGCGGGGAGTGTGAGCGGGAGCCGGGGCCGTCGGACAGTCTGCGGACTGTCGGAGCCGTCGTCCAGGCGTTGCGTGAGCATGCGGGGCTGAGCCGAGTGCAGTTCGGCGAGATGGTTCCGTTTTCCAAGCACACGGTGGCGTCGGTGGAGTTGGGGCGTCGGATGCCGGACGCGTCCTTCCTTCGTGGAGCGGGCTGAGGAGGTGCTGGGGACCCCGGGGGCGCTGCGGCACTCAGGACGGACGGCGCCCGCCCTTCACCGTGGGACGTGAGGGATGGTCGCGCTTCGTGGGGTTTGTCACCGAGGTGTGACCTGTGTCCCGGTGGCCGCGAAGACCGCCGGGACCTGATGGGTCGGCTCAGTTGGCCAGAGCGAGGCGTTCTACGTGGGCGACCCTCACGGACGCTATGTCGGACAGCTCGCGCTTGTTCGCGAACTCGCTGTACTCGGTGAACTCACCCTTGTCGGCGTCGGTCTTGCCGGCCGCCAGGTGAGTCGAGCTGATGAAGGTCTGGCCGACGAAGTCGCCGTCCTCGTCGAAGGCGTTGACGACCACGGCGTAGTTGGCGGGTCCGTCGCCCTCGTTGCTGATCTTGTAAACGAACTCGTAGGTCTCGTCGGTGTCCGCGTCGCAGTCGTTGAACGAGTAGACGTCGTTGTCGTCGCAGTACTCGTCGTCGCTGTCCTCGACGACGAGTTTGCCGCCCGAGACTTCGACGTGGTCCATCGCGTCGTCGCCGTCGCCCAGGGCCCACCAGGTGACGCCGCCACCGACGAGGAGCACCGCGACGGTTGCGGCGACTATCAGGGTGCGCTTGCCCGGGCGGCGTCCTGTGGTGGTGGGTGCGGGCGGTGCCGTAGGCAGCGGGGGCGGGACGGGCCTGGCGGCCGGTCTCTCGGGCGGGTTGTCGGTCATGCGGCGCTCCGTTCGAGGGTGGTGCGCACTGAGAGTGACGCAGGTCGGTGGTTGGTCAGGGGGATGTGGTGGTGTCCTTGCCGATGCGCAGGCCGGTTCCCGCCAGCAAGCACAATCCGGCGAGGATGGACACGACGCAGGCGGCTCTGAAGACGTCCGAGTGCTCGTCCGCGAACATGCCTGCGGCGGTGAGCCCGAGGAACACTCCGGAGGTCTGCCAGCCGGTTCCGGACGGCATGGGGCTTGCAGTACGCCTGCGGATGCGGGGCACCCACAGGCGCAGGAGCTCCGCGGTGGCTGCGAAAGCCACGAGACGGGAAGTGATCATCAGGGAGAGGGAAGCTGTGTTGCCTCCGAGTTCGCCGACACCGACGACGGTGGTGAGCGTGAAGTAGAGAATCGGGACCAACCAGGAGGGGTGCGCCCGAGTGCCGGGAGTGGGGTGGGGCTCACTGGTCCGGTCGGTGACCTTGGTGAGGCTGACCAGGGCCGGGGCATCCCCCGCAGTGCGGGGGGACGGGATATTGGAGAGCGGCGGTGCCTGGGGGAGCGGCCGCAGGGCACGGTGCTGCGCGCGGCGGAGGCGGCGGCCGATGTCGCCGTACGTGTCCATGTGGGCCGACAGTTGTGCTTGGAGGTCGAGCAGCTTCTCGGCCATGGCGTCGAATTCCGCCCTGCGCACGGCAGCGAGCCGACTGGCCTCTTCTTCGGCGGTGGTGAGTCGGCTGAGGACTTCGGCCTGCAGTTGGGTGGCTTCCTTGCACGCCTTGTCTGCTGCTCGCGGGGCCTCTGCCAGCTCCTTTCGCAAGCGGCTGCGTTCGGCGTCGATGATCTCGGCGATGCGGTGGCGTTCGTCCGGCGGCAACAGGCGTGGTGCGCGGGATTCCGCGCGGGCAAGGACGGACTGACGCCACTCCAGGAGGGGACGGCCGCGGTGCTGACCGATGCCGTTGATGTGGACCTTGCCGCCCTTGGTGCGGTGAATGTAGAGGACGTCGCCGCCCTTGCCGTTCGGTGCCTTCTCCCAAGTGACGCGCTCGAAGTCGGCGGCTGTGCGGATGCCGTGGGCTGCGAGGTCGCGGATGAGTCCCTTGCCGATGCCGTTCACCTCGCTTGAGGTGAGGTATGTGCGGCTGAGCGTGCGCTCGATGGACTCACGGCGCAGGACGGCCAGGGCGCGCGTCTCCTGACTCTCGCGCTTGCCGTCCAGGCCGTTGAGCTGTTGGTTGAGGGAGGCTTCCTGGCGTGCCTGTCGTTTGTGGATGCGCTGAAGGGCGATGCCGTGGACCGCCTCGGCGCGGTTGCGGTCCCGTGCCTCGCGGTTCAGGCGTTGCTGGTCGGAGACCTCGAAGGCAGGTCCCTTGTCGAGGAGGCGGCGGAGGGCGCGGATGGACTCGATGAGTTGGCGGCGCTCTGCGCGGACCGCGGAGGGGGAGGGGACGGTGGCCGGCGGGACGGGGGTGGACCCGTCCCGCCGCGTGGGCGTGCTGTCGATCAAGGGAGTGCTCTCAGCGGGCGGGGTGTCGAGGGCCGTGGCCCGGGGGCGGGGTGAGGGTGGAGGTGTAGTTCTCGCCGTCCACCAACGGGTTCTCCAGACTGACGCCGGCTGCGGCCATGCGGTCGTATTCGGCGAGGATCAGGTCCTTGGTGCGGTAGGTGCCGTACTTGGCCTCGTCCTTCCTCTTGACGATGGGGAAGGTTTCGAAGATGTAGTCCACGTCTTGGCGGGTAATGCCGTAGAGGTGGAAGAAGAGCGCGTCGAGTTCTGCGCGGATTACCTGGCGGCGTTCTGGGACCCACACGAACGGGGCCCTAGTGTCAGCAAGGTCCTGGGCGAAGTGGGCCATGTCGCCAGTTACGCTCCATCACCAGGTACGGCAGTCCGCTGTCCCCGGCTACCCCGCCCGCGATGAGTCGTGTGAGGTTCGGGTGCTCGAGCCGACGCATGATGCGGACCTCGCGCGCGAAGCGCTCCACCGCCTTCGTGTCCGTGGCGGTGTCGATCAGGGCGCCCGTGCGGCTGCGCAGGATCGTCTTCACGGCGACCGAGCGCCCGGAGGTGCCCTCCGGTATCTGAAGATCTTCGGCCCGGTGGACCTCCCCCATATTGCGCTTGCCGATGACCTGGCCGGTGCGGAATCTGCCGTCGATCAGCTCGTGGCCCATGGCCGCCCCCTCATTCTTGGGCCCGCTGTTCCCTTCGGAACCGACGTGCCCCCGAGACTTCGCGCCTTCCTGACGTCGTTTCAGGTGACGCGGCGTGTGAACATTACACGAGGATCGATGCGTTGATACTGTCAACGCATCGAAGTACACTCGCCTGTGTTCGCGGGTTGGGGTGGAGATTGTGAGGCGCCGCATGGTCGAGGGGTCCGACGCGCCCGTGTCGACAGTCGTGCTGGGCGAGCTGCTCAAACGGCTGCGCCTCGTCGCGGTCGGCGGTGTGGTGCCGGAGGCCGAGTTCACCCAGGGTGTGCGCACGCTCGGGCTGAGCGACGACGAACGGGCTCGGCTGCGTGCCGAGCTGGCCCGGGTGGGCCTCCTGGTGCGGGGGTTGCATATGCACGTGAAGGTCGACTCGAGTAACAGTGAAAAGGTTGTAGGCGCCCGTGAAGAAAATGTGACCACACGTGTTCTGCTCGCTCGAGGGCTGCTCTCCCGGTATGAGGACGGCACCGGGTACCTGTCGGCCCAGCGGTCGAGGGCGTGGTGCGACTGGCAGGGCTCGACGCCCGCGAGGCCGAGGAGTTGCGGGCGGGGGTCCCTGTGCGACCTGCTGCGGACGCCGGGACGCCGCAGGGGAATGCGGAGGCGTCCGAAGAGCCCCGGGAGGCCGCAGCAGCGCCTACGGCTGGCACCGCTGCCGTCGTGACGGGGAATGACCTGGCCAGTGCACTGGCGGCCGCTCGGGCTGTGCTGGAATCCGACCGGTTCGAACGCAGTCCGCACAACCGCCTGCTGAGCGCCGAGGCCGAGGTGGGGCTGACCGCACTCCTGCGGGGCGGGGCAGGGACGATCGCCCGGGAACCCGACGAGGACGAACTCAAGGCGCTGCCACGCGGCGACGTTCGAGTCCGGGCACGTGACTGTCTGGTCCTTCACAATCTGCGGCTCGTGCACTCCCTCGTGCGTTCGCATCTGAACCAGGGCCTCGACTACGAGGACCTCGTGCAGCACGGCGTACTCGGGTTGATGCGGGCCACGCGGAAGTTCGACCCGACCATGGGCAACAAGTTCTCCACCTACGCCACCTGGTGGATCCGGCAGGCCGTCACCCGGGCCATCGCGGACGAGGGCGCGTTGATCCGGATCCCCGTGCACATGCACGAACAGATGCGCAAGGTGGCCAGGGCCGAGCGCAGCCTGGCCGCCGAGGGGCGGTACGCGAGCACGGCCGACGTCGCGGTGCGGTGCGACATGACCCTGCAGAAGGTGGAGGAGATCCGCCGCCTGACCCGTCGCACCGACTCCCTGGACCGCGTCATCGGCGACGGCGCGACCCTGGGGGACTTCGTGGCGCGGACGCACCTCCTGCCGTCGGTCGACCGGCAGGTGATCGGTGCCCTGTTCGCCGAGGCCGTCTTGGACGTGGTGGACACGTTCACCGAGCGCGAGGCGCGGATCCTCGTGCGGCGGCTCGGCCTGGACGGGGACGAGCCCACGACGCTGGACGACCTCGGACGCGAGTTCGGCGTCACACGGGAGCGGATCCGGCAGATCGAGGTCAAGACGCGTCCTCTGCTGCGGGAGCGGGTGCGCGCGGCGGGGCTGGTCGGTCTGGACGCCCTGTGCGAGGAGGCCGAGCGCGCCGCGGAGAAGGCGGCCGAGGCCAAGAGGGCGGCACGTTACGTCCGTGCCACCCACGCGGCCCGCACGGCCCGAGCTCGGTTCGCCCTCCGCAGGGCCAGGGCGGAACGCCTGGCCCAGGTCAGGCGGGAGCGGGAACAGCAGCAGGAACAGGTGGCGGATAGCGAGCCCGTGGCGGAGGCCTCGCCGCAGACCTCCGTGGTGGAGGAGAAGGCGGAAGCCGCCGACCTGTCGACCACCGTCGACGAGGCGAGCGGCCGGGACGAGGCTGACGCGGAGGCCGGGGAAGCCGCTGAAGCCGGGGCTTCGATGACCGTCGCCGCCGACTGGGAACGCGCCTGTCGGATGGCGGGAGCACCCGTCGACCAGGTCTCGTGGCTCGCCGACTACGTGCGAACGGCGTTGGGAGACGAGGGCCTGGCCGCGCTGATGGGACAGTCGGCCGCCGACGTGGTGGTGCGGGACGCCCCGGGGAACGGACGACTTCCGCGTGAGGTGCTGACCGCGCTGGAGGTGCTGCGCCGGGTGCTTGACGCCCTGGTGGAAGCCGGGCAGCGACCGGACGACTTCTTCGACCGCCCCGCCGAATCCCTGCGAGGGGCGACGCCTCGCGGCTATCTCGCGGCCAGGCCGCTGGTGAACCGCGAGTCGCGACTGGCCGTGCGTGACAGCCTGCGGGAGCTGCTCGCCGCGGCGCCCTCCGGTGACCGGGCGGTGGAGGAGCCGGAACGGACACGCAATGGCGCCCAGGCTCAGGAATCGGTGAGCGGAGCCGACAAGGCCGAGCTGGCGCCGGTCGTGGGGGAGAGCAACGCCCCGGCTACGCCGCAGACGACCGCCGACTGGGACAAGGCCCTGAGACTGACGCAGCCGCCGCTGGGCGGGGGAGTCTCCTGGCTCGCCGAGTACGCGCTGCTGGCTCTCGGGCATCTGCAGTTGACCGTACTGCTCGGGCCTTCCGTGACGGATGCCGTTGTGCGGTCGGCCCGGCAACGGGGGATGCTCGACCGGCCCGTGGTGGAGGCGCTTGAAGTCCTCAAGGCGGTTCTTGACGCAGTCAAAGACGCAGGTCTGCGACCCGAGCACTTCTTCGAGCGGCCTGTCACCGCGCTGGCCGGGGCGACTCCCCGGTCCTACCTGGCCTCGACGCCGCTGGTGCGGGCCGGGTCGCGAGCCGCCGTCCGTGAGGCCTTGCGGGAGTTCGTCGCCGGACGTCCGGCAACCTTCTCCTCGGCAGGATCCGTTCCGGCCGAACAGCCGCCGGTCGTTGTCGAGTCCTCACCTACCGAAGCCACGGCCGGAGCCGGAGCCGGATCAGAAGCCGAGGCCGGAGCCGGAGCGAAGACCGAAACCAAACCCGACGCCGCCTTCGACGCAAGCCCCGACGCCGACGCCGACGCCCGCGCTCGGCACGAGAGGGCCCTCGCGACGCTCGCGCAGGAACACGAGCGACGGCTGGGCGCGGTTCGCGATGCGGCCGACGAGCGGGTGGCGGCGGTCCGCGCGGAGGTCGAGAGACAGCTCGACGCGCTCGAAGAGGAGCTGCTGCACCGCGCCGACCGGGCACGGGAACGGCATGCGGCCCACGTGCGGCGCCAGGCGGAGGCGCGCGTCGCGGAGCTGGAGGAGCGGCATCGTGAGGCCTGCGCGGCGTTGCTGCGCAGGGCCGAACTCGCGGAGGAGGTCGCCCTTGACGCGTCGGACGGGGAACAGCGGGCGCATGACCTGGAGCGGCGGCTGTACGACTACCGCGAGGGCGCGGAGACCCGGATCAGGGAGCTGGAGTCCCGCCTGAGTGACGCCGAGACGGTCGCCGTCGAGCGGGAGCGCACCGCCGGTGCCTGGGCCGCCGAGCTGGAGACCCGGCTGCAGGCGGCAGAGGGAGCCGCCGAACTGCGGGAGCGGGCCGCGAAGTCGGCACTGGAGGAGTACCGCCAGGACACGCAGTTGCGTGTCGCCGAGACCGAGGCGCGGCTGCGGGACGCCGAGGCGGCGGTCGCTCAGCGGGACCTGTTCGTCCAGGCGGCCCGCCGGCGTGCCGAGGAAGCCGAGCAGGAGGCGGCCCAGCGGATCGCGCAGAGCGAGCACAACGCCTGGCTGCGCGTCACCGACCTGCAGACACAACTCAGCGACCTGCAGACCCGGCTCACCGATGTGCAGACACAACTCGGCGATGCACAGGGGCAGCTGGCCGCGGCGCAGGCAGCAGCTGCGGAACGCACGTCGATCCGGGACCGCTGGCGCCGTACCTGAGTCGTCGCCGCCCGTGCGGCGCCACCTCCGTCCCTGCTTGCCACCCTCACCTTCGCTTCGTCCGATCACCTCATGCACTCGACACACCCCAGGAACGCCATGGACCCCCGACAGGAACTCGTCTCCTACCTCCGGCGGCAGCTGGTCGGCCCGGCCGAAGGCGAACACGAGACACTCGACGCCCCGCCCGACCGGCAGTACCTCATGGGAACCCTCTATCCGCAGGAAGCCGATCTCCAGCGCCAGTTGGAAGCGGCCGCAGAGGAACTGGAAGGTGCCGGTACGGAGACCCGGGCCGAGGACGCCGCGCCTGCCTCCGACCCTGTCCCCGAGTCGAACTCGTGGCTGCCCTCCTCCCTCGGGTTCAGCTTCTACACCGACGCGGACACCGTGGAAGTCGACTGCTCGGCCGCGCGCTACGAGACCCGTGCCGGCACGAGCGAGCGGGGCCGTAGCTGGCAGCGGGTCCCCCTGCCGGCCGAGACGCACCGGCTCACACCCGATCGCGATCAGGTCACGGTCCTGGACGGCCGGGCCGAAATCCGGGTCCGGCACCGGACGTTCGGCACCGGCAAACTCATCACCGTCGCCCTGGTGAACTCCGCCCGCCACGAACCCGGACTGGGCAAGTCCGCCCACTGGGACCGGATGCTGTTCCAGGTGGAGCTGCGGGCCCGGCCCGTGGACGGCAGGGTGCTCCAGTACCCCAGCGTCCGACTGGCGAGCCGCGATCCGGAGGAGCAGGAACTCCGCCTCCAGTACCGCCACGTCCGCACCCATGCCGTCGGCCACGGATGCGCGGTGGCGGAACGGCGCGACGACGCCGGGGAGCAGGTGACCGAGCTGAGCGCGGCCGTCATGCCGGAGGCCGAGGTCACCGGCGTACGCGCCGCGGGGCTCAGTGGCTCGCCCGTGCTGGATCTCCTGCACCTGGCCGACCCGGCCGTACCGGTCGAGCAACTGCGAGAGGAGCTGGCCGAGTTCGCCGCGCACTACCGGGCCTGGTACGTGGGGCAGCTGAACGAGGACGTTCCCGCATGGGGACGCGACGCCGCCGCCCGCATCCTCGACCGAATCGGCGCGGCCGTCACCCGCATCGAGTCGGGGGTCCGCACCCTCTGCGACCCCCGCCGCCCCGAACTGCTGCACGCCTTCCGTGCCGCCAACCGCGCCATGGCCCTGCAGATGCGCCACTCCGCGGCAGATCTCGCGGGTACCCGGCGCTCGCCCGGCGAGGCGGTGCCGCCGGACCCGGAGCCGTACCAGGGGGCCACCTGGCGCCCGTTCCAGCTGGCGTTCTTCCTGCTCGCCGTGGACGGCACGGCCGATCCGCGGCACCCGGACCGGGCCGTGACCGACCTGATCTGGTTCCCGACCGGTGGTGGCAAGACCGAGGCGTACCTGCTGCTGGCCGCCTTCGCCATGGTGCTGCGGCGACGCGAACCGGGCGGCGGAGGCACGGCCGTACTCAGCCGCTACACGCTCAGCCTGCTCACCACCCAGCAGTTCCAGCGCGCCGCCACCACCGTCTGCGCTCTTGAGACGCTGCGCCGTGCCGAACCGGCGGTGTACGGAAGCGAACCGTTCTCCATCGGTCTGTGGGTGGGCGAGACCACCACCCCGAACACGTACGACAAGGCCCGCACCGCCTACGAGAACGCGCGCCAGGCCGCCCAGCCCGACGACGTCTTCATCCTCGACCGCTGCCCCTGGTGCGGCACCCGCATCCTGCCCGCGCACAAGTCACCCGACGCGGGCGACTACGGGGTGCGCGCCACGGCCGACTCCTTCGCCTTCTTCTGCCCGCGGCGTGAGTGCGTCTTCCACGACGAACTGCCCGTCGCCGTCGTGGACGAGCACCTCTACGACCGGCCGCCGACGTTCGTCCTGGGGACCGTGGACAAGTTCGCCCGGCTCGCCTGGGAACCGCGGGCGGGCCGGCTGTTCGGCGCGCGGAGCGGCGCCGGCGTGGGAAACCTGCCTCCCTCGCTCGTCATCCAGGACGAGCTGCACCTGCTCACCGGCCCGTTGGGCACCACCGTCGGACTGTACGAGTCGGCCGTCCTCGGGCTGTGCGTCGGGCCCGACGGCACCGGACCCAAGATCGTCGCCTCCACCGCGACCATCCGCCGCTCCGGGGAGCAGGTCCGCGCCCTGTACGGCGGGAACGTCCAGCTCTTCCCGCCCGCCGGTCTCGACGCCCGCCACTCCTACTTCGCCGAACCCGACACCTCCAGGTCCGGCCGCCGCTACCTCGGCGTCATGGCCCAGGGGCACACGGCCGGCCGTGCCGCCGTGGCCACCGCCGCCGCGTTGCTCCAAGGCGCGTGGGAACTCCCCCTGGAGCACCGGGACGCCTATTGGACGCTGGTCGCCTACCACCACAGCCTGCGGGAGCTCGGCCGTACGGTCACGGCCGCGGCCGACGACATCCCCGCCCAGCTCGCCGGACTCGACACGGGCAACGGCGTTCGGGCTCTGCCGGACCACCAGGTGCAAGAACTGACCAGCAACCTCCCGCGGGCCGAACAGCCCGTGCTGCTGGACCGGTTGGAGAAGGACTGGGACGACCCGCAGTCGGTGTCCTTCCTGCCCTGCACGAACATGCTGTCCGTCGGCGTGGACGTCAAGAGGCTCGCGCTGATGCTGATGCAGGGGCAGCCCAAGACGACCGCCGAGTACATCCAGGCCACCAGCCGGGTGGGTCGGCACACGGTGCCCGGCCTCGTCGTGACGTTCTTCAACGCGACGCGCCCCCGGGACCGTTCGCACTACGAGACGTTCGACGTGTACCACCGGTCCTTGTACCGGCACGTGGAGCCCACCAGCGTCACCCCCTGGTCGGTGCCCTCCCGCCGGCGGGCCCTGCACGCCGCGCTGGTCGTCCTCGTCCGGCACCGGCTGGGGCTCGCCGCCGAGAACCAGGCCGGGCAGGTCCTGGACCGCATCCCCGAGCTGGAAGCGCTCGCCGATGAGCTGACCACGCGTGCCGTGACCGCCGAACCAGGCATCGGCGACGAGGTGCGGGCGGAGCTCGCGGCTCTGATCGCCGACTGGGAGGACGCGGCCCGGCAGGCCCACAAGGACGGCCGCGAGCTGTACTACCGCAGTCAGGGCAAGGGCCAGTCCAACCTGATCAAGAGCTTCGAACAGAACTACGGCCTCTGGGAGACACCGAACTCCATGCGCAACGTGGACCGGGAGTGCCAGGTGACGGTGAAGGGAGCGGACCTGTGAGCCGCACACTGCGGGTACGGCAGTCGCAGACGGTGGTGCCGTTCGGCGTCGGAGCCGTTTTCGACATCCAGGGTGAGTCCTTCGTCGCCACCGGCATCGGAGACTGGTCCCCCAAGGGCAGGCAGCGGGTCGAGTCCGCCCGTCTCGCCTCCCGTCTGGGTGTCACCGGGTTCTACGCCGCCCCGGCGACCGCGAACGACCGCTTCGACGTCCCGGACGCGCCCGGGGCGCCGTACATCCGCTTCCCGTCCTGGCTGTTCTGCGGGTCCTGCCGGCGGATGAAGCGCTGGCGGATCGCCGACGAGAAGCCCGGTCAGCCGCCGCGCTGCCCCTCCTGCTCACCGGCCCGGACGCTGGCGCCCATGCGGTTCGTACAGATCTGCCGGGCCGGACACCTCAGCGACGTCGACTGGTGGTTCTGGGCCCACTCGCGGCGCGACGCCGGTGAACGTCGACGGTGTGAGGAGCGGGACCGGCTGAGGTTCCTGGTCTCGGAACGCGCCTCCGGCCTCGAGGCGCTGTCCGTGACCTGCTCCGCCAAGGGCTGCGGTGCGTCCCGCGACCTGCTCGACATCCTCGGCACTCACGGCATGCGCTGCTCCGGACGCAACCCGTGGCAGCGGGCGAACGAACGGGTGGAATGCCTCAGGCCGGTGCAGATCGTGCAGCGCACGGCCGGCAACCTGTACTACCCGATCGTGCACTCGGCCCTCGACATCCCCGAGAGCGACGCACCGGCGGTTCACGGCGACGAGGCCGTCGTGGCCAAGGTGCGAGAGCACGACCTGTGGGTCCCCCTGTGTCGGGTGGCCGCGACACCGCGGGCCGCGGCGTTCCGCACGATGATCCAGGAGGACACCGGAGCCGACGACGCCCTCCTGGACGCACTGATCGCGGAGGAGACGGGGGAGGCCCAGCCTTCCCCGGAGGCGCCGTCGTCCGATCCGCAGACCGGTCCGGCCGCTCCGGCCCGCCCCGACCTCAGCCGTGAGGAGTGGGCCGCCTTCACCGCCCCGACGCCGCCCGCCACCCGGGACTTCGCGTTGCGCGAGACCACCCTCGGCCTGGCGGGGGAGAGCGCCGACCCCTGGGCCGCGCTCGACCGCCGCTTCGGCAGGATCGTCCTCGCCGACCGGCTCCGCGAGGTGCGCGTCCTGTCCGGCTTCACGAGGGTCTCCCCCGACGCGACGGTGGTGCCGGCCGACACCGCCCGTCGCCTCAAGTGGATGCCGGCCGTCGAGGTGTTCGGCGAGGGAATCTTCCTCAGCCTGAATCCGGCCGAACTCACCGGCTGGGAGGCGGACGGGGAGGTACGCAAGCGCGTCAGCGGTATGCGGGCCGACCTGGACCGCTCCTTCCAGCGGGACCGCCTGGAAGCCCTCACGGGACCCGAACTCGCCCCCCGGTTCGTCCTCCTGCACACGCTCGCGCACCTGCTCATCCGCCAGCTCTCCTTCGAGTCCGGCTACACCACCGCGAGCCTGCGCGAGCGCGTCTACGGCCGCCCCGAGCAGGACCAGTACGGCATCCTCGTCTACACCGCCGCAGGGGACGCCGAGGGGACCCTCGGCGGACTCGTGCGCCAGGGCGAGTCCCCACGGCTCGCGGAGACACTGCTGCGGATGACGGAGGCCGCCGCCTGGTGTTCCGCCGACCCCCTGTGCTCCGAACACACGGGCCAGGGCTTCGGCAACCTCAACCGCGCGGCCTGCCACGCCTGTGCCCTCCTGCCGGAGACCAGTTGCGAGACCGGCAACACCCTCCTGGACCGGACTCTCGTCGTCGGCGGCGAGCACGTACCCGGATACCTGGAGCCGATCGTCACCGCCGCACGGGCCGCCGCGGCAGACGCGCTGGAGGAGTCGTGACCGTCACCTACCTCGACCTCACCCCCGACCAGCGGGCCGGTCTCGACGCCCTGCCCTTCGACGGCAACCATCTGGTCAGCGGGCCGCCGGGCAGCGGCAAGAGCCTCTTGGCCGCTCAACGGGCCGTCATGCTCAGCCTCACCGGTACCCCGGTCGCCCTGCTCACCCGCTCCAACCTGCTCCGGCAGTCGCTGGCCGCGACGGTCCACGCACTGGCCCCGGCCGACCGGAGTGTGCGGGTCACGACGGCACACGCCTGGCTCGCTGAGTGGTACGGCGGCAAGGCTCCGAGCACCGCGGACGGTTGGTACGACTGGAGTGCGCTGTTTGAACGGGCAGCCGACACCGATCCGGTGCCGGGGCTCACCCTGGTCGTCGACGAGGGCCAGGACCTGCCGCCCGAGTTCTACCGGCTCTGCCGGATGCTGGGCGCCCGCCTCACGGTCTTCGCGGACGAGTGCCAGCGTCTCACCGAAACGCACTCCACCCTCGCCGAGATCGCCGGAAGGCTCGGCCGCTGCGCCCGCCACGACCTGGACGGGAACCATCGCAACACGGCGCAGATCGCGTCCTTCGCGGCTCATTTCCGCACAGGGGCAGCTACGCCGCTCCTGCCCGACCGGCAGGGCCCACCGCCGCGGCTGCACCGGTTCCCCGAGCGGGGCGCGGCCGATCTGCTGGCGCTGCTCGCCGAGCGGCACCCCGGGGACACCATCGGTGTGATCGTCAATTCCAAGCACACTCAGTTTTCCTTGCTGGGCAGCCTGTCACGCCGGGCACCACGGCTGAAGCCCCAGCTGTACACGTCGGACGCCAAAGGGGGCCAGTACCGCAATCTCGACCTCGGCCGTCCCGGCATCGTCATCGTCCACCGGGCCAGCGCCAAGGGCCTGGGCTTCGACACCGTCGTCATCCCGGACACCCACACGGACGCGGCCGCCGACCCGACCTCGGCGGCTCTGCGCATGACGTACTACGTCCTCGCGACCCGCGCCCGGCGTGAACTCCATCTCGGTTACGAAGGGACTGCGGAACCCCCGCTGCTTGCCCAGGTGGGAAGAGGACACCTGATGCGGGGCTGACGGTCGCCCGGCCGTGGGAGGGTGATCGCGCGCTTATGGTTAATGCGTACGATGTGCAGGTGCGCAACACCGACTACACCATCAGGACCGCCACCCTTGCCGACCTGGACGCGGCCCGTGCCGTCATGCTCGACACCGTCTACCGCGACTTCGGGACCGGATACGTGCCCCGGTGGCACCGGGACGTCGTCGATCTCGAGGGTGCGTATCTGAGGTCGGAGCGGCACACCCTCCTCGTTGCCGTCGCCGCCGACGGCGAGGTCGTCGCCACCGGTGCGCTCGACTCCCGCGGCCCCGCGCACCCCCCGAATCCCGCGCATGTCGCCGAGCGTTACCCCTCCGCAGTCACCGCGCAGCTGCGGCGGGTGTACGTCCGGCCCGAGCATCGGCGGCGTGGGCTCGCTCGTCGACTTGTCGATGAGTTGCTGGCGTTCGCCGTGGCCGACGGGGGATACCGGGCCGTCTATCTGCACACCGACCCCGCGGTCACCGGGGCCGAGCCCTTCTGGCGGTCGTTGGCCAAGGTGGTGCACGACGAGCGGGAGGATGCCGGGGGCGGGCAGGGGATCGTGCACTTCGATGTGCCCCTGGCGGGACTGGCGGGACTGGCCGGATTGCCCGAGGCCAGGTAGGCGTGAAAATCATTTTCATGTAATCTCCGGTTGCTGTCGCTCGCCCGCCTGCCCGCCCTCCCTGATCGATCCGAGGACCATGCGCTCCCACCGCCGCCCCCGGCTGCTCGCCCCGTTCCTGCTCGTCCCGTTGATGGCCGGCTGCTTCGCCTCAGGAGGCGGCGGCGACTCCGCGTCCGGTGACGGGAAGGACGGCGACGGCGCCCGTCTCCGCGTCGCCCTCACCTTCCCGCCCGCCGAGAAGCTGTCGCCCTACGGCGCCGACGCCACCCTGCTCAGCCGCCTCGGCGTCACCGAGGGACTCACCGCCCTCGACGCCAACGGGTCCGCCGCCCCCGCGCTCGCCGAGTCCTGGCGCAGGGACGGGGAGAAGTCCTGGGAGTTCACCCTCCGCGACGCCACCTTCCAGGACGGGAGCGACGTCACCCCTGCCGCGGTCGCCGACTCCCTCGCCCACGCCACCGACGCCGAGCCCGCCCCGGCCGCCCTCGCCGGCGTCGCCCTGAGTGCCGAGGCCAGCGGTGACCGGGTCGTCCGGATCACCACCGCCGAGCCCGACCCGGTGCTGCCCCTGCGGCTCTCCAGCCCGAGCCTCGGCATCCTCTCCGCCAAGGCCTATGAGAAGGGGAACGGCCGCGTCGACCCCGTCGGTCACGCCACCGGCCCCTTCGAGCTGACCGAGGTCAACGGCGCCACCTCCGCCTCCCTCGACCGGTTCGACGACTACTGGGGCGGACGCGCCCAGGCCTCCGGCATCGACGCCCGCTTCATCGCCGACGGCACCGCCCGCGCCAACGCCCTGCGGACCGGCGAAATCGACATCGCCGAGGCCGTTCCCGTCGCCCAGGCGGCCTCGCTCGACGAGAAGACCCGGCGCGACACCGCCACCACCCGGACCACCAGCCTGCTCCTCAACGCCTCGGCGGGAACTTTCAAGGACGCCGGGCTGCGGGCCGCCGCCCGAGGCGCGCTCGACACCTCCGTGTTCGCCAAGGATGTCTACGAGGGGTACGGCGATCCCGGTGCCGGTGTCTACGGGCCCGCCGTCACCTGGGCGGAAGGCAAGCGGACCGCGCCCGTCGGGCGGGCGGCCGCCAAGAAGCCCGGGGACGGGGACACCATCACCCTCGCCACCTACGACAACCGGCCCGAGCTGCCCGAGGTCGCCCAGGTCGTCAAGCAGCAGTTGGAGAAGGCCGGGTTCACCGTCAAGCTCACCGTGCGGGAGTACTCGCGGCTCGAAGGCGACGCCCTGGACGGGAAGTTCGACGCCTTCGTGCTTGCCCGGAACACCCTCCTCGACACCGGTGACCCCGTAGCCGTCCTGGCCAGCGACTACACCTGCGGCGGCGGCTTCAACATCGCCCAGCTCTGCGACAAGGGTGTCGACCGTGCCGTCGCCGACGCCGAGAAGATCGACGACACCGCGAAGCGCCAGGACGCCGCGATGGCCGCCGAGGCACGCATCCTCGGCAGCGACGCCGTCGTGCCGCTCGTGCACCAGCGCATCATCACCGGCGTCGCCGATTCCGTGCAGGGCGTGATCCTCGATCCGTACGAGCGCACGCTCGTCGGCACCGGCACCCGGCGCTGAACCGTGCTGCAGCGGGTGGCCGCCCTGGCCTGGCGGGTCGTGCTCGCGGGTGGGCTCGTGTGCGGGGTCGGGCTGTTGCCCTGGCTCACCCGCACCGACCCCGCGTACACCGTCCTCAAGGCGCGGTCCGCCGAACGTGAGCCCACGCCCGAGGTGCTCGCCGACATCCGGCGACAGCTCGGGACCGACGGCGGGCCCCTGCACATGCTCACCGGCTGGCTGGGCGGGCTCGTGCGCGGGGACGCCGGGCGGTCGTGGATCTCCGGCGCGGACGTCCTGCCCGACGTGACGCGGGCGCTCGGTGCCTCGCTGCTGCTCATGGGTGTCGCGTTGTTCGTCGCCGTGCTGACCGCCGGGGCGATCTGCGCGCGCACCCTGCGGCTCGGGGCCCGGCGGCGGCTCGGTGGGCGGCGCGGGGGCGGGAGCCTGTCCGCCGTGCTCGCCTCGCTGCCCGAGTTCCTCGTCGCCTCCGTGCTCGCCACCGTCGTCGGGGTGCAGCTGGGGTGGCTGCCCGCGCTGGGGTGGTACGGGCCCCAGTGGACCGTGCTGCCCGCGCTCGCCCTCGGGCTGCCCGCGGGTGCCGTGCTGGGGCGGCTGCTCGACGATCTGCTGCCCGGTGCCTTCGGCGAGCCGTGGGCGCTGGCCGCCGCGGCGCGTGGACTGACGGGCCGGTCCATCGCCCGTCAGGCCCTGCGGCGGTGCGTGCCCGCGCTCTTGCCCAACCTCGGACTGTTCGTCGTCGGGTTGACCGGTGGGGCCGTTGCCGTCGAGCAGGTCTTCGACATTCCCGGACTCGGGCGCACCACACTTCAAGCCGCCCTCGCCCAGGATCTTCCCGTCCTCCAGGCCGGGACCCTCGCCCTCGTCCTGCTCGCCGCGCTCGCCACCGGCGCCACCCGCGTCGCCGCACGGCTGCTCACCGGGCCCGCGCTGCGCGACGGCGCCCTGTCCTCGCTGCACCGGCCCACCCCGCCCGGCGGGGGAGTGCTGCCGCTGGTCTACGGTGCCCTCCTGCTCGCCGTCGTCGGGTTCGGGCTCGCCCGTGATCCGCTCGCCCTCGACACCACGGAGCGGCTGCGGGCGCCCTCCCTCGACCATCCCTTCGGCACCGACGCCCTCGGGCGCGACCTGCTCGCCCGCGTCGGCCACGGGGCGCTGGACACGCTGTTCCTGGCCGCCGCCATCAGCGCCGCCGCCCTGCTGGTGGGTGTACTGCTCGGGCTGGTGCCCCGGATCTCCGCGCCCCTCGTCGACACCGTCAACGCCGTACCGCCCGTGCTCGTCGCGCTGCTCGTCACCGCCGTCGCCGGGAACGGGACGGCCACCCCCGCGCTCGCCGTGGGCGCCGTCGCCTGGGCGCCGCTCGCCGCGCACACCTCCTCCCTGCTGCGGCAGGAGCGCGCCACGCTGCACATCACCGCCAGCAAGGGGCTGGGCGCCGGGCGGGGCCATCTGCTGCGGCACGAGTTGCTGCCCGCCGTGGCGCCGCCGGTCCTCCGGCACGCCCTGCTGCGGCTGCCCGGGATCGCCCTCGCGCTCGCCTCGCTCGGGTTCCTCGGACTCGGCGCCCAGCCGCCGTCCCCCGAGTGGGGGCTGCTCCTCGCCGAGAACCAGCCCTACGCCGAGCGCGCCCCCTGGGCCGTCCTCGCCCCCGCCGCCGTACTCGCCCTGCTCGGCGCGCTGGCCGTCAGCGCGGCGGGTGGGCTGCGCCGACGGCCCACAGCAACGTCCCCTCGTGAGACCGAGGCGGCCGAGCGGCGGTCCGCGGTGGAGACGGAGCAGGAACCGACCGGAGTCGGAGTCCGGTGACATGACCTCCACGTCCGCCGCCGCCACCGGTGGGCGGTCCGGGCAGGTGCCCGGCCGTCGTACCGCCCCGTTCGCCACGCTCTCCCCGCTGCTCCGGCTACTCATCCTCACCCAGCTCGCCTTCAACGTCGGCTTCTTCGCCGTGCTGCCCTTCCTCGCCGAGCATCTGGGGCAGTCCGTCGGCATGGCGGGGTGGCTGGTCGGATTCGTGCTCGGGCTGCGGACCTTCAGCCAGCAGGGGCTGTTCGTGGTCGGCGGGGCGCTCGCCGACCGGTACGGCATCCGGCCCGTCGTGCTCGCCGGATGCGTGCTGCGGATCGCCGGGTTCGCCTGGCTCGGATTCGCCGAGCGGACCTGGGCCGTCGTCGGTGCCGTCCTGCTGATCGGGTTCGCCGCCGCGCTCTTCTCGCCGGCCGTCGAGTCCGAGGTGGCCCGGCAGGCCGTCGTCCGGGAGGAGGAAGGGGGCGGGGACCGGACGCGGGTGCTCGCGCTGTTCACCGTCGCCGGGCAGGCCGGTGCATTCGTCGGGCCGCTGCTGGGGGCGCTGTTGCTCGCCGTCGACTTCCGTACCGCTTGCCTCGCCGGGGCCGGGGTCTTCGTGCTGGTCCTCGTCGGGCACGCGTGGCTGCTGCCGCAGCGCGTTCCCGGGCGGGCCCGGGTCCGGATGAGGGGCGGGGCCCGGCTCGTGCTGCGCAACCGGCGCTTCCTCGCGCTGTGCTGCGCCTACGGTGCCTACCTCCTCGCCTACAACCAGCTCTACCTGGCCCTGCCCGCCGAGGTGGAACGGGCCGCCGGTTCGCAGGCGCCGCTGGCCTGGCTGTTCGCGCTGTCGTCGCTGCTGGTGGTGACCGCGCAGTTGCCGGTGACCCGGTGGGCGGGGGAGCGGCTGGCGCGGCGCCGGTCGATGGTGGCGGGGCTGGTGCTGATCGCCGTGGGGTTCGCCGTCGTCGGCCTTGCACGGCCCGCGGGGTGGACGGGGGCGGGTGGGCTGCTGCCCGCCGCCGGGTTCGTCGTCCTGCTCACTTTCGGGCAGATGCTCGTCGCGCCCGTCGCCCGCGCCTGGGTGCCGGACCTCGCCGAGGACGGGCGGCTCGGGCTGTACACCGGGGCGCTGTCCTCGCTCTCCGGGATCGTCGTGCTGGCCGGCAGCTCCGCGACCGGACTGCTGCTGGACACCGGGCTGCCGGTCGCCGTGCCGTGGCTGGTGCTGGCCGCCGTACCGCTGGTGGCGGCGGGGACGCTGCCCCGGTGGGCGCACCGGGGCGCCGGGGCCGCCGCACCGACCTCCTCCACGGCCGGGTCGGGCCGGCCCCAGGTGTAGTGACCCGCAGGGTCGTTCACGCGGCGCGCACGGAGGGCTCCGCGCGGTTGATACGGGCGAGGGTGAGCTGCGTGCCGGACGTGCCGTTCGTGCCGGCTGACCGCCTCGCGCGCCGTGCCGGTGAGCCCGCTCAGACCGTCGCGCCCACCGACCCCGAGGGGCGCGCCGAGATCCGCCCGACCCGGAGGAGTCCGGCACGTCCGGCACGCCCGGCACGAGCGGCGTCGGGCAGGCTCACTGCGCGACGAGTTCCCGCATCGCCGTGGCAGGTGCCGCGGGAATCCGCGACCGCCGCCACAGCCACCGTACGTCCCGCCCGAACGACCACACCAACAGGCCCAGCGCCACCGCCACCACTCCGGCGTTCCCCGCGCGCGGCAGCAGTTCCGCACCCGCGAGGAGCAGCAGGACGCCCTGGAGCGCGGCCACCGTCTTGCGGGCCGTGCTCGCCGGCAGCGGGGCGGTCAGCCACGGCCACACCCGGGCCGCGGCCACGAACACGTACCGCATGCCGCCGATCAGCAGCACCCACGGGCCCAGGTCCAGCGCGACGTACACGCTCAGCACCAGGATGAGGAACGCGTCGACCTCCATGTCGAAGCGCGCGCCCAGCGGTGTCGACGTGCCCGTGCGGCGGGCGACCTTGCCGTCCACGCCGTCCAGGATCAGGGCCACGGCCGTCAGTCCGACGAGGAGGGAGACGGGCGGCGCGCCGCGGAAGGAGTCCGCGACCAGGGCGGTGACCCCGCCGACCAGGGTGGCCCGGCCGAGGGTGACCCGGTTGGCCGGGCCGAACGACGGCAGCCGGGAGCGGTGCAGGGCC
Organism: Streptomyces sp. CB09001; assembly: GCF_003369795.1. Classification (NCBI taxonomy): domain Bacteria; kingdom Bacillati; phylum Actinomycetota; class Actinomycetes; order Kitasatosporales; family Streptomycetaceae; genus Streptomyces; species Streptomyces sp. CB09001. The sequence goes on from NZ_CP026730.1 coordinate 6,566,191, forward strand.
CGGGAGAGCACCGCCCAGCTCGCGAACGCGAACGCCAGGCCGGTCAGCCAGCCCGCCGTGCCCATGCCGATCGCGGTGCCGAGCAGCGCCAGGAGCAGGATCTGCGCGCCCGCGCCGACCGCCGTCTCCTGCTGAACGGACCTCGCGGGACAGGCGTCGTACGCGTCGTCCGTGTGGTTCAGGTTGATCAGGGCCACCGAACATCCTCCGGCCGTGTGACAGAGTCGATCAACGCCGCTACCTTGTGCGCGGCTTGTGCATCCCTCGGTACGTGAGTGGCTTCCCGACCGTTCAGGAGGACTTCCGATGACACGCAGGGCACGTGCGTTCTGGCTCGAAGCGCCGGGGCGGGGCGCGATCCGCGAGGTGGAGCTGCCGGTACCGGGCGCGGACGAGGTGCTCGTGCGCGCCCTCTTCAGCGGGGTCAGCCGTGGCACCGAGACCCTCGTCTTCGGCGGCCGGGTGCCGGAGAACCAGTACACGGCGATGCGCGCGCCGTTCCAGGAGGGCGACTTCCCCGGGCCGGTGAAGTACGGCTACCTCGGCGTCGGCGTGGTGGAGGAGGGGCCCGAGCCACTCGTCGGGCGCACCGTGTTCTGTCTCCACCCGCACCAGACCCGGTACGTCGTCCCCGCCGCGGCCGTGACGCCGGTACCGTCCTCGGTCCCCGCCGGGCGGGCCGTGCTCGCCGGCACCGTCGAGACGGCGGTCAACGCCCTGTGGGACGCGGCGCCGCTGATCGGCGACCGGGTCACCGTGGTCGGCGGCGGCATGGTCGGCTGCTCGGTCGTCGCCCTGCTGGCCCGATTCCCGGGCGTGCACGTGGAGTTGGTCGACACGGACCCGGCCCGGGCGGAAGTCGCCGAGGCGCTCGGTGCCGGTTTCGCGTCCCCGGACGACGCCGCCGGCGACCGCGATCTCGTCGTGCACGCCAGCGCGACGGAGGCCGGGCTCGCCCGTTCGCTGGAGCTGCTGCGGCCCGAGGGCACCGTCGTCGAACTGAGCTGGTACGGCGACCGGCGCGTCGCCCTGCCGCTGGGCGAGGCCTTCCACTCCCGGCGCCTGACCCTGCGCGGCAGCCAGGTCGGCACCGTCTCCCCGGCCCGCGCCGCCACCCGCACCTACGCCGACCGCCTCGCCCTCGCCCTCGAACTGCTCGCCGACCCGGCGCTGGACGCGCTCGTCACCGGCGAGTCCGCCTTCGCCGAACTGCCGGAGCTGATGCCGCGGTTGGCCTCGGGAGAGATTCCCGCACTGTGTCACCGGGTCCGCTACGACGGGGAGGACACCGGCGCGGGCGCCCACAGCGGCGCCTGACCTTGAGGAAAGACGTAAGGCCCACTGAACAGGGGAAGACATCCGGCCGTAATAGACGGCACCCCGCGCAGCGATCGGCGGGGGACCAGACGCGCCACACCTGGAGGGTCGTCCGTTGTTCAGCATCACCGTCCGCGATCACATCATGATCGCCCACAGCTTCCGCGGCGACGTCTTCGGCCCCGCGCAGCGCCTGCACGGAGCGACGTTCCTGGTGGACGCCACCTTCCGGCGCGAGCAGCTGGACGAGGACAACATCGTCGTCGACATCGGTCTGGCCACCCAGGAGCTGGGTGCCGTCGTGGGCGCACTGAACTACCGCAACCTCGACAACGAACCCGACTTCGCCGGCGTCAACACCTCCACCGAGTTCCTGGCCAAGGTCATCGCCGACCGGCTCGCCGAGCGCGTACACAGGGGAGCGCTCGGCGAGGGTGCCAAGGGGCTGGCCGGGCTCACCGTCACGCTGCACGAGTCGCACGTCGCCTGGGCGAGTTACGAGCGCGCGCTGTGACCGGCACGACCGCCGCCGGGCGGACCCGGCTCGCCTACGTCCCCGCCCAGCTGCCGGGGACGGCCCAGGCCCAGGCCCAGGCCCAGGCCCCGGTCCCGGCCCCGGTCCCGAGGAACGGGGGGATCGTCCCCATGTCCCTGCGATCCGTGCACTTCGTCATGCCGGGCGGCGTCGACGACCCGGCCGCGCCCAGTGGCGGCAACGCCTACGACCGGCGGGTCCGGCTCGACCTGCCCGGCTTCGGCTGGCGGGTACGGGGGCTGCCCGTGCCCGGCGACTGGCCCCGGCCGGACGACGCCGCCCGCGCGGAACTCGTCCGCGTCCTACGGCGGTTGCCGGACGGCGCGGTCGTCCTCCTCGACGGCCTGGTGGCCTGCGGGGTGCCGGAGGTCGTCGTCCCGGAGGCCGAACGGCTGCGCATGGCCGTCCTCGTCCACCTCCCGCTCGGCGACGAGACCGGCCTCGACCCCGGCGTGGCGGCCGACCTGGACGCCCGCGAACGCACGGTGCTGCGTGCCGTCCCGGCCGTCGTCGCCACCAGCGACTGGGCGGTGCGCCGCCTCGTCTCCCACCACGGCCTGGACCCGGGCCGGGTCCACGTCGCCGCCCCCGGCGCCGACATCGCGCCCCTCGCCCCCGGCACCGACGGCGTCTCCCGGCTGGTCTGCGTCGCCGCCGTCACCCCGCGCAAGGGCCAGCACCGACTGGTGGAGGCACTGGCGTCCGTGGCCGACCTGCCGTGGAGCTGCGTGTGCGTCGGCGGGCTCGCACAGGAACCGGACTACGTCGACCGACTGCGGGCGCTGATCGCGCGGCACGGTCTGGAGGAGCGGCTGGTGCTCGCCGGACCGCGGGCCGGTGCCGACCTGGACGCCGCCTACGCCACCGCCGACCTGATGGTCCTCACCTCGTACGCCGAGACGTACGGGATGGCGGTGACCGAGGCCCTCGCGCGTGGCATCCCCGTGCTGGCCACGGACGTCGGCGGCCTGCCGGAGGCGGTCGGGCGCGCGCCCGACGGCGGCGTGCCCGGCATCCTCGTCCCGCCGGAGGACCCCGCCGCGCTCGCCGCGGAGCTGCGCGGCTGGTTCGGCGAGCCGGACGTACGACGGCGGCTCAAGGCCGCCGCCCGCGGTCGCCGCGCCGCCCTGAACGGCTGGGCGAGCACGGCCCAGAGCCTGGCCGGCGTGCTGCACCGGCTGCCGGGCGAACCGAGGAGGGCCGCATGACCACGAGCAAGCCGGCCGCCCCGGCCGGAGGCGCCGTCCCGGCACCGACCGGAGGCGCCGCCCCGGCCCGGCCCGGCCCACCGGACGCCACCGGCTCCCGTCACGCCGTCGCCCCCGCCGCGGGCCCGGCCCGGCCGGACGCCGGACGCCCCGTGGAGTGGCCCGCCTCCGGCCTCGGGGGCGGCCCGGGCGAGGACTGGACGGTCCCGTCCGTTGACCGGCCCGAAGGCGGCGGCCCCGCCCGCCCCGCGACGCAGCGGCAGCGGCCGGACGGCGCCGCCGAGCGGACGGAGGACCGCGCCGAGCGGCCCTCCACCGGGCCGGCCGCCGACGGGCAGGCGCGGTCCGCCGACGGGCAGGGGCGGTTCGGATCCGGGCGGTCCTCTGCCGGGCCGGTCACCGACGGGCACGGGCGGTCCGCCGACGGGCGTGCCACGGTCCGCCTCCGCGGAGCGCCCGCGCGCGAGCACCCCGACGAGCCCCCGCGCTACGCCCCCGAGTGGCTGCGGCTGCGCGAGCCCGCCGACGCCGCCGCGCGGGCGCACGACCTGCTCGACCCGTTGCGGATCAGGCTCGCCAACCTGCCCGGGCGGGCGGACGGGCTGGTGGTGCACGACCTGGGCTGCGGCACCGGGTCGATGGGACGCTGGCTGGCCCCGCTGCTCGACGGCGCCCAGCACTGGGTGCTGCACGACCGGGACCCCTACCTCCTGCACTTCGCCGCCGTCGCCGCCCCGCGCACCGCCGCCGACGGCAGCCGTGTGACCGTCGAGACGCGGCGCGGGGACCTCGCCCGCCTCACTCCGGACGCCCTGACCGGCGCCGCGTTGGTGACGGCGTCCGCACTGCTCGACGTCCTCACCACCGAGGAGGTCGGCAGGCTCGCCGCCGCCTGTACCGCGGCCGGCTGCCCGGCGCTGCTGACCCTCTCCGTCGCCGGACGCGTCGACCTCACGCCAATCCACCCCCTGGACGCCGAGATCACCGAGGCCTTCAACGACCACCAGCGGCGCACCGGCATGCTCGGTCCGGACGCGGTCACCGCCGCCGCCGAGGCCTTCGCCGGGCACGGCGCCACCGTACGGGAGCACCCCAGTGACTGGCGGCTGGGACCCGACGAGGCCCGGCTCACCGCCCAGTGGCTGCGAGGCTGGGTCGGTGCGGCCGTCGAACAGCGCCCGGAACTCGGACCGCGGGCGGACCGGTACCTGGAGGAGCGCCTCGCGGCCTGCGCGGCCGGGGAGTTGCGCGTCGTCGTCCACCACACCGACCTGCTGGCGCTGTGCCGGCCGACGGGCGGGGCCCCGTGAGCGCACCGACGCTGCCGACGGTGTCGGCCCTACCGGCGCGGGAACTGCCGACGGCGGTACGCCCGCACACCCCCACCGGCGGCACGGCTCCCCGCCGCCGCGCCCTGCGCGCCCACCTCGGCACGCTCGCCGGCACCGCGGTCCTCGCCGTGCTCGTGTGGCGGCTGGGGACCGGCGCCTTCCTGGACGGGCTGCGCCGGATCGACGGGCCCACGGTGCTGGCGGCCCTCGGGATCGGGCTGGTCACCACGGTGTTCAGTGCCTGGCGCTGGGCCCTGGTCGCCCGGGGACTGCGCATTCGGCTGCCGCTCGTGGCGGCCGTCGCCGACTACTACCGCGCCCTGTTCCTCAACGCCGCCCTGCCCGGCGGCGTCCTCGGCGACGTGCACCGAGCGGTGCGGCACGGGCGGAGTACCGGAGACCTGGGGCGGGGCGTGCGGGCCGTCGTCCTTGAACGGGTCGCCGGGCAGCTCGCGTTGATCGGTGTCGGCGTCGGCGTCCTGCTCACGATGCCCTCCCCGGTGCTCGACGAGGTACGGCACCTCGCACCCCTCGCGGCCCTGGCCCTGGCCGGCGCGCTCGCCGTCGTCCTCGCCCTGCGCATGAACCGGGCCCCCGCTCGCCGGGGCCGGGCCTTGCGGAAGACGCTCGGTGCGGCAAGGGACGGGCTGCTGTCCCGGCGGAACCTGCCGGGCATCGCCCTCTCCTCCGTCGTCGTGCTCGCCGGACACCTCACGATGTTCGTGCTCGCCGCCCGGGTGGCCGGCAGCGCGACCTCCGTCGCCACGCTCACGCCGCTGGCCGTGCTGGCGCTACTCGCCATGGGGCTGCCGCTGAACGTGGGCGGTTGGGGCCCCAGGGAGGGCGTCACCGCCTGGGCGTTCGGCGCGGCGGGGCTCGGCGCCGGCACCGGGCTGGGCGTGGCGGTGGTCTACGGCGTGCTCAGCCTCGTGGCGAGCCTGCCCGGCGCCGTCGTCCTCGTCGTACGCCGGCACGCAGTGCGCTACACCCGCTCGCCATCGGAGCCATCGGAGCCATCGGAGCCATCGGAGCCGTCAGAGCCGTCAGAGCCGTCAGAGCCGTCAGAATCGCCAGCGCCGCCAGCGCCGCCAGAATCGCCGGCGCCGCTGGAGCGGTCGGACCCGGTCACCGGCACCGCCGTCTCGGTCGTCAGCAGCGCGAAGTATTCCCCGAAGGAATCCGCCAGGCTTGCCAGCAGTTCCTTCCCCTTTTCCGCCGAGCCCAGTGAAGGACGCCCGATGACACCGGAATCGGTGTAGGCGGACATACCGAGGGAGAGCAGATGACGCCGGTCGTCCGCGACGAAATCGGCGGCCTCGTAACCGGGCCTGACCAATTCGGGATGCTTGTGCAGAAGAATGGAGGTCTCGATTTCCCCCGCGTGCATGTCGGTGAGCAGCGAGGTGACCACCCCCGCCCGCCGGCGCGCCGTCTCCCAGTCCTCCGCGGCCGGGAACAGCGCCATCCGCTCACCGCGTGCCGAGGACTCCTGAACGACGTTGCCCAGTACGTAGTTGCCGCCGTGCCCGTTGATCACCACCAGGGTCTCGACACCCGAGCGGCGCAGGGAGTCCGCTATGTCGCGCACCACGGCGTGCAGGGTCACGGCGGAGATGCTGACGGTCCCCGGCCAGCCCGCGTGCTCGTGCGAGCAGCCGATCGTCACCGGCGGCAGCAGGTGCACCGGATACGCGTCGGCCGCCGCCCGGGCGACGGCGCACGCGACGAGCGTGTCGGTCGCCAGCGGCAGATACGGTCCGTGCTGCTCGTAACTCCCGACCGGCAGCACCGCGACCTGTCGCGGAAGCTCCGAGCCCCGTTCGCGCACGTCTTCGCTCGTGTCCGTCGGCACCAGTGAAAAATCCATTCCCGCACGGCCTTTCATCTCGGTTGAGCAAACTGTTGAGGAACGCGAGAATCATGACAGAAAAAGTCGGTGTACTCGGCAAGAAGTCGGCACAGCGCACGGACGTGGAACGGGTCGTGGTGACACCGCTTCCCACCGTGTATGGGAAATTCCGGGCGTTCGGCTATTTCGACCACGAACGCGGCGACGAGCAGGTGGCCCTCGTGCACGGCGACCTCGGCGCCGAAGGCGTGCTCACCCGGCTCCACTCGGAGTGCCTGACCGGCGACGCCTTCGGCTCCCAGCACTGCGAGTGCGGCGCCCAACTCGCCTCCGCGCTCCGGCAGGTGGTCGACGCGGGCAGTGGCGTCGTGGTCTACCTGCGCGGGCACGAGGGGCGCGGCATCGGCCTGCTCGCCAAACTGCGCGCGATGGCGTTGCAGGCGGAGGGCCTGGACACGGTGGAGGCGAACCTCGCCCTCGGCCTGCCCGTGGACGCCCGGGACTACGGCGTCGCGGCCCGGATCCTCGACGACCTCGGGGTGCGGTCGGTGCGGCTGATGTCCAACAACCCGCGCAAGCGCGAGGCGTTGGTGCGGCACGGCATCCAGGTCGCCGAGCAGGTGCCGCTGCTGATCCCGCCGTGCGAGTCGAACATCACCTACCTGCGCACCAAGCGGGAACGGCTCGACCACCACCTGCCGCACCTGGACGCCATGGCGCACCTGTCGTCCTGACCGCGAAGGTTCCGCCCGCGCCGGTCCGGCTCAGTCCGCGACGGCCTCGTGCACCAGCCGCTTCAGGTCCGGGTAGACCGTGTGCGAGGACCTCGGCCGCACCTGGGTCATGAACTGCACCGTCAGATCACGGCCCGGGTCGACCCAGAAGGTGGTCGTCGCCACTCCGCTCCAGCCGTACGTGCCGAGCCCGGAGGGCGACCGCGTGCGGCTCGGGTCGGTCACCACGGACACCCCGAGGCCGAAGCCGACGCCGTCGTTGCCGGGTTCGTCGTGCGCCGGACGGCTGCCGAAGGACCGCAGGTCGGCGTCGCCCGGGAGGTGGTTCCGGGTCATCAGGTCCACCGTCGCCGGGGCGAGCAGCCGGACCCCGCCGAGTGCGCCGCGGCGCCGCAGCAGTTCCGCGAAGCGGTGCACGTCGTACGCGGACGAGACCAGGCCGCCACTGCCCGACAGGAACCTTGGCCGGCCCCGCAGCGGCAGCCCGGGGGCCGGCGCGATGCCGCCGTCCTCCGTCTCGCCGTACAGCTCGGCCAGGCGGTCGGCCTGCGCGTCGGTGACGTGGAACCCGGTGTCCGTCATGCCCAGCGGGCCGAAGATCCGCTCGGCGCAGAACACGTCGAAGGGCTGCCCGGACACCACCTCCACCAGCCGCCCCAGTACGTTGCTGGCCACCGAGTAGTTCCACTGGGTGCCCGGTTCGAACTGCAGGGGCAGGCTCGCGTACAGGTCGACCGTCTCGGCCAGGTCGGCCCCCGGCCGCACCGAGGACTCCACACCGGCCGCCCGGTACAGCGCGTCGACGGGGTGGGTGCGGTAGAAGCCGAACGTCAGCCCCGCGGTGTGGGTCATCAGGTGCCGGACCCGCACCGGACCGGCGGCGGGGCGGGTGACGACGTCCGCCCCGGTTCCCCCGACGTACACCCGCGGCTCGGCGAAGGCGGGCAGGTACCGGTCGACGCGGTCGTCCAGCGCCAGCCGGCCCTCCTCCACCAGGGTCAGCACCGCCACGGACGTGACCGGCTTGGTCATGGAGTAGATCCGCCACAGCGTGTCGGCCGTCACCGGGAGTTTGGCGGCGACGTCCCGCAGCCCGTGCACGGTCAGATGGGCGACGCGGCCGCCGCGCGCGACGGCCACCAGGAACCCGGGCAGTCGGCCCTCGTCGACCTGCCGGGCGAAGTGCAGGTCGAGCCGGTCCAGCGCCCCGGGGTCCAGCCCGGCCGCGCCCGCGTCGACCTCCTGCCGCAGGGGTGGCATCGCCATCACCCTCCTTGATCGTTCGTTCAGGACGCGTCGGGCATACCCCGTACGCGCCTGCTCGGAACTCCTGGCCCCCGTACGGGGCTCCTCACTGGCGGCTGACGGTGCGGGTCAGGCCGGTGATCACCGTCGTGGCCAGGATCCAGCCGGTGACGATCAGGACGTAGGAGAGCGTCTGGTACCAGCCCTCCGGCGCGAACGCGTTCTCCTGGCCGAAGGAGATCACCGGCAGCAGCAGGTCCAGCGTGTAGAAGACCGGGTTGAAGCCGGGGGCCTCCGCCTGCTTGAGCGGCGGCGGGTGGTGCAGCCCGTAGACGACCGAGCCCACCGCAAGGAGCGAGAGCAGCCAGCCGCCCGCGCGCAGCGGACGGAAGCCGTACCCGACCGCGATGTCCTGGAGGTGCCCCCACAGACGGCCGTACCAGGGCAGGGTGCGCCGGCGCCGCCGCTGCTTGGCGAGCTGTACGAGGCGGGCCGCGTCGTCGTCACCGATCCGCCGGTAGGCGGCGGTCAACTGCTCATAGGTGAAGGGGAGGTAGCCGTCCCCCTTCTCCAGCATGGGCAGCCGCCGCTCGGCGGGCTCGTGCGGGATGAGCGACGTGTACGTGAGGTCGTTGAGCTGGACCCAGGCCGGCACCACCTCCGGCTGGAGGAACAGCACGTCCACCTGGGCGCGGCGCAGGTTGAGCGCACCCTGCACCGCCGGGCCCTCCCGCAGCCAGAGTTCGCCGATCACGCAGCTGCTGGCGCGCAGCGCGGTGTTCCCGGCGTTGGCCAGCCGGGCGTGCGACAGGTCGAGCCGGCCGGGTATCCGGGCACCGCGCAGCTCCAGCCGGCCCCGGACGTCCGCACGCCGCAGCAGCACGTCGGCCTCGGCGGCGAGCGTCTCGGCCTGGACGGCGGTGCCGCCCGGCCGGTCCAGCACCGAGTCGTTGAGGTTGACCGTGCCGGCCACCCGGGCGCCGGTGAGCCGGACCTCGCCACTCGCGCGGAGCCCCGGCGCCCAGAGGTCGGCGCCCAGCACCGCCTGGTTCAGCTGGAGCACCGGCCACTCGGTGTTCGGTGTCTCGATGCGGGTGCTCTCCAGGTACAGACTGCCGGTGACCTCCGCCCCCGCCAGCCGCACCGTATCGCTGAACCGGGCCCGGGTCAGCCGCAGTACGCCCTCCACCCGGACCGCGTGCGAGATCAGCCCGGGCAGCACGGACTCGCTCAGGTTCAGCTCGCGCAGCCGGGCCCCGTAGAACCTCGGTGCCTCGTCGAAGTGGCAGTGCCGCAGCCGCACGGGGTGGTCGACCGTCGCGTACTGCAGATCCAACTGCCCGGTGACGCGGGCGCCGGTCAGGCTGAGCGCCGCGACCCGGCCGTCCTCCCGGGGCCCGTCCAGGAGGAGGGACCGCAGCACGCCCGCGCGCACGGTCCGTTCGGGCCCCCAGGTGCCGCCGCGGGCCGGGTCGTCGGAGTCCGCGCCGGAAGGGGCCGCGGCGGAAGAACCCGGGGCGGAAGGGTCCGCGGTACGGAAGTCCACGTCGGTGCCGGAGGCGAAGGCCCGCCAAAGACGCGACTCGGCCGGTGTCAGGTCGTTGATCTCCATCAGGGAGGGACTCTGACCCGAACCGGCCGATCACGTCAACGCGCTTTCCGGACCGCCCACTTCTCGGGCGGCTGTTCCCGGTCGGCTACTTCTTGGCCGACTCCACGGCGTGCCCGCCGAACTGGTTGCGCAGCGCGGCGACCATCTTCATCTGCGGCGAGTCCTCCTGCCGGGACGCGAACCGCGCGAAGAGCGAGGCCGTGATCGCGGGCAGCGGCACGGCGTTGTCGATCGCCGCCTCCACGGTCCAGCGGCCCTCGCCGGAGTCGTCGGCGTAGCCGCGCAGCTTCTCCAGGTGGTGGTCGTCGTCGAGGGCGTTGACGGCCAGGTCCAGGAGCCAGGACCGGATGACGGTGCCCTCCTGCCAGGAGCGGAAGACCTCGCGGACGTTGTCCACGGAGTCGACCTTCTCCAGCAGCTCCCAGCCCTCGGCGTAGGCCTGCATCATGGCGTACTCGATGCCGTTGTGGACCATCTTGGAGAAGTGCCCGGCGCCGACCCGGCCCGCGTGGACGTAGCCGTAGGGGCCGTCAGGCTTGAGCGCTTCGAAGATCGGCTCGAGGTCCTCGACGGTCTCCTTGTCGCCGCCGACCATCAGGGCGTAGCCGTTCTCCAGCCCCCACACGCCGCCCGACACACCGGCGTCGACGAAGTTGATGCCGCGCTTGCCGAGGTCCTCGGCGTGCCGCTCGTCGTCCGTCCAGCGGGAGTTGCCGCCGTCGATGACGGTGTCACCGGGCTTGAGCAGCGTCGCCAGCTGGTCGATGACGTGCTGGGTGGCGCCGCCGGCCGGGACCATCACCCAGACCGCGCGCGGCCGCTCCAGCCGGTCCACCAGCTCGACCAGGCTGTCGACGTCGGCCCGGTCGGGATTGGTGTCGTATCCGACGACGGTGTGGCCGGCGTTGCGCAGACGCTCGCGCATGTTGCCGCCCATCTTGCCGAGACCAACGAGACCGATCTCCATGTCAGTGCACTTCCTTCAGTTCACGGTAGGCGGCCACCAGCGCGGCCGTGGACGGATCGAGGCCGGGCACGTGCGCGCCCTCGGTGAGGGCGGGTTCGACGCGCTTGGCGAGCACCTTGCCGAGTTCGACGCCCCACTGGTCGAAGGAGTCGATGTTCCAGATCGCGCCCTGGACGAACACCTTGTGCTCGTACAGCGCGATGAGCTGGCCGAGGACGGAGGGGGTCAGCTCGGCGGCCAGGACGGTCGTGGTGGGGTGGTTGCCGCGGAAGGTCTTGTGCGGGACCAGTTCCTCGGGCACTCCCTCCGCGCGTACCTCGTCCGGGGTCTTGCCGAGGGCGAGGGCCTGGGTCTGTGCGAAGAAGTTGGCCATCAGCAGGTCGTGCTGCGCCTTGAGTTCGTCGCTCAGTTCGCCCGCGGGCCGGGCGAAGCCGATGAAGTCCGCGGGGATCAGCTTGGTGCCCTGGTGGATGAGCTGGTAGTAGGCGTGCTGCCCGTTGGTGCCCGGCGTGCCCCACACCACCGGCCCGGTCTGCCACTCCACCACATTCCCGTCCCGGTCGACGGACTTGCCGTTGGACTCCATGTCGAGCTGCTGGAGATAGGCGGTGAACTTCGACAGGTAGTGCGAGTACGGCAACACCGCATGCGACTGCGCGCCCAGGAAGTCGCCGTACCAGACGCCCAGCAGGCCGAGGAGCAGTGGCGCGTTGGCCGGGGCCTCGGCGTTGCGGAAGTGCTCGTCGACGATGCGGAAGCCGTCGAGCATCTCCCGGAAGCGGTCCGGGCCGATGGCGACCATCAGGGAGAGTCCGATGGCCGAGTCGAAGGAGTACCGGCCGCCGACCCAGTCCCAGAACTCGAACATGTTGGCCGGGTCGATGCCGAAGCCGGAGACCTTCTCGGCGTTGGTCGACAGGGCCACGAAGTGCTTCGCGACCGCGGCCTCGTCACCGAGCGCGTCCAGCAGCCACGAGCGCGCCGAGGTGGCGTTGGTGATCGTCTCGATGGTGGTGAAGGTCTTGGAGGCGATGACGAACAGCGTCTCCGCCGGGTCCAGGTCCCGGACCGCCTCGTGCAGGTCGGCGCCGTCCACGTTGGACACGAAGCGGAACGTGAGCGAGCGGTCGGTGAAGGCCCGCAGCGCCTCGTAGGCCATCGCGGGACCGAGGTCGGAGCCGCCGATGCCGATGTTGACGACGTTCCTGATGCGCCTGCCGGTGTGACCGGTCCACTCGCCGGAGCGGACCCGGTCGGCGAAGCCGGCCATCTTGTCGAGTACGGCGTGCACCCTGGGAACGACGTTCTCGCCGTCGACCTCGATCACCGCGTCCCGCGGGGCGCGCAGCGCGGTGTGCAGCACCGCCCGGTCCTCGGTGATGTTGATGCGCTCACCGCGGAACATCGCGTCGCGCAGCCCGAACACACCGGTCGCGGCGGCCAGCTCCTGGAGCAGGGCCAGCGTCTCGTCGGTGACGAGGTTCTTCGAGTAGTCGATGCGCAGGTCGCCGACGCGCACGACGTACCGCTCCGCCCGCCGGGGGTCCTGGGCGAACAGCTCGCGCAGGTCCGGGTGGGGCAGCGTGCCCTTGGCGTGGTCCGCGAGCGCGGTCCACTCGGGCCGCCGGTCGAGCTTCGGGGTGTCAGACATGGACAGGGGTCTCCTTGCCGGCCTCGCCGCGCAGGGCGACGGCGTACATCTCGTCGGCGTCGAGGCGCCTGAGCTCCTCGGCGATGAGTTCGGAGGTGGGGCGCACCTTCAGGGCGACCGAGCGCGGGGGCTGACCGGGCAGGGTCATCGTGGCGAGCGGCCCCTCCGGCCGGTCGACGACGATCTCGCCGTCGGCCGTGCCGAGGCGGACGGCCGTCACGACCGGGCCGTCGGTGACCACGCGCTCCACGCGGACGCCGAGGCGGGCCTCCATCCAGCGGGCCAGCAGTTCGGCGGCCGGATTGTCGGCCTCGGCCTCCACGACCGCGGAGGTCACCGGTACCCGGGCCTGGTCCAGGGCCGCGGCCAGCATCGAGCGCCACAGCGTCAGCCGGGTCCACGCCAGGTCGGTGTCGCCGGGGGCGTAGGCGCGGACCCGGCGCTCCAGGACCTCCATCGGCCGCTCGACCGTGTAGAGGTCGGTGATCCGGCGCTGGGCCAGCGCGCCCAGCGGGTCCTTCGCGGGGTTGTCCGGAGCCTCCACCGGCCACCACACGACGACCGGCGCGTCCGGCAGCAGCAGCGGCAGCACCACCGAGTCGGCGTGCTCGGACACCTCGCCGTACATGCGCAGGACGACGGTCTCGCCGGTACCGGCCTCCGAGCCGACCCGGACCTCGGCGTCGAGGTGCGAGCGGGTGCGGTCGCGCAGGTTGCGGGGGTGGCGCTTGATGACGACCAGGGTGCGCGAGGGGTGCTCGTGCGAGGCCTCCTCGGCCGCCTTGATCGCGTCGTAGGCGTTCTCCTCGTCCGTGACGATGACCAGCGTGAGCACCATGCCCACGGCCGGGGTGCCGATGGCCCGACGGCCCTGCACCAGCGCCTTGTTGATCTTGCTTGCCGTGGTGTCGGTCAGGTCGATCCTCATGGCCTGCGCCAGCTCCGTCCGTCTCGTGCGAGCATCTCGTCGGCTTCCCGCGGTCCCCAGCCGCCCGACGCGTACTGCGCGGGCTTGGCGTGCGAGGCCCAGTACTCCTCGATCGGGTCGAGGATCCGCCAGGACTCTTCCACCTCCTGGTGGCGCGGGAACAGGTTGGCGTCACCCAGAAGGACGTCCAGGATCAGCCGTTCGTACGCCTCGGGGCTGGACTCGGTGAAGGACTCGCCGTAGGCGAAGTCCATGGACACGTCCCGGATCTCCATCGACGTGCCCGGCACCTTGGAGCCGAAGCGCACCGTCATGCCCTCGTCGGGCTGGACGCGGATCACGATGGCGTTCTCGCCCAGCTCCTCCGTCGCCGTGGAGTCGAAGGGGGAGTGCGGGGCGCGCTGGAAGACGACCGCGATCTCGGTGACCCGGCGGCCCAGTCGCTTGCCGGTGCGCAGGTAGAAGGGCACCCCGGCCCAGCGGCGGTTGTCGACGCCCAGCTTGATCGCCGCGTAGGTGTCGGTGGTGGAGGCCGGGTCGATGCCCTCCTCCTCCAGGTAGCCGGGCACCTGTGCGCCGCCCTGCCAGCCGCCCGCGTACTGCCCGCGCACCGTGTGCCCGCCCAGGTCGTCCGGCAGCCGCACGGCCCGCAGCACCTTCAGCTTCTCGGTGAGCAGCGACCGCGCGTCGAAGGCGGCCGGCTCCTCCATGGCGGTCAGCGCCATCAGCTGGAGCAGGTGGTTCTGGATGACGTCGCGGGCGGCGCCGATGCCGTCGTAGTAGCCGGCCCGGCCGCCGATGCCGATGTCCTCGGCCATGGTGATCTGCACGTGGTCCACGTAGGACCGGTTCCAGATCGGCTCGTACATCTGGTTGGCGAAGCGCAGCGCCAGGATGTTCTGGACCGTCTCCTTGCCCAGGTAGTGATCGATCCGGAAGACCTGCTCCGGGTCGAAGACCTCGTGCACCAGCGCGTTCAGGTCGCGGGCGCTGTCCAGGTCGTGCCCGAACGGCTTCTCGATGACCGCACGGCGCCAGGAACCCTCGGGCGCGTCGGTCAGCCCGTGCTTCTTGAGCTGCTGGACGACCTTCGGGAAGAACTTCGGCGGCACGGAGAGGTAGAAGGCGTAGTTGCCGCTGGTGCCGCGGGAGGCGTCCAGCTCCTCGACGGCCTTGCGCAGCTGTTCGAACGCGTGGTCGTCGTCGAAGTCGCCGGGGATGAAGCGCATGCCCTCGGAGAGCTGCTGCCAGACCTCCTCGCGGAACGGTGTGCGCGCGTGCTCCCTGACGGCGTCGTGCACGACCTCGGCGAAGTCCTGGTCCTCCCAGTCCCGGCGGGCGAAGCCGACCAGCGAGAAGCCGGGCGGCAGCAGGCCGCGGTTGGCCAGGTCGTACACGGCGGGCATCAGCTTCTTGCGGGACAGGTCGCCGGTGACGCCGAAGATGACCAGCCCGGACGGGCCCGCGATACGGGGCAGACGGCGGTCCTGGGGATCGCGCAGCGGGTTGCTCCAGTCGAGCGGTGCCACCGGCTCCACGGCCCGGCCGGCCGCACCCTTGCCCTTCGCAGCCTTGGCGGCGCCGGCCGTCCCGGTCCTCTTCGCGCTCCGGGAGGACCCGGACGCGCCGGTGGCCTTCGCCGTCTCGGCGACGCGGGCCTGCCCGGCCTCCTCGGCGAGCGGCGGTCCGGCCGCCTCCTGCGCCGCCCGGGCCTCCTTGGCTTCCTTCGTCGCCTTGGTCTCCCGGCCCGTCGTAGCGGGAAGCTCCTCGCTCATTCCCCGTCAACTCCCTTGCTGTCGAGGGACTTCGTCACGGCGGCGAGCAGGTCCTGCCAGGCCGCCTCGAACTTCGCCACGCCCTCCTGCTCCAACTGCTCCACCACCTCGTCGTACGACACGCCGAGCCGCTCCACGGCCGCGAGGTCGGCTCGCGCCTGGGCGTACCCGCCGGTGACCGTGTCGCCCCGTACGTCGCCGTGATCGGCGGCGGCGTCCAGGGTGGCCTCCGGCATCGTGTTCACGGTGCCGGGGGCGACCAGCTCCTCCACGTACAGGGTGTCCCGGAATGCCGGGTCCTTCACACCGGTGGACGCCCACAGGGGGCGCTGCGGGTTGGCCCGGGCCCCCGCGAGGGCGGTGAAGCGGTCACCCGCGAAGACGTTCTCGTACGCCTCGTAGGCCAGCCGCGCGTTGGCCAGCGCCGCCCGCCCGCGCAGGCCGAGCGCCTCGTCGGTGCCCAGCAGCGACAGGCGCTTGTCGATCTCGCTGTCGACGCGGGAGACGAAGAACGACGCGACCGAGTGGATGCCCGCCAGGTCGGTCCCGGCCGCCTGCGCCTTCTCCAGGCCGGCGAGGTAGGCGTCCATCACCTCGCGGTAGCGCTCCAGGGAGAAGATCAGCGTGACGTTCACGCTGATGCCGGCGCCGATGACCTCGGTGATGGCCGGGAGACCGGCCTTCGTCGCCGGGATCTTGATCATCACGTTGGGGCGGTCGACCAGCCAGGCCAGCTGCCGCGCCTCGGCGACGGTGGCCCGGGTGTCGTGGGCGAGCCGGGGGTCGACCTCGATGGAGACCCGGCCGTCGCGCCCGCCGGTGGCGTCGTACACCCCGCGCAGCACGTCGGCGGCGGCGCGGACGTCGGCGGTGGTCATCATGCGGACCGCCTCGTCGACGGTGACGCCCCGGGTCGCCAGGTCGGCGAGCTGCTCCTCGTAGCCTTCGCCGGAGCCTATGGCGGCCTGGAAGATCGACGGGTTGGTGGTGACGCCGACGACGTTCTTCGTCCTGATCAGCTCGGCGAGGTTGCCGGACTCGATCCGCCGCCGCGACAGGTCGTCGAGCCAGACGGACACGCCCTGGTCGGCCAGGCGCTGCAGTGCTCCCGCGGTGGCGGTTGCTTCGGTCACAGTGATCATCTTCTCTTTCTGCTTGTCAGTGCGTTCGGCTCAGCCGCGGGCGGCGGCCAAGGATTCCCGGGCGGCGGCGGCCACGTGCCCGGCGGTGAAGCCGAACTCGGTGAACAGGGTCTTCGCGTCGGCGGAGGCGCCGAAGTGCTCCAGGGAGACGATGCGGCCCGCGTCCCCGACGAACCGGTGCCAGGTCAGGCCGATCCCGGCCTCCACGGCCACCCGGGCCCGCACGGACGGCGGCAGCACGCTCTCGCGGTAGGCGCGCGGCTGCTCCTCGAACCACTCCACGGACGGCATCGACACCACGCGCGTGGCGGTGCCCTCGGCCTCCAGCGCCTCCCGCGCGGCCATCGCGAGCTGCACCTCGGAGCCGGTGGCGATCAGGACGACGTCCGGGGCGCCGGTGGAGGCGTCGGCGAGGACGTACCCGCCGCGCGCCGCGTCCGGGTTCGGCGCGTAGGTCGGTACGCCCTGGCGGGTGAGGGCGAGGCCGTGCGGCGCCGGGTGCGTGGCGTGGCGCCGGAGGATCTCCGCCCACACGGTCGCCGTCTCGTTGGCGTCGGCGGGGCGGACGACGTTGAGACCGGGGATCGCGCGCAGCGAGGCCAGGTGCTCGACCGGCTGGTGGGTGGGGCCGTCCTCGCCGAGGCCGATCGAGTCGTGCGTCCACACGTACGTCACCGGCAGCTGCATCAGCGCGGACATGCGGACCGCGTTGCGCATGTAGTCGGAGAAGACCAGGAAGGTGCCGCCGTAGATCCGGGTGTTGCCGTGCAGGGCGATGCCGTTCATCTCCGCGGCCATGGAGAACTCGCGGATGCCGAAGTGCACGGTGCGGCCGTACGGGTCGGCCCCGGGGAGCGGGTTGCCCACGGGCAGGAAGGAGCTGGTCCCGTCGATGGTCGTGTTGTTGGAACCGGCCAGGTCGGCCGAGCCGCCCCACAGTTCGGGCAGCACCGGGCCGAGCGCCTGGAGGACCTTGCCGGAGGCGGCGCGGGTGGCGACGGCCTTGCCGGTCTCGAACACCGGCAGGGTGTCCTCCCAGCCCTCGGGCAGCCGGCCGGCGACCACGCGGTCGAACAGGGCCGCGCGCTCGGGAGCGGCGTCGCGCCAGGCGGCGATCCGCTTGTCCCAGGCCGCGTGCGCCTCGGCGCCCCGGTCCAGGGCCCGGCGGGTGTGGGCGAGCACCTCGCCCGCGACCTCGAAGGACCGCTCCGGGTCGAAGCCGAGGACGCGCTTGGTGGCGGCGACCTCCTCCGCGCCGAGGGCGGAGCCGTGGGATGCCTCGGTGTTCCGCGCGTTCGGGGCGGGCCAGGCGATGATCGTGCGCATCGCGATGATGGACGGACGCCCGGTCTCGGCCTTCGCCGCCGTCAGCGCCGCGTGCAGCGCGTGCACGTCCACGTCACCGCTCTCAGCGGGCTCGACGCGCTGTGTGTGCCAGCCGTACGCCTCGTAGCGCTTCAGCACGTCCTCGGAGAACGCGGTCACGGTGTCGCCCTCGATCGAGATGTGGTTGTCGTCGTAGAGGAAGACCAGATTGCCGAGCTTTTGGTGACCGGCGAGCGACGACGCCTCGGCGGAGACGCCCTCCTGGAGGTCGCCGTCGCTGACGACCGCCCAGATCGTGTGGTCGAAGGGCGACTCGCCCTCGGGGGCCTCGGGGTCGAACAGGCCGCGCTCGTAGCGGGCCGCCATCGCCATGCCCACCGCGTTGGCCACCCCCTGGCCCAGCGGACCCGTGGTGGTCTCCACGCCCGCCGTGTGCCCGTACTCGGGGTGGCCCGGCGTCCTGGAGCCGTGCGTGCGGAAGGCCTTGAGGTCGTCCAGCTCCACCTCGTACCCGGCGAGGAAGAGCTGGGTGTAGAGGGTCAGCGAGGTGTGGCCGGGGGAGAGGACGAAGCGGTCACGGCCGGTCCACTCGGGATCGGCGGGGTCGTGTCGCATCACCTTCTGAAAGATCGTGTACGCCGCCGGGGCCAGGGCCATCGCCGTACCCGGGTGACCGTTGCCCACCTTCTGCACGGCGTCGGCCGCCAGGACCCGGGCGGTGTCGACGGCACGCCGGTCGAGTTCGGTCCATTCGAAGCGGTCCGCGCTGTCCACTGTCTGCTTGCTCGACTGCGTGCTCATCTTCAAGAAATCCTCGATCGGAGCGAAGTAGCTGGCCTGACGTGTTCAAACTTAAAAGTCTGACTTTTGGGAGTGAAGGTCGTGGTGTGCCAGCCTGTGGTGAAACTGGGACACGCCCCGGCCGCGGGGCACACGGGCGGGACGGTACGAGAAGGACATGGCGGACGAAAGAAGCCAAGGCGGCGGCGACGGGATCAGAACGTTCCCCTTCCCGGTCGATCTCAGCCTCCTCGGGGTGGGCATGCAGGTCGGTCCCATGGGCGCCGGCCGCACCTGGCGCGCGCACGCCCCGCTGCACCGCGTGCACCGCATCGACTTCCACATCGTCATGCTCTTCACCGGCGGACCGGTCCGACACATGATCGACTTCGCCGAGTACGAGGCGACGGCCGGCGATCTGCTGTGGATCCGTCCCGGCCAGGTCCACCGCTTCGCGCCCGAGGGCGAGTACCGCGGAACGGTGCTCACCATGCAGCCCGGCTTCCTGCCCCGCGCCACCGTGGAGGCCACCGGCCTCTACCGCTACGACCTGCCGCCCCTGCTCCACCCCGACGAGGCGCGGCTCGCCGGACTGACGGCGGCGCTCGACCAGTTGCGGCGCGAGTACGAGGACGCGACCACACTCCCGCTGAGCCTGCACACCGCCGTACTGCGCCACACGCTCTCCGCGTTCCTGCTGCGCCTCGCCCATCTCGCGGCCGGCTCCGCGAGGGCGGCGCGTCAGGGGCGGGCCGAGGCACCGGGGGACAGCACCTTCATCCTCTTCCGGGACGCGGTCGAGCGGGGCTTCGCCACCAACCACAGCGTCAGCGCCTACGCCGACGCGCTCGGTTACTCCCGCCGCACCCTGGTGCGCGCGGTGCGCGCCGCCACCGGTGAGACGCCCAAGGGGTTCATCGACAAGCGCGTCGTCCTGGAGGCCAAGCGGCTGCTCGCCCACACCGAGATGCCCATCGGCCGGATCGGCGCGGCGGTCGGCTTCCCGGACGCGGCGAACTTCTCCAAGTTCTTCCAGCAGCACACGGATCAGACACCGGCGGCATTCCGGGCGGAGCTGCGCTGAAACACCGCGCGTGGCACGACGAAGGGGCCCCACGGCGAGTGGAGCCCCTGCGCCCTCCTGCGGGGGGCCGGTTGCCGCTCAGCGGCCGAAGCTGAACCAGTTCACGTTCACGAAGTCGGCGGGCTGCCCACTGGTGAAGGTCAGGTACACGTCGTGCGTGCCCGTCACCGAGGCGATGTTCGCCGGTATGGTCCGCCACGACTGCCAGCCGCCCGTGTTGCCCACGGCGAAGCTGCCGACCGGCGTGCTGCCGCGGCTGTCCAGGCGCACCTCGACCAGACCGCTGACCCCGGCGGCCGCACCGCTGGCCACCCGGGCCTTGAACTGGGTCGCCGCGCTCGAACCGAACTTCACACCCTTGTACTGGACCCAGTCGCCGTTCGCCAGGGCGCCGAGGTTGCTGCCGCCGCCCGAGTCCGAGGTGCCCTCGGTCATCGTGCCGGACTGGGCGTCGTACGACTCCGCCTCGACGGTGCTGTACGCGTCGCGGTCACCGCCGGTCGGGGGCGGCGTGGTACCGCTCCCACCGGCCGACAGCACCTGGACGTAGTCCACGAGCATCGAGTGGCCGGGCTGGGTGCCGCCGTCCGGGCCGCCGCCGAAGGCGTCCGGGAAGCCGCCGCCCATCGCGACGTTCAGGATGATGAAGTAGCCGTGCTTCGTGGCGTTCGCCCATGTCGTCGCGTCGACCTGGTTGGCGCGGACGGTGTGGAAGTTGTTGCCGTCGACGTAGAAGCGGATCTCCTCGACGCTCGTCGAGCGGTCCCACTCCACCCGGTAGGTGTGGAAGCCCGCCTGGCAGGTGGCGCCGGGACACGGGGTGTTGCCGCCGATGCCGCTGGTCTCGTTGCAGGGGCCGCCGGGCGAGGTGCCGCAGTGCAGCGTGGACCAGACCGTGTTGAGGCCCTGGGTGTTCTCCATGATGTCGATCTCGCCGACGCCGGGCCAGTTCCAGTAGTTGCCCCGGTAGGGCGAGCCCAGCATCCAGAACGCCGGCCAGTAGCCCTTGGCCGCCGCCCCGGTGACGTTCGGGACCTGGATGCGGGCCTCGACGCGCAGCTTGCCGCCCGCCGGCGGTTCGAAGTCGGCGCGCTTGGTCTCGATGCGGCCCGAGGTCCAGTTGCCGGCGCCGTCGCGCTGCGGGGTGATGCGGAGGTTGCCGCCGCCGTCCAGCGAGACGTTGCCTGGGGAGGAGGTCATCGTCTCGATCTCGCCGGTGCCCCAGTTGGCGGGGCCGCCGGGGTACGACGTGCCGGTGTCGTACTGCCAGTTGGCCGTGTTCACGCCGGAGCCGGCCGCGCCGTCGAAGTCGTCGGCGAAGACCTGCGTCCAGCCGGACGGGGGTGGCGGAACGGCCGCGCCCGCCGACGGGCCCGTGACGGTCGTCGCCGCCGCGGCGAGGCCGAGCGTGCCGACGACGGCC
Organism: Streptomyces sp. CB09001; assembly: GCF_003369795.1. Classification (NCBI taxonomy): domain Bacteria; kingdom Bacillati; phylum Actinomycetota; class Actinomycetes; order Kitasatosporales; family Streptomycetaceae; genus Streptomyces; species Streptomyces sp. CB09001. The sequence continues at coordinate 6,587,098 of NZ_CP026730.1, forward strand.
ACCAGTGCCCGGCGCAGCGGCCGGCGTCTGGGCGGATTGCCGGATGCATCTCTCATGTGGGGGTCGCCTCTCGAAACGCGGGAGTGGGAAGCGGTACGCCCCGAGCGCGCTCCGCGGGGAGACGTGTGAGAGCGCTCTCAGAGTGCGGCCAATGTGCTCCGGGTCGCCGCCGCCGTCAAGAGGTGAAGCCGAGAAAGTCCTTGCGGGGCCGGGGAGTTCAGCCCGTGAACGTCGTGAACGTCACGAAAGTGCCGGGCGGGGGCGGGCGTGCCTCGACCGCGGTTCCTCCCCACCCCCGTCGGGGCGGAACCGCGGACCGGCCGGGCCGCGCGCCCGGTGTCCCGGCGGCGCGCCGGCGTCTCAGCGCTCCCGGCGTCTCAGCGCTCCCGGCGTCTCGGCGCGCCCGGCGTCTCAGCGCGCCGCGGGTTGCGGCGGAGCCGGAGCGGGGGCGGGGGCCTCCTCGCGCACCCCGAACCTCTCGTGCGCCCGGCGCAGCGGCTTCGGGGCCCACCAGGCGCGCCGGCCCAGCAGCGCCATGGTGGCCGGCACCAGCAGCATCCGGACCACTGTGGCGTCGATCAGCACCGCCAGGGTCAGGCCGAGCCCGATCTGCAGGATCGGCGAGAAGCCGCCCGTCATGAAGGCACCGAAGACCACCGCGAGGAGCAGCGCGGCACAGGTCACCACCCGGCCGGAGCGGCGCAGTCCGGTCACCACGGCCTCCCGGTCGTCGCCGGTCCGCTCCCGGGCCTCGCGCATCCGGGCCAGGATGAACAACTCGTAGTCCATGGCCAGTCCGAAGGCGATGGCGATGATCAACGGTGGCGCCGTCAGGCTCAGCGCGCCCAGCCCCTCGGCACCGATCAGCCCGGCCAGATGGCCGTCCTGGAACACCCAGACCACCGCGCCGAGTGCGGCCCCGAGGCTGAGCAGCGTGGTCGCGACGGTGCGCAGCGGCAGCAGCACCGACCCGGTGAACGCGAACAGCAGCACGAAGATCCCCGCCAGCACGGTCAGCGCCGCCCAGGGCGCCCGGTCGGCGAGCATCTGCCGGAAGTCGACCAGCTGGGCCGCGCTGCCGGTGACCTGGACGGGTGCGTCACCGCGCAGGTCCCGTACCCGCTCGACGAGTTCGGTGGCCGCCGGGCCGTCGGCCGCTCCGCCCGGGGGCAGTTCGAGCACGGTGGTGCCGCCGGACAGGTCGCGCGCGACCGTGCCCGGAGCGAGCGCGCGGATCCGGTCGGCCGTCGCGGCGTCGGTGCCGGGCCGCAGGACGACCGTGACCGGTGAGACGCCGGTGCCCGGCGGGAAGTGCGCCTCGATCGCGTCGTACAACTGCCGCGCCTCGGTGCTCTTCGGAAGCTGCCGCGCGTCCCCGAGGTTGATGGTCATGCCGGTGACGGGCAGCGCCAGCACCAGCAGGGCCGGGACGGCCACCGCCAGGACGGCCACCCGCCGCCGGGCGGCGAAACGGGCGAGGCGGGCGAAGAGCCGGCCCTCCTCCTCGGGCCGGGCCTTCGCCGGGGGGATCCGGCCGCCGAACCGGGCCAGCAGCGCGGGCAGCAGCGTCAGCGCCGCCAGCATGTCGACGACGACCACCGCGGCCACCGCGAGCCCCATGCTGCGCAGGAACGTGCTCGGGAAGACCAGCAGCCCGGCCAGGCTCACGGCCACCGTCAGCCCCGAGAACAGCACGGTCCGCCCGGCCGCCGCGACCGTGCGGTGCACGGCCTCCACCACGTCGGGGGTGTTCCGCCGCTCCTCGCGGAAGCGGACCAGCATCAGCAGGGCGTAGTCCACGGCGAGGCCGAGCCCCAGCATCGTCGTGACCTGGATCGCGTACACGGAGATGTCGGTGAACTGGCTGAAGCCGAACAGCGCCAGGAACGCGCCCGCGATCCCCGCGACCGCCACCAGCAGCGGCAGCCCGGCCGCACGCAGCCCGCCGAACACGACGAACAGCAGGACCAGCACGACCGGCAGCGAGATCAACTCCGCGTTCTTCACGTCCTCCTGGGCGCGCTCGCCCAGCTGCTGTCCCAGCAGCGGCCCGCCGCTGACGTGGACCCCGGACACCTCGCTCCCGTCGATCCGGTGCAGCCGGTCGGCCGCGTCCTGGACCGCCGCCTCCTCGGCGTCGTCGCCGAGACCGCCCTCCAGGGCGACGGAGACGACCAGGGCCCGTCCGTCCCCGGCGACCATGCCGTGCGTGGCGTAGGGGTCGGGGACCTCGGCGACGCCCGCGACCTCCCGCAGGTCGGCCACGGCCCGCCGGACCTCGGCCCGCACCGCGGGATCCGCGACGGCGGCGGCCTCGACCACGCCGGTGATCGAGTCGCCCGCCGGGTCGAGGCCGTCCAGGTGTTCGGCGGCGACCTGCGACTCGGTGCCCGGGACGTCGGGCACGTCGTCGGAGAGCTTCCCGAAGACGCCCGTGCCGAGGCCGAAGCCGAGCAGCAGGAACAGGCCCCACAGGAGCATCACGGTCAGAGGGCGGCGGGTCGCCGCCCGGGCGAGTGTGGACAGCACGGTCCCTCCCGGCGATCGGACTCGGATCTGGTGTCATCGCCACCAGAGTCGGGGCGGCCGGGGGTCCGCCGGATCGCCGGAGAGAGCGGTTTGCGCACTCGCCCGCACGGGGGAGAGCGGCCGTCGCCTCACCCGTCAGGGGGAGCGTCACGGGGCGCCGGGAGCCACCAGACCGGTCTCGTACGCGCAGATCACCGCCTGCACCCGGTCGCGGAGACCGAGCTTGCTCAGCACGTTGCTGACATGCGTCTTGACGGTGTGCTCGCTCACGAACAGGGTCGTGGCGATCTCGGAGTTGGACAGCCCCCGCGCCAGCAGCCGCAGCGTCTCCACCTCGCGCGCGGTCAGCACCTCCAGACGCTCCGGGGTGACGTCGGCCGCGGCGGCCTCCTCGCGCCGGCGCCGCACGATGTCCGCGACCAGCCTGCGCGTCACCGCCGGGGCCAGCAGTGAGTCACCGGCCGCGACCACCCGCACCGCGTGCACCAGGTCGTCCCGGCGCACGTCCTTGAGCAGGAAGCCGCTGGCACCCGCGTACAGCGCCTCGTACACGTACTCGTCCAGGTCGAAGGTGGTCAGCATCACGACCTTGCAGGCGGAGCGCGCGCACACCCGCCGGGCCGCGTCCAGGCCGTCCATGACCGGCATGCGGATGTCCAGGAGCAGGACGTCCGGCGCGTACCGCTCGACCGCGGCGACCGCCTCCGCGCCGTCCCCGGCCTCCGCGACCACCTCGATGTCCGGCTGCGCCTCCAGGATCATGCTGAACCCGCTGCGCACCAGCTCCTGGTCGTCGGCCACGACCACCCGGACGCTCACCCGAGCGCCGTGTGCCGGACGGCCGCGACGGGCAGGCGTACGACGACCCGGAAGCCGCCGTCCGGTCCGCCGCCGGTGACGGCCTCGCCCCCGCAGGCGGCGGCCCGCTCCCGGATGCCGATCAGCCCGTGCCCGGCGTCGCCCGCCCCGTCACCCGGGGCCGCCGGGCCCCGTCCGTCGTCCGTCACCGTCAGGGTCACCGCGTCCTCCGCCCAGTCGAGTCCGACCGCCGCGCAGGAAGCGTACGCGTGCTTGACCGTGTTGGTGAGGGCCTCCTGCACGATGCGGTAGGCGGCCACCTCGGTGTCCGGGGGCAGCGCACACGGTTCGCCCGTCGTCCTCAACTCCACCCGCAGCCCGGCCGATTCACCGACCCGGCGGACCAGTCCCGGCAGCGCGGTCAGGCCCGGCTGGGGCAGCCGCCGCGGCCCCGGCTCGCGTTCCTCCTCCTTCAGCACCCCCAGAATGCGCCGCAGTTGGGTCATCGCGTCCCGCCCGGCCGTCGCGATCGCGTCGAACGCGGCCTCCGCGCGCGCCGGATCACTGCGCACGACGACCGGCCCGGCCTCGGCCTGCACCACCATCAGGCTGACCGCGTGCGCCAGGATGTCGTGCATGTCGCGGGCGATGCGGGCGCGTTCCTGCGCCGTGGCCCGCGCCGTGTCGGCCGCCCGCTCGCGCTCCAGCCGCCGCGCCCGGTCCTCCAGTTCGGCGGTGTAGGCGCGCTGGGTCCGGGTGAGCGAGCCGAGCGCGTACGCGCACCCGATGCTCAGCAGCTGGAACGCGTACTCGAACGGCTCGGCGTCCTCCTTGTGGCTGATGGTGGCGGCGACCCCGATCAGCCAGCCCGCCAGCATCACCCGCCGCTGCCAGGGCCGGGCGAGGGCGGCCAGGGTGTAGAGGACGACGAAGCCGCCGTACATCAGGTCGGGCGGCGGCGCATGGTAGAGCGCCTGGGCCGGGGTGGCCGCCGACACGGCACAGGCGGTCGCGAACGGCGCCGCACGCCGCCACACCAACGGCACGGCGGTCGCGGCCCCGAGCAGCCAGCCCCGCCAGGACAGCGGATCGTCCCCCTCGTCGGGGAACAGCCACTGCAGCGAGACGGCGAACAGCACCAGCGCGGCGACGGCGGCGTCCACCGCGTACGGGCTGGTCGTACGCAGCCGGGCGAGGACGGCGGCGAGCGGGGAGGACAGCGGGGACCGGGTGGACATGGCGGCTCCTGGGGCACGGGGCCGTCCCAGTATCAGGAGGCGTGCGGGGGCCCGTCCTCACCGGTGCGAGGGATATTCGGGTGCCAGCCCAGGGCCCGGGAGATGCCGCGGGCCGCCAGCCGGACCGCCGGGACCAGCGCCGGCACCTGCGCGTCGGCGTACGGCACGACGACCGACACGGCCGCGGTCACGGTGCCGTCCGGGCCGTGCACCGGGGCGGCAACCGAGAGGGCGTCGTCGGTGATCTGCCGGTCGCTCACCGCCGCTCCGGTGCGCCGCACCTCGGCCAGCACCCGGCGCAGCCGTGCCGGGTCGGTGATCGTGTACGCGGTGAAGGAGGCGAGCGGACCGGTGCGGTACGCCTCCTGGAACTCCGGTTCGCCGTGCGCGAGCAGGGCGAGCCCGACCCCGGTGGCGTGCAGCGGCCAGCGGGCGCCGACGCGGATGTGCACGCCGACCGACGACCGGGCCGCCAGCCACTCGATGTAGACGACCTCGCCGCCGTCCCGCACCGCCAGCTGCACGTTCTCGTGCGTCGCCTCGTACAGGTCCTCCAGGTACGGCCACGCGACCTGCCGCAGCGCGAGACCGCGTGGGGCCAGCGCGGCGACCTCCCACAGCCGCAGGCCGACGTGGTAGACGCCGGCACCGTCCCGTTCCAGGGCACCCCACCGGGTCAGGGCGCCCACCAGCCGGTGCGCCGTGGTCAGGCTCAGCCCGGCCCGGCGGCTGATGTCCGTCAGGGACAGGGCCGGGTGCGCGTGGTCGAACGCGGCGAGCACGGCGAGCAGCCGGTCGGGGGCGGTGGGGGCGGAAGGGGCGGTCACCGGGCCGAGGGTAGGTGTCCGCCCGGCTCCTGGACAGAGGGAAGGGGAGGTGCACGCGCGGGCGGTACCGGCCGTGCCATGATCGGCGCCGGACGGAAGTGCGGCCGGGCGACGGAAGGATGCGGACGTGAGGCTGACGATGCTGGGCGGCGGCGGATTCCGCGTACCGCTCGTGTACGGGGCGCTCCTCGGAGACCGCGCCGAGGGGCGCGTGAGCGACGTCGTCCTGCACGACCTGGACCCGGCCCGGCTGACGGCGGTGACCCGGGTGCTGGCCGAACAGGCGGCCGGGGTGCCCGACGCGCCGGCCGTCACCGCCACGACCGACCTCGACGAGGCGCTGCGCGGCGCCGACTTCGTGTTCTCCGCGATCCGCGTCGGCGGCCTCCAAGGACGCGCCGACGACGAACGGGTGGCGCTCGCCGAGGGCGTCCTCGGCCAGGAGACCGTCGGCGCGGGCGGCATCGCCTACGGGCTGCGGACCGTCCCGGTCGCCGCCGACATCGCCCGCCGGGTGGCCCGGCTGGCACCGGACGCCTGGGTCATCAACTTCACCAACCCGGCGGGACTGGTCACCGAGGCCATGTCCCGGCACCTCGGCGACCGGGTCATCGGCATCTGCGACTCGCCGGTCGGCCTCGGCCGCCGCGTCGCCCGCGTGCTCGGCGCCGACCCGGACCGCGCCTTCGTCGACTACGTCGGCCTCAACCACCTCGGCTGGCTGCGCGGCCTGCGCGTCGGCGGACGCGACGAGCTGCCGCGGCTGCTGGCCGACCAGGCGCTGCTCGGCTCCTTCGAGGAGGGCCGGCTCTTCGGCGCCGACTGGCTGCGCTCCCTCGGCGCCGTCCCCAACGAGTACCTGCACTACTACTACTTCAACCGGGAGACCGTCCGCGCCTACCAGGAGGCCGGCCTCACCCGGGGCGCGTTCCTGCGCGACCAGCAGGCCCGCTTCTACGACGAGATGCGCCGCCCCGACGCCCCGGCACTTGCCACCTGGGACCGCACCCGCGCCGAACGCGAGGCGACGTACATGGCCGAGAACCGCGAGACGGCGGGAGCGGGCGAACGCGAGGCCGAGGACCTGTCCGGCGGCTACGAGAAGGTGGCGCTGGCGCTGATGCGCGCCGTCGCCCGCGACGAACGCGCCACCCTGATCCTCAACGTCCGCAACCGCGGCACGCTCTCCGTCCTCGACCCCGACGCGGTGATCGAGGTCCCCTGCCTGGTCGACGCGAACGGCGCCCACCCGATGGCGGCCGATCCGCTGCCGGACCACGCCACCGGTCTGGTCCGCGCGGTCAAGGGCGTCGAGCGCGACGTCCTGGCCGCGGCCGAGACCGGCTCCCGCGCGGCGGCGGTACGGGCCTTCGCGCTGCACCCCCTCGTCGACTCGGTCGACGTCGCCCGCCGCCTCGTGGACGGCTACCGGGCGGTGCACCCGGGACTGGCGTACCTCAGGTGAGCCCCACGGGGGCGGACGACACCGGTGCCGCCGCCCTCGCTGCCGCTGCCGGTGCGGGCGCCGGTGCCGGTGCCGGTGTCGCGACGGCCGGGAGGTCCGCGCGCTGGTGCGGCAAGGTCACCGGGCGCAGCGGACGCGGTCCCGCCACCACCGCGTAGTCCTGGCCCAGGAACGGCGGCTCCAGCTCGCCCGGGTCGTCACCGAGGGCCAGCCGGACCGCCGCCCACGGCACGTTGACGCCGCACAGCGCCAGCTGGTGCAGCCCGCCCGCCGGGCGGGTGTTGACGTCCATCAGGACGGGCCGGTCGCCGTACATCCGGAACTGGATGTTGGACAGGTGGTGCAGCCCGAACGTCTCGGCGATCCGCCGCGCCGGTGCCAGCCACTGCTCGTGCAGGGTGAACCCGCGGCGGCGGCCGTTCTTGGTGCGGCCCACGGCCAGCCGGACCCGGTTGTCGGGCCCGGTGAGGCAGTCCACCGAGACCTCCGGCTGCTCCAGGCGCGGCATCACCAGCCAGTCCACGGGCTCCTCGGCCGCCCGCAGCGCCTCGACGACCAGGGGCAGCGGCACGGACGGGCTGGGGAAGCCGTTCAGGTGCGCGAGGGAGAAGGGGTCACGGGTGACCATCCGGAAGCCCACGCCGCCCGCGCCGGAGGCCGGCTTGAAGCACGCCCGGTGCCCGTCCGCCTCCAGCTCCTCCACCGCGAGGACGAGTTCGTCGGCCGTGCGCACCCGCCACCACGGCGGCACCGGCACGCCGAGGGCCCGGACCGCCTCGTAGGCGATCACCTTGTCCCGGAAGACGGCCACCGCCTCCGGCGGCGGCGCGAGCAGCGCCGTACCCACCGTCTCGAACTCGGCGCGGTGGGCCACGATCGCGGACTGGTGCAGCCGGGGTACGAACACGTCGATGCCGCGCCGCGCGCACTGGGCCAGGGCGTACTCGACGTAACCGGCCGGGGAGAGCCCCTCGGGCTCCAACTCCGCGGTGTCCGCGGCGGCCAGCACGGGGGAGTCCGGGTCGCCGTGCGTGGCATGGATCTCGACGGCCCGGTCGGCGGGATTTCTCCGCAGCTGATCCATGAAGAAGACGTTCTCCGCGTACGTGCGGTTGAGCCAGACGCGTACGGGAGAAGCCATGCAAGCCGCCTTCCGGGGTTCGCGGGCAGGGCGAGGCGGGCCGTGCCCGGCCAGGGGTTTGGAGGGACACCGGGCCGCTCTGCGCGTAAGGAGAGTCGTGGCGGTGGTGTTGGGGCGATCATAGGGGTACGCGCGGCCCCGAGCGCAACGAGCGTCACACGGATGCCGTGGCCCGGCCGGGCCACGGTCCCCCCGGGGGGTCGCCGCGGCGGCGCCGGGTCGCCTTGTGACCCGGGCGGGGATGTGATCTCGTGGCGTCGAACGCGTGTCTGGAAGGGGTGGGGGATGACCACGAGGGCCGGCGCTCCGGGGAAGCTGTGGGCCATCAGCGATCTGCACATCGGATACGAGGAGAACCGGGCCCTGGTCGAGCGGATGCACCCCGAGTCCGACGACGACTGGCTCCTGGTGGCCGGCGACGTGGCGGAGACCGTCGCCGACATCCGCTGGGCTCTCGGCGTCCTCGCGGACCGCTTCCGCCGGGTCGTCTGGGTCCCCGGCAACCACGAACTGTGGACGCACCCCAAGGACGAGATCGACCTGCGCGGCGTCGCCCGCTACGAGCACCTCGTCGAGCTGTGCCGGGAACTGGGCGTGACCACCCCCGAGGACCCGTACCCGGTGTGGGAGGGCGCCGGCGGCCCGGCGGTCGTCGCGCCGCTCTTCCTGCTCTACGACTACTCGTTCCTGCCCGCGGGGTGCGCGACCAAGGCCGAGGGACTGGAGTACGCCCAGGGCACCGGCGTCGTGTGCAGCGACGAGTACCTGCTGCACCCCGACCCCTATCCCAGCCGCGAGGCCTGGTGCCGGGCGCGGGTCGCCGAGACCGAGCGCAGGCTCGCCGAGATCCCCGCCGACCTGCCCACGATCCCCGTCAACCACTACCCGCTGCACCGGCACCCCACCGATGTCCTGTGGTATCCCGAGTTCGCCATGTGGTGCGGTACGTCGCTGACCGCCGACTGGCACCGCAGGTTCCGGGTGCGGACCATGGTCTACGGGCATCTGCACATCCCGCGCACCACCTGGCACGAGGGGGTCCGCTTCGAGGAGGTCTCGGTGGGCTATCCCCGCGAGTGGCGCAAGCGGCCCGGGCCGCCCGGGCAACTGCGCCGCATCCTGCCGTCGACGCAGGCGTCCACGGCGCCGTCGCGCCAGGAGGCGACCCGTTGATCGAGGAACTGCTGCCCGACACGGTCGTCACCGTGGAGGCCTTCGATCAGGACGACGCCGGTCACCTGCCCCTCTATCCGGAGGAGGAGGAGATCGTCGCGCGGGCGGTCGCCAAGCGGCGCCGCGAGTTCACCGTGGTGCGGTCCTGCGCCCGCCGGGCCATGGAGAAACTCGGCGTGCCGGCGCAGCCCGTGCTGACCGGCGAGCGCGGGGCCCCGCGCTGGCCGGACGGCCTCGCCGGCAGCATGACCCACTGCGACGGCTACTGCGCCGCCGCCCTGGTCCGCCTGACCGACCTGGCCTCCCTCGGTGTCGACGCCGAACCCGACGGGCCGCTCCCGGACGGCGTCCTGGAGACCGTCGCCCTGCCCGCCGAGGTGAGCCGGCTGCGGCGACTGGGCGGGGCGTGGCCCGGCGTCCACTGGGACCGGTTGCTGTTCAGCGCCAAGGAGTCGGTCTACAAGGCGTGGTTCCCCCTCACCGGGCAGTGGCTGGACTTCGCCGAGGCGGACATCGAGATCCGCGTGGACCCGGTCGACCCGCGCCGCGGCACCCTGCACGCCGCCCTTCTGGTGCCGGGGCCGACCGTGGACGGCAGGCGCCTGAGCCGCTTCGACGGCCGCTGGAGCGCAAGGGACGGCCTGGTCACCACGGCGGTCACGGTCCCGCGCACCTGAACGGCGGCCGGTTTTCCCGCCCGTCAGGTGGGCGGGCACCAGTCGCGCAGCAGCCGGAAGAACGCCTCCTCGTTCCCCGTCAGCCCCGCGTCCCGCAGCGCCTGCTCCGCCTCGGCCAGCACGGAGGGCGGGACGACGGGCGGCCGGGGAGCGTCGCCCGTGCCCGAACCGGTGTCGAAACCGGCCCGCACGGTGTGCAGGAGCCGCAGGTAGGCCTGGACGGCGGTGCGTTCGTGGTCGGTCAGTACGGCGGTGGTCATCGGTCGGCTCTCCCCACAACGACGTCAGCGGTCACGCGCCCCCGCACGGCGGGGGCACCCTCCCAGCTTGCCGTCCACCACTGACAATCCCGTCCTCACGACTCGGGCCGCTTGACGCTCTCCAGGAGCATGTCCAGCCACTCGGCGACCTTGTCGCGGTGCTGGTCGGTGGGCAGTTGCGCGGCCCGCCAGGCGATGCCGCGCACCCCGTGGTCCTGGAGCAGCCGCTCCAGCGGGTCATCGGCGGGGGCCGCCGCCTCCCGCTCCCGGTCGGCGAGTTGCTGGAGCAGTTCCTGCTCGGTGCGCTGGAGGGCGCCCGAGAGCGCCTCGGGGTCCTCGGCGGTGAGGAAGCCGGCGTGCACCCGGAAGAAGCGCTGGATGGCGTCGCAGTGCTCCATGGTGGGGCGCCGGTCGCCGTTGATGAGCGCGCCTGCCTGCTGCCGCGACATCCCGGCGCCGTCGGCTATCTCCTGCTGGGTGTACTTGCGGCCGTTCGGCTTCAGCCGGGTGCGGCGCAGCAGGTCCAGGCGCTGCACGAACCTGGTCTGCACATCGGGCTCGCCCGTCGGCCGGCCCCCGAGCAGGGCCCCGACGACGGACTCGGGGACGCCGGAGGCGGCGGACAGCCGGCCCACGTCGAAGACCTCGGCGTGCGGCACGTCGAGCCGGTCCGCGAGGGCGCCGACCCGGGCGACGACGGCGGCCAGCGCGGTGGTCGGCTTGGCGCCCGGACCTTCGAAGCCACCCGTCACCGACAGCTCTCCTACGTCTCTCACAGGCCTCACAGGCTTCTCACAAGCAGTTGCCGTGAACTTCCCGGAGAGTAGCCTGCCGCTCGAACTCACATCCAGGCATCGCCACAACTGTGGCCTATTTCAGCCGTCAACAGGCACGAAATGCCACGATAGTTGACACGCCTCGCGTCGGGGCGACAGGATGCGGACGCCGCGAGAAGGGCCGCACAGGCAAGAGGGGTGACCTCCCGATGGCATTTCAGGCAGGAGGGCAGCGGCCGGCGCCGCGGCCCGCCCCCGCGACCCCCGAGGCCCAGGCCTATCTCCAGGACTACACCGCCCTCCTGGAGGCCGTCCCCTTCCCCTCTCTCGTCGTCGACCACCGCTGGGACGTGGTGCTGGCCAACGGCGCCTTCCGGACACTCTTCCAAGGCGCCGGACCGCATCCGACGGCCATGCCCAACGACAACTTCCTCCGGTTCGTCCTCTTCCACCCGGACGCCGCCACGGTCCTCGGCGAGCACGAGTCGAGCTGGTGCCTGCCCATGCTGGCGCACTTCGCCGCCACCCTGGAGCGGTACGGCCACGACCCCGGACTGCAGGCCGTCCGCCGGGACATCGCCCAGGACCCGATCATGGAGGCGGCCTACTGCCAGGGCCTGCCGCACTGGATCCGTGCCGTCGGAGCACGGGCCGTCGAACACGACGGTGCCGTACGGCCGCTGCACCACCCCGACCCGCGCCGGGGCACCACCGAGTGCCGGGTCGTGGTCGAAACGCCCGCGTCGCTCCAGGAGCTGGGCTACACGCGGTTGACGCTGGTCCTGCGGGAACCGCGCCGCGCCGCCCACCGGTCACCACGTCCCCGCCACGCCCCCTCCCACCTGAGAGTCGTCCCCGCCGCCGAGTGACGGATGGTCACTGCGGAGGCGGGGCGGCGGGCACCGCGCGCTTCGCCGCCTGGATCTGCTCGTACACGTGGGTGCGCAGCTCCGCGAAGCGGGGAGCCACCCGGGTGTGCACCTGGTCCCGCCCGTCCGGCAGGTCGACCCGGAGCTGCTCCCGCACGACGGTGGGGGAGGCGGACAGCACGATCACCCGTTCGCCCAGGTAGACGGCCTCGTCGATGTCATGGGTGACGAACAGGACCGTGATGCCCCGCTCCCGCCACAGCGCCCGTACCAGGTCCTCGAGGTCGGCGCGGGTCTGCGCGTCGACCGCCGCGAAGGGTTCGTCCATCAGCAGCACCTCGGGTTCGTACGCCAGCGCCCGCGCGATGGCCACCCGTTGCTGCATGCCGCCCGACAACTGCCACGGGTAGGCCCCGGCGGCGTCCGCCAGCCCGACCGACGCGAGCGCGTCCACGACCAGCTCCGTGCGCCGCACCTTGCTCAAGTTCTTCCGCTTCAGGGGTAGTTCGACGTTCTGGCCGACCCGCATCCACGGGAACAGGCTGCGCCCGTACTCCTGGAAGACGAACGCCGTCCCGGGTGGCGGACCGGTCACCCTGCGGCCGGCCAGGAACACCTCGCCCGCCGTCGGTTCGAGCAGTCCGCCCACGCACTTCAGCAGCGTCGTCTTCCCGCAGCCCGACGGGCCGACCAGGCAGACCAGTTCACCGGCCGCCACGGAGAAGGTCAGATCGCGCACCGCCTCGACACGCCGCCCCGCACCCTCGTACACCTTCTTCAGGCCACGTACGTCGAGCATGGACCGCCCTTTCACGAGTCACTGGTCACGAGCAACTGGTCACGAGCAACTGGTCACGAGTCACGAGGCGCGGGTCTCACCGGGACCGCCGGGCGGCGGCGCGCAGGCCGTGGTACCAGCCGAGCGCACGCCGCTCGACCAGTTGGAAGAGGACCGACAGGACGAAGCCGAGCAGACCGAGCAGCAGGATGCCGGTCCACATGTCGGGGATCGCGAAGGAACGCTGGAACTGCACGATGGTGAAGCCGAGCCCGTTGCTGGCCGCGAACATCTCGCTGATCACCATGAGGATGATGCCGACGGACAGCGCCTGGCGCAGCCCCGCGAAGATCTGCGGGCTCGCCGAGCGCAGCACCACGTGCCGCAACCGTGCCACGCCCGTGATGCCGTAGGAGCGGGCGGTCTCGGCCGTCACCGCGTCCACCGCCCGCACGCCCTCGACCGTGTTGAGCAGCACCGGCCAGACACACCCGGCGGCGATGACGACGATCTTCATCGTGTCGCCGATGCCCGCGAACAGCATGATCACCGGCACCAGCACCGGCGGCGGCACCGCGCGCAGGAACTCCAGCACCGGCTCGCACACCGCCCGCACCCGTCGGTAGGAGCCGATCAGCGTGCCGAGCGCGACACCGGCGAGTCCCGCCAGCGCGTAACCGGCGGCCAGCCGCAGCACACTGGGCAGGACGTCACCGCGCCACCGCTCGCCGGTCCACACGTCCGGGAAGGTCTCGACGATCGTCCGCAGCGGCGGCCAGTACACGTCCTCGCTGCCGGACGAGGACACCCACCAGACGGCCACGAGGACCACCGGCAGCGCGAGCACGAACACCAGTCGCAGCAGCAGGCGCCTCACACCGCCACCTCCCCGCGCACCGACTGGTGCCAGGCCAGCGCCCGCCGCTCCACCGACCGCGCGCCGACGTTGATCAGCAGGCCCAGCAGCCCGGTGACGACGATCAGCGCGTACATCTCGGGCACGGCCTGCGAGGTCTGCGCCACGGCGATCCGCGCACCGAGGCCAGGCGCCCCGACGACCAGCTCGGCGGTGACCGCCAGGATCAGCGCGACGGCCGCCGCCAGCCGCACCCCGGTCATGACGTAGGGCAGCGCGGTCGGCCACAGCACGTACCGGACCCGCGCCCAGGCGCCCAGGCCGTACGAGCGTGCCGTCTCCTCGGCGACCGGGTCGACGTCCCGCACCCCGTACAGGACCTGGATCAGCACCTGCCAGAAGGCGGCGTAGACGACCAGGAGCAGCACCGACCGCAGCTCGGTGCCGTACAGCAGCACCGCCAGCGGGATCAGCGCGACCGACGGAATCGGGCGCAGGAACTCGATCGTGGACGCCGTCGCCGCACGCAGGTACGGCACCACGGACAGCAGCACCCCCACGACGATCCCCGCGCCGACCGCGACGGCCAGGCCCAGTGCCCAGCCGGTGAGGGTGTCGCCGAGCGCGGTCCAGAAGGCGCCGTCCGCCACCTCCGTGCCGAGCGCGTCGGCGATCCGGCTGGTGGGCGGGAAGTAGTCCTCCTCGACCAGGCCCAGCCGCGGCACCGCCTCGCCCAGGGCGAGGAAGGCCGCGAGCCCGGCCGCACCCAGTGCGGCGTTCGCGCCCCTCACGGCAGCAGCTTGTCCAGGTCCGGCGCCCGCTTGAACAGGCCGTCCGCCTCGCCGAGCCTCGCCAGTTCCTCGATGGCGGCGCGATCGGGCTCGGCCGGCCACTTCGGCAGGGTCACCTTCGCCAGCACGTCCGCCGGGATCTTCGTGTAGGTGGTGACGACCTCGCGGACCTCGTCGGGGTGCGCGTCCGCGTACGCGAGGGACTCGGCGGTGGCCGCCCGGAACTTCTCCACCACCTCGGGGTGCTCCGCGGCGTACCGGGTGGAGGTGAAGTACATGGCGACCGTCAGCCTCGGGGCGACGTCGATCATGGGGGAGGCGATCTCCCGGCCGCCCTGGCTCTTGATCGTGGCCAGCGCCGGTTCCACCACCATCGCCGCGTCGATCCGCCCGGCGTCGAGCGCGGCCGGCATCTGGTCGAAGGCCAGCTCGACCAGTTCCACCTCGTCCGGGTCGCCGCCCGCCTTGCGCACCGAGGCCCGCACCGCCGTCTCGTTGATGTTCTTCAGCGTGTTGATGGCGACCTTCTTGCCCTCCAGCTCCTTCGGCGACTTGAGCGGGCTGTCCCCCTTGACGGTGAGCGCCTCGAAGTCCTTGCCCACCTCACCGGTCGAGGCGATGCCGTTGGCGACGGCCTTCACCGGCACGTCGTTCGACTGGGCGACCATCAGGGACGTCATGTTGCTGAAGCCGAACTGGAACTGGCCGCTGACCACGCCCGGCACGATCGCCGCGCCGCCCTGCGCGCTGGAGAACGACAGCTTCAGCCCCTGCTTCTCGAAGAACCCCTTCTTCTGGCCCAGGTACAGGGGGGCCACGTCGACGATGGGGATGAGACCCACCTCGACCTCGGTGGTGCCGCCGGCGGAGCCGGACCCCTCCGGCCCCCCGGAGTCGTCGGACGAGCCGCACGCCGTCGCGGCGGCCAGGACGGACACGGCCGTGAGGCCGACGAGCAGACGACGCATGACTCCCCCTGGAGGAACGTGCTCAGTGGAACGTGCTCAGTGGGAACGTGCTCAGCGGGAACGTAGGGCCGGGGCGGAGCCGTGGTCAATGCCCGTGTCGAGATGGGCCGTTGAGGTTTCAACCGGCCGTGCGCCGCCGCTGAGTCACAGGTCCAGCACGAGCCGCCGGCCGCGGCATCGCGACACGCAGACGAGCATCGTCTCCCCGGCGGCCCGCTCCTCCTCGGTGAGCACCGAGTCCCGGTGGTCCGGTTCGCCCTCGACGACCTCGGTCTCGCAGGTCCCGCAGGTGCCCTCCGTGCAGGAGTGGAGCACCTCCACGCCGGCCTCCCGGACCGCGTCCAGGACCGACACGCCCGGCGGGACGGCCACCGTACGGCCGCTGCGCGCGAGCACCACCTCGAACTCCGCCTCCGCCGGGGCGCCCGCGTCGGCCTCCTTCGGACGGAACCGCTCCACACGCAGGCTCCCGGCCGGGCAGCGCGCCTCGACGGCGTCCAGCAGCCCGCCGGGCCCGCAGCAGTAGACGAGGGTGCCCGGCGGGACGTCGTCGAGCACCGGGGCCAGGTCCAGCCGCCCCGACTCGTCCTCGGGGACGAGCGTGACCCGGTCGCCGTACCGCCGCAGCTCCCCGGTGAACGCCATACCCGCGCGGGTCCGACCGCCGTACAGCAGGCTCCACGCGGCGCCCGACTCCTCGGCGGCGGCCAGCATCGGCAGGATCGGGGTGATGCCGATGCCGCCGGCGACGAAGCGGTAGCGGGGCGCCCGCTCCAGCCGGAAGCTGTTGCGCGGGCCGCGCACCCGGACCTTGTCCCCGGCCCGCAACTCGCCGTGCACGTAGGCCGACCCGCCCCGGCCGTCGGTCTCGCGCAGCACCGCGATCCGGTACACCGCCCGGTCGGCCGGGTCGCCGCAGAGCGAGTACTGCCGCTCCAGGCCCGGGCCGAGGACGACGTCGATGTGGGCGCCGGGCTCCCAGGCCGGGAGCGGTGCGTCCAGCGGGTGGCGCAGGGTGAGGGCGAGCACGCCGTCGGCCGCGGTCTCCCGGCGGTCGACGACGAGTTCGGCCTCGTACCGGGCTTCGTACCGGGTCACGAGCCGTGCCCCGCGCGGTCGTGTCCCTGCGGGTGGGCGAGCATCCAGTCCCACATCGCGACCGGGTCCTCGGCGCTGTGCTCGGCACCGCAGTGGCAGGTGCCGTGCAGGACGTCGGTGCCGGGCAGCCAGTCGACGCGGTAGACCTCGCCGGTGCGCCCGCTCACCGGGCCGCCCGCCGCACGGCCCCGTCACCCTCGCCCTCCTCGACCAGCCGGGCCAGGATGCGGCGCGCGGCCAGACCACCGGTGTCGATGTTGATGCTCAGCTCCTGGTATCCGGTGCGCTCGCCGCCGAGCGTGCGCTGGAGCAGGTTGAGCGCGTCGACGTCCTGCATGACGACCGTGCGGTTGTTCTTGTACAGGAAGTCGGTGACCTCGGTGTCGTCCGTCGCCCAGTCCCGGGAGACCGCCCAGAAGTCGTACACCTTCCCGTCGCCGGACGGCGTGATGGCGTAAGTGATCTCGGTGTGGAAGCCGTCCGGATCGCTGCCGTCGGGCGCCGGCGCCACGCCGGTCGGCGCGACCCTGCTGTGCAGCACGTACAGACAGGGCGCGTGGTACTCGATGTCCTGCCATCGGTCGATGCGCCCGCCGATGCCCGTCGACCTGGCGTAGAACGGCGGGCACTCGGCGTCGTCCATGCGCCGGCTCACCCGGACGATTCCGGCGCCCTCGTCGACCTCGGTGGTGATCGGCGTCTCGGCGACCTCGGGCGTGCCGATGTAACCGCCGTGCAGATACGTCTCGTGGGACAGGTCGAGGAGGTTGTCGACCAGCAGCCCGTAGTCCGCGTCGATCGGCTCCATGCCCCGGACCGTGACCCAGCCCGGCGCGTCCAGGTGCCGGGCCCGCGGCACCGCCTCGGGGTCGGCCGACGCCGGGTCGCCGATCCACACCCACACCAGGGAGTCCCGCTCGGCCACCGGGTACGAGGCGACCCGGGCGGTGCGCGGGACCCGCTTCTGGCCCGGCACGTACACGCAGGTGCCGGTCGTGTCGTACGTGAACCCGTGGTACCCGCACACGATCCGGTCCCCGTCCAGCCGGGTGGGCGCCTCGGACAGCGGATAGCGGCGGTGCACACAGCGGTCGTGCAGGACGACGGGGCTCCCGTCCTCCTCGGCGCGGTAGAGCACCAGCGGTTCACCGAGAACCGTGCGCCCCAGCAACTCGCGCCCCACCTCGTGACTGTAGGCGGCGACGTACCACTGGTTCCTGGCGAAGGCGGTCATGTGCGGCATGCGCGGCTCCCGTCGTCCTCGACGTCGTGTGGTCACACCATCGCGACGCCGCCCCGCCCCGGCAACAGCACTTCCGTCAGGAGGAATTTTGCCGGGTCGAGGGCCTCGCCCGGCCGACGTCGCCCGGGTGTTCCGCGCACCACCGACCTGCCGACGGCTCCGGTCCGTTCGGGCCCCGCGCGGTCGGCTCACCCGGCTGTCGGTGGGTGCCCCTAGTCTTTGGCCAACGCCACAGCGGAGCGTGCCGATTCAGGGGCCCCGTGCTGTGCCGTGCGTTCCTAGTAGTGGGAGAGGCGAAGAGCTGATGGGTTGGCTGGCAGCGGGCGACACGTACGAAGTCGCCCTGGTGGAGGGCCGGGTGGTGGCGCGGTCCGCGTCGGCGAAGTCCCCGGCGGAGGGGAAGCGGGAGCGTGCTCTGCCCGCGGAGATACGGGACCGCCCCGAGGTGGTCGAACTCCAGCGCTTCGCCGAGTGGCTGGACCGGCACGCCGCCGAGTGCGTGGCGCAGGTCGACAACTGGATGGTGTCCTCGCTCCCGGTGCCGACCGGGCTGCTCGCGCAGGTCTGGCCCGACGAGGCGTGGCAGGCGGCCCTGCGGGACATCGTGGTGGTCGGCGAGGGCCCCGACGAGGCCGGCTTCCTGCGCGACGCGGACGCGTCGGACGGACTGCGGGTGGTGAACCTGGACGGCGAGACCGTCCGTCTGACCCCCCGCACGGTGACCATGCCCCACCCGGTCCTCCTCCCCGGCCTGGAGGAACTGCGCACCTTCGCCGCCGAGTTGGGCCTGACCCAGGGCGTGGAGCAGATCCACCGGGCCACCTGGGAGGCGCCCGGGGAGACCGACGGCGGCGACACCGACGTGGTCACCGAGTTCGCGGGTGCCGAGTACCGCTCGTGGTTCCACCTCTCCGCCCGTGCCACCTCCCTCGGCTACCAGGTCTCCGGGGGCCGCATCGTCGACCGCGTCCGGGACGCGGGACGCATCGTCACCGTCTCCGTCGGCATGAGCGACCCCTACACCGAGGAGAAGGCCTGGACCGGCGCCCTGACCTGGAACCACGAGGACGCGTACCGGAGCCTTCCGCTGCGCGAGGTCGGCCCCGTCGCCTGGTCCGAGGGCATGCGCATGGCGGCCGCCCTGCACGCAGGCCGCGCCGTGCCCACGGACGGCGCCGAGTGAACGCCGCAGCGGCGGTACGTACCACACCCACGAAAGGCACACGATCATGAGCGACGGCACGACCCGGGACGGGGCGGCGGCAGAGGTGGAGGAGCTGCTGCGCGCCGGTGCGGTGCTGCCGCCGGGCACCACCGGGGGCGGCGACCGCGCCGTGCCCGTGTTCACCCGGGCCTACCGGCATCCGGGCCTGGACGACCGGATCGTCGTCCGCCTGACGCCCGCCGACCCGTCCGGCACGGAATCCGCCGCGGGAGACCCGGCGGGCGGGGACGGCGGCGGGTTCCTCGGGCTGCTGCCCGTGGCCGAGCCGGTCGAGGTCGGCGTCGGACAGCACCGGGCCATGGGCTTCCCCGAGTGGGTGCTGGTCCGCCACCCCACCGACGGTCACCTCGCGATGTCCCTGGTCGAGGAGATGAACAAGGTCGCCAGGACGGTGCGCTCCCGGGCGAAGCGGGCCCGCGCCACCTACGAGTCGATCGGAGCCCGCCTCGCGGGTTCCGTGCCGCACTTCCTGCCCACCTTCTACGAGGAGGCCGGCCGGGTGTTCCTGGCCGCCGGCGAGAGGGCGTACGCCTCGCAGATGTTCGTCAACGCGCGCAAGGCCGAGACGGCCCACGCCCTGCCGTTCGACGAGGCCCGCATGGACGCGGTGTTCCTTGAGTTCGCCCTCGCCGGCGCCATGCCGACCAAGGTGCTCTCCAGTTACGCCAAGGGACTCTCGTCCCGGGTGCCGGCCGCCACCGCCTTCCGGCACCTGCGCGGGCTCTTCGTCCGGCTCGCCGCGCACGGCGTGGCCCCGTCGAGCCCCGGCGCGGGCGATCTGCGCAGGCTGGCGAAGGCCGTCGCGGGGAGGAACGCGCTCGCCGAGGAAACGGCCTACCTGCGCGAGGTGCTGCCGCTGCCCGGCACCCGCAAGGCACCGCCCGGCTGGTGGAAGGCCCACCGTGCCGCCCTGGTGGAACTGACCCGGCGCGAACCCGCCGCCCGCGGCTCCCTGCTCGGACTGCTCCCCTCGGAGTGGGAGCACGAGGAGCTGGGACAGTGGCTCGACCTGCTGGAGAAGACCGGCGCCACCGAGGGACTGTGCGACGCCACGCTGCCCGCCGAGGCCCGGTCCCCCGACGGCACCGCCGGCTGGACCCGAAGGTTCCTCGCCCTGTGCCGCACCCACGAGCGGTACATCGCGCCGTCCGGGCTGTACCCCCTCGTCGACCGCTTGGCCGGCGCCCTCCGCGCCGAACTGAACGACGAGGGCGGTACGTTGCCGCCCCCGGTCGGCGACGTCAACCTCCTCGACCAGCTCCTCGCCCTGGGCATCCCGGTCGGGGACCCCGAGCACCGCCCGTGGCTCAACCTCCAGGACTGGGCGGACCTCGACGAACGGCGCGACCTCCTCGCCCTGGCGGCCGACACCCGCTTCCGGGAGGTCTTCCGGAGCGGCTGCCCCACCTACGGGCGCGAGGGCATCGACAAGCGCACCGTGACCCGGCTCGCCGAGTCGCCGGGCGGCCGCCCGATGCTCGCCGAGTGGGTCGCCGAGGTCAGCCGCGGCTACCTCACCAGCGGACTGGGCGACTTCGCCCTCAACAGCGGCCCGTTCCAGACGCTGAACTGGCTGCCGGGCGAGATCCTGGCGACCGCCGAGCAGGAGGTGCGCGGCGCGCTGGGCACCGGCATGGCGCCCGTGCTCGCCCGCGCCCTGCGGGACGGGATCGTCGACGAACTGGGCTGGCCCGCCTGGGACGAGGCGATCGGCTCGTCCGCCTCCCCGGAGGGGGCCCGCGCGACACGCGTGGCCGAGGCCTGGCCGTACCTCGTCGTCCTCGACGGCACACACGCCCGGGTACTAGGGGCGCAGGGCACGGTCCTCAGCCACGAGCTGCGCCTCCCGGACGACGCGGACCGCCCCGACGTCCGGTACGTGGACGGCGGACTGCTGGTCTCCTGGTACACGTCCGCAGAGTCCACCTCGTACGGCTACTGGTACCACCCCGACACGGGCACCTCGCCGCCCACGGAACTCGTCGGCGACGTCCGCTCCTCCTACGCCTGCCACGCGGACGGCAGCGGCGGGACGAACGGCATGCCGTCCGCCTCCCTCCCGGTCCCCGGGGGCGGCAGCACCACCGGCCGCGGCGTGCTGCGGCCCGGGGACACCCAAGTCCCCTGGCGGCGGCCGGTGATCAGCGACGGGACCTCGTACTGGCTCTGGGTCCAGGACTGGTCCCGCGACAGGAACAGCGACTGGCACGCCTACGACCCGGCCGACGACACGGTGGGGGAGCGCGGCGGTCCGGACTGGTTCGGCGAGGGGCTGCGCGCCGCACCGGAGGGCAGCACCCTCGGCACCTCGTGGCTGCTGCCCGTCCCGTCCGCCGAACCGGGCCCGGTGTGCGCCCCGGTGGACGGGCTGATCGGCTGGCGGGTGATCATCCGGCCCGACGGCTCGCGGCACGGAGAGGACCTGGCCGGCCGCTCGGTGGTCGTACCGTGGCGCGTGGGCGGGAGCCCGGAGAACGTGCTGGTCTTCCCCGGCACCGACCGGGCAGTCACCGTGATGCGGTGGTCGAGCGACCTCCAGCTGCGGGACTCCGACAACGCGGTGCTCGCCCACTTCACGCGTGATCAGACAGCCGGTCCCTTCTCCGCGGGCACCCCCCTGCTGCCGCCCCTGCGCTACTGGCACCTGCTCCGGCCCCGCGACCCGCAGGGCTCCGCGGCGCTCCGCCGGGTCGGCGACGACGTCGCGGCGGCGCTGCTGGCGGCGGCCGTGGCCGAGACGACCGGAGAGGACGGGGCGGCGGACCGGGACGCGGTCCTCGGACCTGTCCGCACGCTCTTCCCGGAGGCCGGCGACGAAGGGCTGCTCCGGGGCATCACCGGCGTGGCGCGCTACGCCGCCGAGCAGCAGCGCGTTCTGGACGGGCTGCTCGCCCGGCTGGACTCGGCGGTCCGGGGCGTCACCCCGGAGGAACCGCGGCCCGCGCTCGGCGACCACCTGCTCGCCTCCGCGCTGAACGGCGCCGGCCTGACCGAACGCGACGCACGCGGGTACTACGACTTCCGGCACAGCCTCTTCGAGCTGCCGCAGCTCCTCGCCCGGTCGATGAAGGGGCTGGCGGAACCGGCTCCCGCGGGCATCTTTCACCTCTCGCTCGCCAAGCAGGAGCCGTTGGAGCACCTCAACGGGCTGGCCCTGCCCGAACTGCCCGCCGTACTGGCGCTCCGGGCGGCCTCGGAGGCCACCGTGGAGGAGCACCGGCAGGCCCTGGACACCTTCCTCGGTGAACTGGACGCGCACGGGCTGACGGAGCTGGACCCCGGCCACTGGCGCCGGGTGCACCTGGCCTTCGACCCCGACACCTTCGACGGGCCGGGCGACACGCACGGGTACCGGAGGGGGACCGTGCTCGACCTGGAGGGCGGCGAGTTCCTTGTCTTCCCCGACGACTGGTACCAGTTCGTCCGCGAGTACGGACCCCACGAGGTCAAGGGCAAGCACTACGGCGCCGTCCACCACGACCCGTCCGGCCGCTTCGAGACACCGGCCCCCTACACGCCGGTGTCCGAGGAGCCGTTCGTGCCGGAGCCGACCCGGCCACCCGGCTGGGTCGCCGCCTTCCGCGCCGGACTGGCCGAGCGCGGGCCGGTGCCCTGGCGCCCCGAGGCCGCCGAGGAGTTCGCCCGGCTCACCGGCGTCACCCCGACCACGGCCCGGCTGGTGCTCGCCGGGATGCCGCAGACCGACGACAAGCGCACGAACGTGCCCTCCGCGACCCTCAAGGTCATCGGGGTGAAGTCCGCCGACGCCCGCGTGGCGAAGGACGAGCTGAGGTCCCTCGACAGCGGCGCCCTGCGGGCCGTCCTGGCGGCACTGCTGCCCACCGAACCCTCCCGGCTCTGGACGCACGGCCCCGACACCGCCCGCGCGGCCGAGGTCTGGAACGAGCGGCTCGGCCGGCGCACCCCGCTGCCCGAGGAGGTGCTGCACGACGCCGTCCGCACCGTCGAGCCCGTCGGCTGGGCGCCCGCCGACGCCCTGCGGGGCTTCGTCGACCTGGCCACCGAGCCCCGGCTGACGAAGGACCTGACCTGGAGCACCGGCCGCTACTACCTGGAGACCGCCGAGAAGTCGCCCGGCTTCGACGGTTCGGTCCTCAAGGGCTCGGTGGCCCTGGCCGCGTGGCTCGCCCACCGGCTCCCCTCCGGCGACCCGCTGCGCGCCGCCCTGCCCGGCGTCCTGACCGCGCTGCGCGAACGGCTGGCCCATCCCGGCCTGCTGCTCGCCCTCGACCGGCGGGGCGTCGACTGGGAGGCGTTCCGGCGGGCCGCCGGAGACCCTGCCGAGACGGGCGACGACTTCGAACGCCACGGCGCGGTCGTCCTGGGCACCGAGCGGACGGAACCGCTGCCCGCGATCCGGCCGGCACTGCTGGACGCCGCCGGTCACGACCCGCACCTGGCGGCGCTGTTCACCGGTGAACGGCCGAACACCCAGGAGACCGCACTGCGCCTGGTCCACGACCGGTCGTTCGCCGAACTGCTCGCCGACCCCGGCCAACCGATGGGCGGGGAGCGCGACGCGGACGGGCTGTGGTGGCCCCAGGACCCCGCCCGCTCGGTGCCCGACCTGGTCGGCGAGGCGGCCAAGCGGTACGGCATCGGCGAGGACGCCGCCGTCGTCTACCTGATGCTGCTCGCCATGCCGGACCCCACCGACCGCAACACCGCCCGCTGGAGCGGCTGGGGCGGGCAGCGCGGCGGAACGGCCAGGCTCCGCGCGGCCCGCGCCGAACTGGCTGCCACCGACCTCGTGGTCGAGGGCAGCCGTTCCAAGGCCGGACGCTCGCTGTTCCTGCCCGGCGGCTGGACCCAGCCCGGCAATCCGCACCTGCCCCTGGAGCGGTGGAAGCTGCCGATGTACGACCTGCTGGAGGGCGAGGCACCCGTCCTGGGGACCGTCGTGCCCACCCGGCCCGTCGCCGGGCTGTACCGCGAGGCCTGGCAGCGCGTCCAGGACGGCGACGGGCCGCGCCTGGAGGAACTGGAGGTGCCGCGGCCGCACAGGCGCCGCCGCTGACGTCCGCCACCGGAGGGGACGGCCGTCGCGCGGCCGTCCCCGCCGCCTCCTGTCCACCCCCCGCCCGCCCGCGCACCTGGGACCCATGACCGCACGCGAAGAGACCGTCACCGAGGTGGTGGTGCCTACGGCTGACACGCGGCCGTACCTGATCGGCATACGCCACCACAGCCCCGCACTGGCCGTCGCCGTCCCCCGGTTGCTGGACGCCGCGGACGCCGAGGTCGTCTGCGTGGAACTGCCGGCCGACTTCCAGACCTGGCTGCCGTACCTCGCCGATCCGCGGACCGTGGCGCCGGTGGCCCTGAGCGGTGCCCACGAGGACGGCCGGCTGCACCTCTACCCGCTCGCCGACTTCTCGCCGGAACTGGCGGCGATCCGCTGGGCGCGGGAACGGGGCGCGGAGGTGGTCTGCTGCGATCTGCCGCTGGCGGACCCGGCGTGGTTCCGCGTGCCGCCGGCCGGAACCGACATCGACACTGACACCGACGTCGACACCGACACCGACACCGACACCGGCACCGACACCGACACCGACACCGGCACCGGCACCGACGTCGACGAGCTGTGGGACCGCACCGTCGAGGCACTGGCGCCGGGCAGCGCTCCCGAGGCCGTGCGCCGCGCCGCCCTCGCCTTCGGGCGGGCGGTGCGCCGGGACGGCGCGGACCGAGACGGCCTCCCCGCCGGTTGCCTCGCCCGCGAAGCACACATGCGCCGGGTCATCGCCGCGCAGGGACAGCGCCGGGTCGCGGCGGTGGTCGGCGCCTTCCACGTGCCCGGACTGTCCGAGGAGGGCGACCCGGGGACGGTGGCGGAGACCGTGCCGGACGCGGGGCCGGGCTCCCCGGTCGTCACGTCCCTCGTGCCGTACGCCTTCGCCCTGCTGGACCCCGGCTCCGGGTACCCCGCCGGCATCCGCGCCCCGCGCTGGCGGCAGGCGCTGCTCGACGCCGGTGGCGACCCCGGCCGCGTCCGTGACGCCGCCGCCCGGTTCCTCACCGAAGTGTGCCGGGAGATCCGCGCGTCCGGCGACACGGCGGGCACCGGTGAGGCCGTCGAGGCCCTGCGGCTGGCCTGCGACCTCGGCACCCTGCGCGGCCTGCCCGCACCGGGCCGCCGGGAACTGGTGGAGGCGGTGACGTCCGTACTCGGCCGGGGCCAGGTCCCCGAACGGGAGTTGGGCGCCGTCCTGGTCGGCACGGGACGCGGCCACCTCGCGCCCGGCACTCCCCGCTCCGGCCTCGGACCCTGGGTGGAGGCCGAACTGGCCGCGCTGCGGCTGCCCGGCCCGGCCGACCCGGGCGGCCGGGACCTCCGGCTCACGCCGCTGCGCTCCGCGCTCGACGCCCGCCGCGAGATCCTGCTCCAGCGCCTTAGGGAATGCGGGGTGGGCTACGCGGAGCCCGTCGCCGTGACCGCGGCCGGGGAGGGCGGCGCGCTCACCACCCGGTGGCGGGCCGCGTGGACCCCGTCGGTCGCCGCCCGCCTCGACCTCGTCGGCGTCCGCGGGGTGACCGCCGCCCAGGCGGCCGACGGCACCCTCCGGGAGAACCACCGCAGGGCGGCCGAGGCCGGCCGGGTCACCCCGGCCCGGGTCGTCGCCCTCCTGGGGGCCGCGGCCCGGTGCGCGCTCACGCACCTGCTCCACGACGGCCTCACGGAGGCCGAGCGCGTCCTGCCGGGCGCCGCCGGCCTGCCCGAACTCCTCGATGCTCTGGACCTGTTGGAGTCCATAAGCCGACGGCACCTGCCCGGCACCACCGAACGCGTCCGGAACCGGGCGGCCCGGCTCGCCGGGCTCCTGCTGGACGCCGCCGTCCGCGTCCTGCCGGGTCTTGCGGGCAGCGACGAGACCCGGGACGCCGTCGCGGTCGTCACCCTTGCCGTCCGCAGCGCCACGGACCGGCTCGGCCTGCGGCTGGACGGCGAGTTGTACGCGCTGTCCCGCACCGGCTCCCCGCTCCTCCAGGGCGCCGCCCAGGCTGCCCGGGTACTGTTGGACCTCGATGGCTCGCACGTGCTGGGGACGAGGCTCGCCGGCTGGGTGGACACGGCGACCGGGCCGGACGGACGGCGCCGGCTGGAACGCCGGCTCACCGGGGTGCTCGTCGCGGCCGGATTCCTGATCGAGTCCGCGTCCACCGCCCTCGGCCCGCTGTTCGAGCGCGTGGAAACCATGAGTGACCGCGGCTTCCTCGACCGGCTGTACGCCTTGCGTGGCGGTTTCCGGGCGCTCACACCGCAGGGACGGACCCGTGTGCTCGCGGCCGTCTCCGACCGCCTGGGCGACCTGCCCGACCTGCGGCTCCCCGCGTCGGCCGAGCTGGTCGGGCGGTGGGCCGCGGCCGACGAGGAGGGCTTCACCCTGCTGCGGGAGCTGGGCCTGGCGGACCTGGTGGGTGCCCCGGCGGCACAGGACTCCGGGGCGACGTCGGCTCCCGCGCCGCCGACGGAGCGTTCCGCCGCCGAGGCCCCGCACGGAGCCGGACCCCCACGGCTCGGCCCCGTGGACCGCTGGCGGCTGCTGCTCGGCCGCGACACCGCGCGACTCCCCGCGGCCCTGCGGCCGTACGCCCGGGCACTCGACGAACTCTTCGAGAGGGAGGGCGGGGAAGCAGACGGGGAGAGTGGGGAGAGCGGGGAGACGAAAGAGGGCGAAGACGGCGGCGAGCCGGAATCCGGCGCGAGCGGCACCTCCGGAGGCAGCGCCGCCGGCGACGACCGGACCGGAGGCCGGGCGCGGAGCTGCCCCAGCATCCGGCACTGGGCCGAGGACCTCCGGACGCTGTTCGGCGCGGAGATCCGGGAGGAAGTCCTCGAACGTGCCGTCGCCGACGGCCGCACGGACGCCATCGCCCTGCTCGACCCGGCCTCCGTACGGCCCTCCGTGGAACTGCTGTCCGCCGTGCTGACGCTGGCCAGGGGGATGCCCGAGCAGCGGGTGGCGAGCCTGAGGCCCCTCGTGAAACGACTGGTCGAGGAACTCACCAAAGAACTCGCCACCCGCCTGCGCCCCACCCTGACGGGCCTGACCACCCCGCGCCCCACCCGCCGCCCCGGCGGCCCGCTCGACCTGCCCCGCACCCTGCGGGCCAACCTCGCGCACACCCGCCGCCGGGAGGACGGACAGGTCGAAGTCGTCCCCGAACGGCCGGTGTTCAGGACCCGTACCGCACGGCACAACGACTGGCGGCTGATCCTGGTGGTCGACGTCTCCGCCTCCATGGAGAACTCGGTGGTCTGGTCGGCGCTCACCGCCGCGATCCTGGGCGGAGCACCCATGATCTCCACCCACTTCCTCACCTTCAGCACCCAGGTCGCCGACCTCACCGGCCTGGTCGCCGACCCCCTCTCGCTGCTGCTCGAGGTGGAGGTCGGCGGCGGGACACACATCGCGGCCGGTCTCGCCCACGCCCGCTCCCTGGTGAGGGCGCCCGACCGGACCCTCGTGGTGGTCGTCAGCGACTTCGAGGAGGGCGCCGCCGTCGAGGGACTGCTGGCCGAGACCAGGACCCTGGTCTCCTCCGGCGTCCGGCTGCTGGGCTGCGCCGCGCTGGACGGCGAGGGGACTCCCCGCTACTCCGTCCCCGTCACCCGCCAACTCGTCGCCGCCGGAATGCCGGTGGCCGCCCTCAGCCCCCTCTCGCTCGCCCGCTGGGTCGGCGGCCAGGTCCGTGGAGCCGCCCGATGACCCGTCCCCGCCCGGGCACCGCCCCCTCGCTCCCGCCGGTCGCACCGGAGGTGTTCGCCGCCGCGGTGGAAGGCCTGACAACCCGGCTGCGCCGCAGACTCGACGCGGCCGTCGAGTCGCTGGCCGCCACCCCCGTCGACGCCGCCGAGGACGGCACGTACGGCATCCGCTGCGGCGAGGACGCGCGGGTCACCCTGACACCCGGCCCGTCCGGCACGATCACCGCACCGGACCAGGCCCGCTGCACCTGCCTCCTCTCCCCGCGCTGCCTGCACCGCACCGCCGCCCTGGGCGCCGCCCCGGTCGCGGCCCCGCCCCCGCACGCCGGGACGGCCCCGCCCACCGGAACCTCCACCGGAGCGGCTCCGCCCACCGGAACCTCCACCGGAGTGGCTCCGCCCACCGCGCCGGCCGCCCTTCCCGCGCGAGGGCCGTCCGCCGAGCAGGTCCGTGCCGCCGAGGGGCTCTGGGCGGCGGCCGCGGCCGTCCTGGCGGCCGGGGTCACCGCGGCGGGCGCGGTTCTCCAGGCCGAGTTGCTCCGGGCCGCGCACACCGCACGCCTGGCCGGCCTGCACCGTGCGGAGGGGGCGGCCCTCGACGCCGCACGCCACCTGCGCGACGCGCGTGACCCGCAGGGTGCCCACCGGGTCCACCGGCCCGCCGAGTCGGTCGCCGCCCTGCGGGAACTCCTCCTCGTCACCCACCGCCTGAAGGCGGCCGACCCCGACCCCGAGCTGATCGGCGCCGTCCACCGCAACCACCACCCCGACGGGCCGCTGCGCCTCTACGGCGTCTGCCGGGAACCGGTCGTCGGCCCCGGTGCCCTGGGCGGTGTCCTCACCCATCTCGTCGACGACGCCGGCCGCTGGTACACGCTGCGCGACATCGGACCGGGGGGCCCGGGGCGGGCCCGCCGCGCCGGGACCGCCCATGTCGCCGTCCGTTCCTTCCTCAGCGATCACGAGCGGCTGTCCCGCGGCGGTCTGGTCGTCACCGGGGCCGTCGTCGCCCCCGACGGCCGGCTGCTCGCGGAGCCCGGCGTCCGGGCCACGTTCGCCGCCGGACGCACCTGGGCCGGTGCCGGGCCCACGGGCGCCGTCGACGGGACCGGGCCTGCCCCGCCGCTGGCCGGGTGCGACGTGGAGATCGTCGCCGCCGACGGCGCGGAGGTGCTGGCCCGGGTCCGCACCGACGACGGTTCGGGGCCGGTGGTCCGGCTGGCACCGGCCCACCGCCATCCCGCCCTCGCGCACACCGCCAACCTCCGGCGGCTGGGCGCGTGCCCGGGGCTGCGGGTACGGCTGCTCGGGCGTGTCGACCCCCGCCGGGTCACGACCCTGCGCCCACTGGCCGTCGGGCCGGTCCCCGGCGCCGGGGCGGCGACGCTCCGCCTCCCGGAGGAATGGCGGGACCGCGCCGACCTCGGCTACGACCGGCTGCGCGACGCGCACTTCCCGGCAAAGGCACCCGGTCCGTCACCGTCACCGTCACAGTCCCCGCTCACCGACGCCGACGCCCGTCCGGTCGACTCGCCGCTCCGGCTCGTGCGCGATCTGGTCGAACTGGCGGTCACGGGCGGACGCCGTGCCGCCGCGGAACCCGCGCGCGAGAGCGACCGCGGCCGCCACGTCGCCGCGCTGCGCCGGGGCGGGTTCGCCACCGGCGCGGACCTGTTCGCCGCGCTCGGCACGGTGGCCGCCCGCCGTCCCCGGGACGCCTTCGGGCGTCCGGCCGGGGACGACCGGGACCAGTACGCGGCCCAGTGGCTGGCCACCGCCGTCTACCTCACCGGAACGGAAGCGGCCCTGCGACGCGCGCTCTGGCACCGGTGAGCCCGAAGCCCGGCGGGAGAGGCCGGCGGGAGAACCTGACGGGAGAACCCGAACGGGAGAAGCCGACGGGAGAACCCGGCGGGAAGGCCCGGCGTCAGCGCCGCAGTTCCTTGTGCGCCGTCTCCGGCAGCCGCAGGTACACCAGCGAGGAGAGCAGGCACAGCACGGCGACGTACCAGGGAAAGATCCCGGCGTGGCCCAGGTCCTTGAAGAGCGTGCCCACGTACGGTGCCGTGCCGCCGAACAGCGCCACCGTGAGCGAGTACGGGAAGCCGATGCCGGCCGCCCGCACCCGGGGCGGGAAGACCTCGGCGTTGACGGCGGCGCTGATGGAGGTGAAGCCGGTCAGCAGGACCATCCCGGCGCACTGCACGAGCAGCAGCACGGCGAAGGAGTCGCGCAGGGAGTGCAGCAGCGGCACGCTCAGCAGCGCGAAGCCCACGCCGAAGAAGAGCAGCAGGGGACGGCGCCCGAACCGGTCGGAGAGCATGCCTCCCAGCGGCTGCAGCAGCCCGAAGAAGGCCAGCGAGATCGTCCCCGCGAGCAGCGCGTCCGACTTGGCCACGCCCGCGTTGAGTTCGGCGTACGTCGGCAGGTACGAGGTCCAGGTGTAGTAGGCGATCGTGCCGCCCGCCGTGATGCCGCAGATCAGCAGGGACTCGCGCGGATGGCGGCGCAGCGCCTCGAACAGGGCCGGGCGCGGCGCCCGTTGCTGCTCGCTGCTGCGGGTCTCCTGCGCGCCCTGCCGGATCCAGAAGCCGACCAGACTGAGGACGGCACCGAACACGAAGGGGAGCCGCCATCCCCAGCCGTTCATGCGGTCCTCGCTCAGCGTGTCCACCAGCAGCGTGGCGATCCCGGACGCGAGCAGCTGCCCGGCCGTCGTCGAGACGTACTGGAAGCTGGAGAACAGGCCGCGCCGGCCCGGCCCCGCCGACTCCACCAGGAAGGTCGTCGAGGCCGCGAACTCGCCGCCCACCGACAGCCCCTGGAGCAGCCGCGCGAGGACCAGGACCACCGGGGCCAGCACACCCGCCGCCGCGTACGTCGGGGTCAGCCCGACCAGCAGACTGCTGCCGCCCATCAGCAGGATGGTGACGGTCAGCGCGGAGCGCCGTCCCCGCCGGTCCGCGATCGCGCCCATCAGCAGTCCACCGACGGGCCGCATGAAGAAGCCCACGGCGAACACGGCGAACGTCGACAGCAGCGGCACCAGTGAGTTGTCCGCGCCCTTCGGGAAGACCTGGTCCGCGAGGTAGGTGGCCAGGAAGGTGTAGGCGTACCAGTCGTACCACTCCACGGCGTTGCCCACCGAGGCGGCGAGGAGCTGGCGTACGGGCCGTCGGGTGGGGGGTGCCGGTGCTTCCGTGTCCATGCCTGTCATGATCGCGACCATCCCCGTACGGCGGGCCCGGCACACCTCGCGTACCGGTGACTTTCACACCAGCGCCACCGGACCCTTCCCTGACGTTTGCTGCTCCTGGAACACTCCTTTCGCGCGCATTCCGTCATCACCCGGCACCGTTCGGCCGGTTGAGCCACCCCCAAGGCGAGAGGTCCCTCACCCCATGGCCGAAGTGAACCGGCGCAGATTCCTCCAACTCGCGGGCGCCACGACGGCGTTCGGCGCGCTGTCCGCGAGCATCGACCGGGCCGCCGCGCTCCCGGCGAACCACCGCTCGGGGTCGATCGAGGACGTCGAGCACATCGTCGTGCTGATGCAGGAGAACCGTTCGTTCGACCACTACTTCGGCAGGCTGCGCGGGGTCCGCGGCTTCGGCGACCCGCACCCGGTGCGACTGGACGGCGGCAGGTCGGTGTGGCACCAGCGCAAGGGCGACGGCACGGAGGTGCTGCCGTTCCACCCGGAGGCCGACGACCTCGGCATGCAGTTCCTGGAAGGGCTCCCGCACGGCTGGTCCGACGGGCAGGACGCCTACCACAACGGCAAGTACGACCGCTGGCTGCCCGCCAAGGGCACCACCACCATGGCGTACCTGACCCGCGAGGACATCCCCTTCCACTACGCGCTCGCCGACACCTTCACCGTCTGCGACGCCTACCACTGCTCCTTCATCGGCTCCACCGACCCCAACCGCTACTACCTCTGGTCGGGACACACCGGCAACGACGGGGAGGGCGGCGGCCCGGTCCTCGGCAACGACGAACTCGGCTACGACTGGACCACGTACCCCGAGCGTCTGGAGGCGGCCGGGGTCTCCTGGAAGATCTACCAGGACGTCGGCGACGGCCTGGACGCGGCCGGACACTGGGGCTGGATCGACGACGCCTACCGCGGCAACTACGGCGACAACTCCCTGCTCTATTTCAACAAGTACCGCGACGCGAAGCCCGGCGACCCTCTGTACGACAAGGCCCGCACCGGCACCGACGCGAAGAGCGGCGAGGGCTACTTCGACCGGCTGCGCGCCGACGTCAAGGCGGGCAAGCTGCCGAAGATCTCCTGGATAGCCGCCCCGGAGGCCTTCTCCGAGCACTCCAACTGGCCGTCCAACTACGGCGCCTGGTACATCTCCCAGGTCCTGGACGCGCTCACCTCCAACCCGGCGGTGTGGGCGAAGACCGCCCTGTTCATCACGTACGACGAGAACGACGGCTTCTTCGACCACGTGGTGCCGCCGCTGCCGCCGAAGTCCGCCGCGCAGGGCCGCTCCACCGTCGACGTCTCGCTGGACGTCTTCGAGGGCAGCGCCAGCCACCGCGAGGGCTTCTACGGGCTGGGCCCCCGCGTGCCCATGCTGGTCGTCTCGCCGTGGAGCAAGGGCGGCTTCGTCTGCTCCGAGACCTTCGACCACACCTCGGTCATCCGCTTCATGGAGCGCCGCTTCGGCGTCCGCGAGCCGAACATCTCGCCCTGGCGGCGGGCCGTCTGCGGCGACCTGACCTCCGCCTTCGACTTCTCCCGCCCGGACAGCCGCCCGGCCCGCCTGCCGGACACCGACGCCTACGAGCCGCCGGACCGCGAACGCCACCCCGACTACCGTCCGACGCCGCCCGCGGACCCCGGCATGCCCCGGCAGGAACGCGGGACGCGTCCCACCCGCCCGCTGCGTTACGCCCCGCACGTGGACGGAGCCGTGGACGCGGCGGCCGGGAAGTTCACGCTGGCCTTCGGCTCCGGGGCCCGGGCCGGCGCCGCCTTCCTCGTCACCTCCGGCAACCGCACCGACGGCCCCTGGACGTACACCACCGAGGCCGGCGAGAACATCGCGGACACCTGGAACTCGGCCTACTCCGGCGGCTCCTACGACCTGACCGTGCACGGCCCGGCCGGTTTCCTGCGGGTCTTCCGGGGCGCCAACGCGGCCGCCGGACCCGCCGGGCCCGAGGTCACCGCGCGCCACGAGGGCGAAGACCTCCGGCTGACGCTCACCCACACGGGCACCGGCACGGTCCGGCTCCGGATCGCGAACGCCCACGACGGCCGCACCCGCACCCTCGCCGTCCGCCCCGGCGCCACCGTGCACCACACCGTCGACCTCGCGCGCAGCCGGCGCTGGTACGACGTGACGGTCACCTCCGAGACCGACCCGGCCTTCCTGCGGCGCTTCGCCGGGCACGTGGAGAACGGCCGGCCGGGGACCAGCGACCCGGCGATCATCACGGACTGATCCGGCCCGGACCCGGCGACTGGAGCGACTAGAACCGCGTGAGGTGCCCCGGCCCCGGCTGCCGGGGCACCATCCCGGGTCCCGCCGGTGCCGGTCCCCTCGGCTCCGGCTCCGGGCCGGCGAGTACCGGACCCGCGAGCAGCGGTGCGGCCGTCTCCGGCCGCTCGGGGGTCGCCCGGCTCAGCTGGAGCACTCCCCAGGCGGCCAGCGCCGCACCGGTCAGCGCGAGGAGCACGCCGCCCGCGCCGCCCCTGAGCCGTTCCCCGAGCAGGGAGAGCCCGATCACCGCGGCGGCCACCGGATTGGCCAGGGTCACCACCGCCAGCGGGGCGCCGAGACCGCCCCGGTACGCCGTCTGGGACAGCAGCAGTCCGCCGGTCGCGAAGGCGGCCACCAGCACGGCCACGCCGACCACCTGGACGCTCAGCAGCGGGCCCGACCGGTCGGTGACGGCGACCGTGACGGTCTGGGTGAGCGCCGAGGCGACGCCGGACGCGATGCCGGACGCCGTCGCGTGCCGCAGCCCCGGCCGGGTGCCGGGCCGCGACAGCACGCCGATCAGCGCCGCCGTGGCGCCGGACACCGTCAGCGCCTCCGGCACGCTCAGCACGTCGTCCGGGGCGGGCCCCGACGCGGTGAGCAGCAGTGCGCCCAGGCCCAGCAGCGTCAGACCGGTGCCCCGCCACTCGATCGCGCTCACCCGCCGGCCCGCCAGCCGCGCCCCCAGGGGCACCGCCGCGACCAGGGTGAGCGCGCCCAGCGGCTGGACCACGGTGAGGGGGCCGTACTTGAGCGCCACCACGTGCAGCAGTGCCGCCGAGGCGTTGAGCGCGACCGCCCGCCACCAGGCGCCGGAGGCAAGCATCCGCAGCGGACCGGCGCCGGAGGCGCGCGAGGCCAGCCGCTCCTGGGCGACGGCCGCCGCGGCGTAGGCGCAGGCGGAGACGAGCGACAGCAGTACGGCGACCAGGGCGGCGTTCATCGGCCCGCCCCGACCAGCGCGGGCCGCTCGGCAGCCGACCGGCGCCGGACCTCGGTCCGCCGGCGGGGGAGGGCGCACCGCGGCCGTCGGGGCCGCTCGGGCAGCCGCAGTACGGCGAGCGCGAGGCCGAGCAGGGCCGTGGCCACGATCACGTCGAGCCAGTAGTGGTTCGCGGTGCCCACGATGACCAGCAGCGTCACCAGCGGATGCAGCAGCCACAGCCAGCGCCACCGGGTCCGCGTCGCGACGATCAGACCGATCGCCAGCATCAGGGCCCAGCCGAAGTGCAGCGAGGGCATCGCCGCGAACTGGTTCGACAACGTGTCGGTGCGCGGCGGCCCGTACACCGAGGGCCCGAAGAGCCGGGCCGTGTCGATCAGGCCGGTCGCGGTCAGCATGCGCGGCGGGGCCAGCGGAAAGAGGAGGTGCAGCACCAGCGCGGCGCCGGTCACTGCGGCCAGCACCCGGCGGGCCCAGAGATAGTGCGCGGGCCGTCGCAGGTAGAGCCAGACCAGGAAGGCCAGGGTGGCCGGGAAGTGGACGGCGGCGTAGTACGTGTTCGCGACGTGTATCAGCGTGTCGCCGTGCAGGAGCAGGGACTGCACCGTGCCTTCGTCGGGCAGCCGGAGCACCCGTTCCCAGTCCCACACGTGGTGGGCGTTGCGGAACGCCTCGGCGGTGTCTCCCGTCGCCAGCCGGCGGCCGAACTTGTAGAGGAGGAAGAGCCCGGCCACGAGCAGGAGCTCACGGACGAGCGGTGGGCGCGCGGGCGCGTCCGGCCCCGCTTCTGCAGGCTCGCTGCGGGCATTCATCCCCCGGCCCCTTCACTGACGGTGGTGCGTGCGGCTCCTCGGGTACGGGGCGTGTGACGGTTTTCATCGATACGACCTCGTTCCGATACGCCAGTGTACCGATACGGTGGAGTACCGGTACACTGGCGTATCGATAGACATAGAACACACTGGAAACGGGAAGGAACGGGGCCCATGACGTCGCAGGACGCGGACCGACCGGAAGCGGTCGGCGCCTCGCGCCGCTCCAAGATCACGCCAGAGCGTGAGCAGGAGTTCTTCGACGCCGTGCTCGACCAGCTCAGCACGTGCGGCTACGACGCCGTCACCATGGAGGGCATCGCAGCCAGCACCCGGTGCAGCAAGTCCACGCTCTACCGGCAGTGGAAGACCAAGCCCCAGTTCGTGGCCGCCGCACTGCGTTCCAACCGCCGGGTGCGCTTCACCGGCATCGACACCGGTTCGCTCGCCGAGGACCTCCGCCGGGCGGCCGCGGCCGCGGGCGAGGGGGCGGGCAAGGACACCGGGCTGCTCCAGGCGCTCGGCCACGCGGTCATGGAGGACCCGGAACTCAAGTGCGCGCTGCGCGAGGCGCTCGTCGAGCCGGAGACCGCCGCGCTGCGGGCGATCCTCGCGCGCGGTGTGGCCCGGGGAGAGGTGCCGGCCGGTCATCCGGCGCTGGAGTACGTGCCCGCACAGCTCTTCGGCATGCTGCGGATGCGGCCCGTCCTGGAGGGCGAGCCGGCGGACGCGGCCTACCTCGTCCGGTTCGTGGAGGCCGTCGTGCTGCCTGCGCTCGGCCTCCCCTGAGACACAGGCCGCCGTCCACGGGATGACTGGACGGTGGCCTGCCCGCGCCGCACCGTGGGGACGGGGGCGGCGCGCACCCCCGGCCGGGTGGGGCACCCTTTGAGCGGAAGGGCGCCCCGCCCGGCCGACGGTTTTCCGGCGGTGCCTCCGTAGGCACCGCCGGGCCGGTCAGACGTCCTGCCCGTTGCCCCCGCCGCCGCCCGAGGTGTCCACCTCGATGCCCTTGGTGATGTCGTCGATGACCGTCTGCTGCTGGTCGGTGTCGACACCGAAGCGGACGACGACGATGCGCTCGGCGTCGGCGGGCGAGGGGAACGCCAGCGACTCGACAAAGCCGTCGGAGCCCTTGGCGGTGACCGCCTTCCAGCGGACCAGGTACCCCTTCTGACCGGCGACCGTGACCGCCTTGGAGGCCAGCTCCTCGTGCGAGGTGATCCCGCCGTAGGACTCGCCGCCGTAGGATTCCTCGGCGTTCGCCTCGATGTCGGCCTTCGCGACCTCCTCCGCGGTGTCGCCCTCGGTCTTCAGGAGCACGGCGGGGGCCGAGTAGGCGCCGCCCTTCGTGCAGGACTTGGAGGTGTCGCCGGGACACTTGTAGGCGTCGTCCGACGTCACCTGCGCGCCGACCTGCAACTCCTGCCCCGACCAGCCGTCCGGTATGGGCAGGCTGATCCCGCTGAACGCGTCCGTCACCGAACCGCTGTCGATCGTGGGCGGCTCCGACTGGTCCGGGGAGTCCGGCGCGGGCGACCGGCCGTCCTCGCCACCGCCCCCGCCGCCCGAGTCGCCGAAGGGGTCGTTCCGTTCGCCGGGACCGCGCCGGTCCTGCCGCGAGGCGCCGGTGTTGTCGCCACCCGAGCCGTCGTCGGTGAGCGCGTACACGCCGACCCCGATGCCGGCCAGCACCGCCACGGCCGCCGCGACGGCTGTGCCGGCACGCAGCCGCCGCCGTCGCGCGGACGGGGGCTGGACGGGTATGCCCGGATAGCCCGGGTGCACGGGATACGGCCCGGCCGCGGTGTCCCGCACCGGCGGCTGGACCGGCGGTTGCCCCGGCGGCTGCGCGGGTGGAGCCCATGCGGCGTCCGCCCCCGCGGGGCGCACCCGGTCGGTCCACGCCGTGCCGTCCCACCAGCGTTCGGTGGCGGGACCGTCATTCTTCTGTCCGGGGTCCGGGTACCACCCGGGAGGAGTCGCCTGCGTCATGTGCCCACCGTATGAGGCGTCGGTGAAAGGCGGATGAGAGGCCCGGTCGCACCACCCTCTTCCGGACCGACCGGCGCCCCGCGCCGCGCGAGGTTGACGGGTGCCCGGCCGCACCGCCGCTGATGACGGGCCCGGTCCGTCGTTCACGCTTTACCGCATGTCACCCGTCACGGCAACTGGTCGGCGGAGCGCCCACCACTTGCGCGATCGGAGGGCTAGGCTCAGCCTCTGTACGTCATTCGGGCGACTCGGGGAGGTAGCGGGATGACGGAGGTACGGCGGGCGGGCGCCGTCCCGGCCTCCCTCTGGGAGCGCGACGAGGAAGTCGCCACCATCACGCGTGCGGTGGACACCCTGTGCGCGGACCGCTCGTCCCCCGGCACCCTGCTGGAGGCCCGCGGGGAGGCCGGGGTCGGCAAGACGGCGCTGCTCGCCGAGACCCGCCGGATCGCCGAGGCCCGGGCCTGCACCGTCTGGTCGGCACGCGGCGGCGAGACCCTCAGGTCCGTCCCCTTCAACGTGGTGCGCCAACTGCTCCAGCCCGCCCTGGTGTCGATGCTCCCCGAGGAGGCCCGCGAGTACCTGGGCGACTGGTACGACATCGCGGGTCCCGCCCTCGGCATAGCGGACCCCGGCGAGCGGCAGGCCGACCCGCAGGGCGTGTGCGACGGACTGGTCGCCGCCGTACGCCGGCTCGCCCGCCGGGAGTGGCCGCTGGTGCTGCTGATCGACGACGCCCACTGGGCCGACCAGGAGACCCTGCGCTGGCTCGCCGCCCTCGCCGAACGGCTCGACGAGACCTCCGTCCTGGTCGTCATCGCCCGCCGTCCCGGCGACGTCAGCGGCGACAGCGCCCGTCACCTGGAGGCGGCCACCGCCGTCGGCCGGCCCCTCGCCCCGCTGAACGCCCTCACCCCGGAAGCGACGGCCGGACTCACCCGCGCCACGCTCGGCGCACACGCCGAGGCCGCGTTCTGCCGCGAGGTGTGGGCCGTCACCGGCGGCAACCCCTACGAGACCGTCGAACTCCTCGCGAAGGTCCAGGACAGCGAATTGCAACCCGTCGAGGCGGAGGCCGCCGAACTGCGTGCCCTGAACCGCTCCGCCCGCGGCGGCGGCCTCGTCGCCCGCCTGGAGCAACTCGGCGTCGACTCCACCCGGTTCGCCTGGGCCGCGGCCATCCTCGGCGGCGGCATCACCGTCGACATGGTGGCCAGGCTCGCCACCCTGGACCGCGCCGACGCCGCCCGCTGCGCCGAGTTGCTCCGGGGCGCCCGGATCCTGTCCGTACCCGACGCCACCGCCCGGCAACCGGGCGCGGGCGACCTGGAGTTCGTCCACCCACTGATCGCCACCGCCGTCTACAACTCCATCCCCGACGCGCTGCGCACGGCGATGCACGGCATAGCGGCCCAGCTCGTCGCCGACTCCGGGCTCGGCGCCGCGGCCGCCTCCCGTCACTTGCTCAAGGTGCACCCCGACGACGACCAGGAAGTCGTGGCCCAGCTGCGTGAGGCCGCCCGCGAGCACCTCGCCGTCGGAGCCCCCGACGCGGCCCGGCGCTGCCTGGAACGGGCGCTGCAGGAACCGCCGTTGCCGGAGTCCCACGCGCGCGTGCTGTTCGAACTGGGCTGCGCCACCCTCCTCACCGCGCCCGCCACCACCATCGGTCACCTGCGCACCGCGCTCGCCATGCCGGGGCTGGAGGGCGAACAGCGTGTGGACGCCGTCTTCCGGCTCTCCCAGGCGCTGCTCCACAACGACCAGTTGGAGGAGGCCGTCCGCACCGTGGAGGCGGAGGCCGCACGCAGCCCCGACCCCTCCGCGCGCCTGCGACTCCAGGCCGCCCAGTACATGTGGGAGGGCATCCACGCGGGCGAGACCTCCTCGCCGCACCGCTCCGCACGCCTGGCCGAACTCGCCGCCACCTGCACCGGCCGCGACAACGCCGAGCGCGCCCTGCTCATCCTGCGCGGCTTCGACGCCATGACCCACGGCGAGAGCGCCGAGGAGGTCGTCGAACTGTGCGACCGCGCCCTCGTCAACGGCCGGCTCGCGCCCGGACTCGGCTGGACCGACACCGAGTGGGGCCTGGAACTGCCGATGATGCTGGCCAGTTCCTATGCCTACGCCGACCGGCTCGACCGTGCCGAGGCACTGTTCACCGAGGCCCTGCGCGCCTACGAGAGTGCCGGCTGGAGCGGTGGCCACCTCTCCCTCGCGCACGCCTACGTCGGCCTCGGCCACCGCAGGAGGGGCCGCCTGAGGGAGGCCGAGCAGTCGCTGCGCGAGTCACTGCGCATCGCCGAGCGCGTCGGCCGCGGACTGCCGCTGTACTGGTCGGCGATCTGCAACCTGATCGACACCCTGCTCGCCCGCGGCCACGTCGAGGAGGCCAGGACCGTCGCCGACCAGTACGGCTTCGCACCGCCCTACCCGTCGACGATCGTGCTGCCCGATCCCCGCCCGGTGCGCGGCCGGCTGCTGCTCGCCACCGGCCGCACCAAGGAGGGCGTCAACGAACTGGAGGCCGCCGAGAAGGCGGCCGCCGCGCGTGGCCGGCACAACCCGGTGGTCGTCCCCTGGGCTACCGAACTGGCCCGGGCGCTGGCCGGCGAGGACCCCGGCCGCGCCGCCCGACTGGCCACCGACGCCCGCCGCCATGCCGAACGCTTCGGCACGGACACCGCGATAGGAGAGGCCCTGCGCTGCGCCGCCGCACTGGAGACCGGCCAGCGCGCGGTCCGGCTCGCCGCCCAGGCCGTCACCTACCTGGAGGCCTCGCCCTGCCAGTACGAGCACGCCGCCGCCCGCGTGGAGTACGGTCTCGCGGCCCGTTCGGCGGCCGAGCTCGACCGAGGACTGGCGCTGGCCGAATCCTGCGGCGCCGACGGCCTCGCGTCCCGCGCCCGCGAGGCCCTGGCGGTAGTGGGCCAAGCGGGCTGAGAGGCCGTCGGGACGAGCCGAGGGGCTTCACTCCGGCGGCGTGCCCCCGGCCTCCTCGGCCAGCACCCGCTGCGCCGTCGCGAACGCCGAGTTCGCCGCCGGCACCCCGCAGTACACCGCCGTCTGGAGCAGCACCGCCCCGATCTCTTCCGGCGTCAGCCCGTTGCGGCGCGCCGCCCGCACATGCATGGCGAGCTCCTCGTAGTGGCCGTGCGCGACCAGCGCCGTCAGCGTGACCATGCTGCGCTCGCGACGCGAGAGCGTCTCGTCGGTCCAGATCTCGCCCCACGCGTAGCGCGAGATGAAGTCCTGGAAGCGGGCGGTGAACGGCGTCTGCCGGGCCTGCGCCCGGTCCACGTGCGCGTCGCCCAGCACCTCGCGCCGCACCGCCATGCCCCGCCCGGCCGCACCGTCGAAGTGCGCCCGCAGCGCCGTCAGCACCGCTTCCGGGCGCTCGGCCGGCGCCAGGTGCGAGGCACCCGGAATCTCCGTCAGCGTCGCGCCCGGCACCGCGTCGGCGAGTTCCCGCAGGTGCGCGGGGGGAGTGGCCGGGTCCTCGCGCCCCGCGACCAGCAGTGTCGGCGCGGTGATCCCACCGACCCGGTCCCGCAGGTCGAAGGCGGCCA
This sequence comes from Streptomyces sp. CB09001, assembly GCF_003369795.1. Taxonomy (NCBI): domain Bacteria; kingdom Bacillati; phylum Actinomycetota; class Actinomycetes; order Kitasatosporales; family Streptomycetaceae; genus Streptomyces; species Streptomyces sp. CB09001. The sequence continues at coordinate 6,627,367 of NZ_CP026730.1, forward strand.
GCGCGTCGCAACAGGCCGCGTACGCACCGGGATCGGCCTCCCGGTGGTCCCGGACCAACCGTGGCACGGTGAATCCCGGCGTGAACCACCGCGCGTCCGCGCTGTCCGCGAGCCGTGCCAGCCCCTCCTCGCGCACCCGCGCGGCCCGCTCCTCCCACGGCTTGGCGCCGTTGAAGTGCGCCGACGAGCAGACGACCGCCAGGGACGACACCCGCTCCGGGTGGTGCACGGCCAGATGCAGGCCCACCGCGCCGCCCAGGGACACCCCGGCGTAGGCGAACCGCGCCACCCCGAGCGAGTCGGCGAGCGCCAGCACCAGATCGGCCAGGTCCCCGACGGTGGCGCCGGGCCCGATCAGGTCGGCCCGGGAACCTCCGTGCCCCGGCAGGTCCCAGCGGATCACCCGGTGCCGGACGGACAGTTCGGGCGCCACCGCGTCCCAGAGCGCGTACGACGTGCCCAGCGAGGGGCCGAGCAACAGCGGAGGAGCGGAGGCGGGGCCTTGGGACAGGTGGTTGAGCATGGTCGTCAACGTCGCTCCAGAGCACGGTCGGTAAGGGCGGCAGCCGCGCCCGTGTAACGAGCGGGGTCGGTGGCGGCGGTCAGGTCGAGTTCGCGCAACCCCGGCACCTCGGCAAGCAGTTCACCCAGGCCGCGGTCCTCGGCATAGGCACGCGACGCCAGTTCGGTGAGCAGTTCCCTGGCACGGGCCCGCCCGAGCACCGGCGCCAGTTCGGCCGAGAGCCGCTCCGAGACGATCAGCCCGTGGGTGAGGCCGAGGTGCGCCCGCATCACGTCCGGGCGCACCCGCAGCCCCTCGGCCAGCTCCGCGGCATCCCGCGCGGCGCCGCCGGTCAGCCGCAGCAGGTCCCGCAGCGGCTCCCACTCGGCGTGCCAGGCCCCGGCCGGACGCTCGTCCTCGGCGGCCAGCGAGCCGTACAGCGTGGCAGCGAGCTGCGGCGCGCGCCGGGCGGCCGCCGCGATCAGCGTGGACCGCACCGGATTGGCCTTGTGCGGCATCGCCGAGGAACCGCCCCCGCTGCCCTCGGCGACCTCGCCGATCTCGGTGCGGGACAGCGTCAGCACGTCCACGGCGATCTTCCCGAGCACCCCGGCGGCGAAGGCGAGGGCGCCGGCCAGATCGGCGACCGGAGTGCGCAGCGTGTGCCAGGGGAGTACGGGTGCCCGCAGCCCCAGTTCACGGGCGTAGGCGGCAGGCAGCGCGGTCGGGTCCGTCGAGCCGTACGCCTCGAAGGCGGCCAGGGTGCCCGCCGCGCCGCCGAGTTGGGCGGGCAGTGCGTCCCGCACCGTCGTGATCCGGTCCCGCGCGTCCAGCACCAGCGCGCGCCATCCGGCCGCCTTCAGTCCGAACGTCGTCGGCACGGCGTGCTGGGTGAGCGTCCGGCCCGGCATCGGCGTGTCCCGGTGCTCGGCGGCCAGCCGGGCCAGCGCCCGTTCCGTACGGGCGAGATCGGGCCGCAGCAGGTCCAGGGCGCGGGCGGCGACCAGCATCGTCGCCGTGTCCAGGATGTCCTGGCTGGTCGCGCCCCGGTGCACGTACGGTCCGTACGGCTCGCCGACCGCCTTCGTCAGCTCGGCCACCAGGGGAATGACCGGGTTCCCGCCGCCCCGCGCGCGCTCGGCGAGGGAGCGCGGGTCGAAGGCGGCCGGGTCGGCGGCGGCCGTGCTCACCGCGTCCGCCGCCTCCGCGGGGGCGAGCCCCAGCGCGGCCTGGGCGCGGGTCAGCGCCGCCTCCGCGTCGAGCAGGGCCCGCAGATAGGCGCGTTCGCCGGTCGTCGACGCGGCCGGCGAGCCCGCCCACCCCGGGGCGAGCAGGCTCGTGTCGGTGTCGGTGTCGCTCCCGGCGGGGTCGGGGAGGGCAGGTGATGTCACTGAAACTCCAGGAAGACCGTCTCGCCCTCGCCCTGAAGGCGGATGTCGAAACGGTACGTCCCGTGGCCCTCGTCCGCGGCGATCAGCGTGTCGCGGCGCTCGGCCGGCACCCGGTCCAGCAGCGGGTCGGCGGTGAGCGCAGCCGTGTCGCCCGGCAGGTAGATCCGGGTGAACAGGTGCACCAGCAGCCCGCGCGCGAACAGGCACACGCTGACGTACGGCGCACTGCGCCCCCGTGCGCCCGGTCGCAGCGTCCGCGCGTACCAGTGGCCGTTCGCGTCGGTCTGGATGCGCCCGAAGCCGGTGAACTCCACGCCGTTGCGGCCCAGGAAGCCGCCGGAGGCGGGGTCGCGCCGCATCGAGCCGTCGGCGGTGGGGACATGGCCCTCGGCGTCCGGGCCCCACAGCTCCAGGAGGGCGTCGGGCAGCGGGTCGCCCGCGCCGTCGTACACGTACCCGTGCACGGTGATCGTGTCGGGGTGCCCGGCGGGCGCGATGTCCTCACCGCCGCGGAAGGGCAGGGCGTACCCGTAGAAGGGGCCGACCGTGTGCGACGGGGTCGGCAGCACCTGCTCCGGGCTGCTGGTGTCGATCTTCGTCATCTCGGGTCAGCGTCCTTCTTCGATCCAGGTGGCGTTCGGGCCGTCGAGCACGATGTCCCAGTGGTAGCCGAGCGAGAACTCCGGCACGGACAGGCTGTGGTCGTACGTCGCGATCAGCCGCTGCCGCGCCGCGTCGTCCGTCACCGACTGCAGGATCGGGTCGTACGGGAACAGCGGGTCGTTAGGGAAGTACATCTGCGTGACCAGGCGCTGGGTGAACGCCGAGCCGAAGACGGAGAAGTGGATGTGGGCCGGGCGCCAGGCGTTGACGTGGTTGCGCCAGGGGTAGGGGCCGGGCTGGACGGTGGTGAAGCGGTAGAAGCCGTCGTCGTCGGAGAGGGCGCGGCCCACGCCGGTGAAGTTCGGGTCCAGCGGCGCGTCGTGCTGCTCGCGCCGGTGCGCGTACCGCCCGGCCGAGTTGGCCTGCCAGATCTCCACGAGCTGCCCGCGGACCGGTTTCCCGTCGCGGTCCAGGAGGCGGCCGGAGACGGTGATGCGCTCGCCGACCGGCTCACCGGTGTGCTGCCGGGTCAGGTCGTTGTCGATGTCGGTGATGTCCCGCTCCCCGAAGGCGGGCGAGGCCAGCTCCACCAGCTCCGGGTCCTTGGTGACGTCGATGGCGATCGGCGGCTGCTCGGGGTGGCGCAGCACCGAGGAGCGGTACGGAGCGTAGTCGCGGCGCGGGTGGTGCTCGACGGGTGCGCCGTCCGCGACCCGCTTCTCGTAGGCGGCGTGCTCGGCCGCTATCTCCGCGTCGATGTCGTGCTGGGTGAGAGTCATGGGTGAGTCCCTGGGGTGACTAGCGGTCGAGGACCAGGGCGAGGCCCTGGCCGACGCCGATGCAGAGGGTGGCGATGCCGGTGCCGCTCCCCTTGCGGGCGAGCTGGTGGGCGACGGTGCCGGCGAGGCGGGCGCCGGAGGCGCCGAGCGGGTGGCCGAGGGCGATGGCGCCGCCCCGCGGGTTGAGGACCGCGGGGTCGAACTCGGGCCACTCGGCGACGCAGCCCAGCACCTGGGCGGCGAAGGCCTCGTTGAGTTCGAGCACGTCCAGGTCGGCGAAGGTCCGGCCGGCCCTGGCCAGCGCGCGGTTCACCGCCTCCACGGGGGCGAGGCCGAAGTACTGCGGGTCGGTCGCCGAGACGCCGGTGGCCGAGACCCGGGCGAGCGGCTCGCGTCCGGTGGCCCGCAGGCCCTCCTCGTCGACCAGGAGCAGCGCGGCGGCGCCGTCGTTGAGCGGAGAGGCGTTCCCGGCGGTCACGCTTCCGCCGGTCTTCCGGAACGACGGCTTGAGCTTCGCCATCGCATCGAGGGAGGTGTCCGGGCGCACGCACTCGTCGGCGGTGAACTCCACCGGGTCGCCCTTGCGGCGCGGCACCGGCACGGGAGCCAGCTCGGCGTCGAAGAGGCCGTCGGCCTGGGCCCGGGCGGCCTTGTGGTGGGAGGCGAGGGCGTACTCGTCCTGCTGCTCACGGGTGATCCCGTGCTGGTCCGCGATCAGCTCCGCCGACTCGCCGAGCGGAATCGTCCACTGCGGGTCCATCGCCGGGTTGACCATGCGCCAGCCCAGGGTGGTCGAGTACATCTCGGTGTGCCCGGCCGGGAAGGGCCGGTCCGACTTGGGCAGCACGTACGGCGCCCGGGTCATCGACTCCACGCCGCCCGCCAGCGCGACCGACGCGTCGCCGACCGCGATGGTACGGGCGGCCTGGATCACCGCTTCGAGGCCGGACGCGCACAGCCGGTTCACCGTGACGCCGGGGACGGTGGTGGGCAGGCCGGCCAGGAGGGCGGCCATGCGGGCGACGTTGCGGTTCTCCTCGCCCGCGCCGTTGGCGTTGCCGAAGTACACGTCGTCGATCCGCGACGGGTCCAGGCCGGGGGTCCGGCCGAGGAGTTCGCGGATCGCGTGCGCGGCCAGGTCGTCCGGGCGTACGCCCGCCAGGCCTCCGTTGTACCTGCCGAACGGGGTGCGCACCGCGTCGACGATGTAGACGTCCCTCACTTCGGTCCCTCCGCGACGACGAGCTTGGCATCGGTCCGGGCGACGACCTCGTCGACGCCCACGCCCGGGGCGGTCTCCACCAGGACCAGGCCGTCGCCGGTGACGTCGAGGACGCCGAGGTCGGTGATGACCCGGTTCACGCAGCCCTTGCCGGTGAGCGGCAGGGCGCACTCCTCGAGGATCTTGGGGGAGCCGTCCTTGGCGGTATGGGTCATGACCACGATGACGGTGCGGGCGCCGTGGACGAGGTCCATCGCGCCGCCGATGCCGGTGATCATCTTTCCGGGGACGGCCCAGTTCGCGAGGTCACCGGAGGCGGAGACCTGCATCGCGCCGAGTACCGCCACGTCGATGTGCCCGCCCCGGATCATGCCGAAGGACAGGGCCGAGTCGAAGAAGGCGGCGCCCGGCCGGACCGTGACCGTCTCCTTGCCGGCGTTGATCAGATCGGGGTCCACCTCGGCCTCGGTGGGGTACCGGCCGGTGCCCAGGATGCCGTTCTCCGACTCCAGGGTGACCTCGACGCCCTCGGGGAGGTGGTTCGGGATCAGGGTGGGCAGACCGATGCCGAGGTTGACGTACTGGCCGTCGCGCAGCTCCAGCGCGGCCCGCGCGGCCATCTGTTCACGCGTCCAGGCCATCAGGAACTCACCGTCCGCTTCTCTATTCGCTTGTCGACGGCCTGCTCACGGGTGAGTGCCACCACCCGCTGGACGAAGATCCCCGGCAGGTGCACCGCGTCCGGGTCGATCCCGCCCGGCTCGACCAGCTCCTCCACCTCGGCGATCGTCACCCGTCCGGCCATCGCGGCCAGCGGGTTGAAGTTCCGGGAGGACTTGGCGAAGACCAGGTTGCCGTGCCGGTCGCCCTTCGCCGCGCGGACCAGCGCGAAGTCCGTGCGGATGCCGCGCTCAAGGACGTACTCCGTCCCGTCGAACTCGCGGACCTCCTTCGGCGGCGAGGTCAGCGCGACGCCGCCCGACCCGTCGTACCGCCACGGCAGCCCGCCGTCGGCGACCTGGGTGCCGACCCCGGCGGGCGTGTAGAAGGCGGGGATCCCGGCGCCGCCGGCGCGCAGCCGCTCGGCCAGGGTGCCCTGCGGGATCATCTCCACCTCCAGCTCCCCGCCGAGGTACTGGCGCGCGAACTCCTTGTTCGCGCCGATGTAGGACCCGGTCACCCGGGTGATGCGCCCGGCGGAGAGCAGGACGGCCAGCCCGGAGTCCATCGCCCCGCAGTTGTTGGAGACCACCGACAGCCCGCCGGTCCCGCGCTTGTACAGCGCCTGGATCAGCACGTTCGGCACACCGCTCAGCCCGAAGCCGCCCACCGCGAGCGACGCGCCGTCGGGCACGTCGGCCACCGCCTCACCGGCCGTGGCCACCACCTTGTCCATCCGAGGAGCCCCATCTCTTCCGCGCGCCCCGGGAGCAGATAGTCAGGGCACTGAGTATTTAAGCGAGGTTGGCCACACGCTGCCACCGGACGGCCGGGGCGTCAAGGCCCCCAAAGCGCGGGGTAGATCGTATGAGGTGTTCCCGGACGTCAGTACTCGGTGCCATGTATCGTCAGTGCACCTACGAAAGTGACCACGGGGAGCGCACATGGCAGCGGTCGATCTGGCCACCCACCCCGGGCATCTGGCCCGGCGGCTGCAGCAGGCGCACTACCTGCTGTGGAACACGATCGTCTCCGAGGAGACCACCTCGCCGCAGTACGCCGTCCTCAACGCCCTCGTCGCCGAGCCGGGACTCGACCAGCGCACCGTGGGGGAGCGGGTGGGCCTGGACCGGTCCACCATCGCGGAGGTGGTCAGCCGGCTCGGCCGCCGCGGGCTGCTCGACAAGGTCCGCGACCCGCAGGACGGCCGCCGGTCCCTGCTCCGGCTCACCGATGAAGGGCTGCGCGTCCACCGCAGGCTGGGCGTGCGCATCGCCCGGATGAACCAGGTGTTCCTGGCCCCGCTCGGCGCCGACGAGCAGGCGGTGTTCTTCGACCTGATCCGCCGGGTCGCGGACGCCGCGGAGGGGCTCCGCAACCCGGCCGAGCCGACGGTGGCACCCGGCTGACCGGGGACTTCCCCCGTCAGGAGCGCCCGGCTCAGGGGCGCCCGGCTCAGGAGTGCCCGGCGAAGACCACCCACACCTGGCCCTCGGCGAAGTTCAGCGGCTTGCCGTCCTCGGTGGTGAAGGTCGTGCCGTCCGCGGCCGCCCCGCGCTTCCAGGTCGCCTCGTACGCGCGCCCGTCGCGCAGCACCTCCGCCGCCCCCGAGCCCACCGACTCGACGTAGGGCGAGTTGCTGCCGCGGAAGTCGCGGAAGTCCGACTCGCGCACCTTCACGTGCTGCACGACGACCGTGGCCGGTGCCAGCCGCCCGCCGTCGGCCGTGCGGGCCGGGCTGCCGTCCATGGAGACCAGCCACCGGTCCCGGCTGCCGGACCAGGTGAAGGCGAAGCTCGCCGAGGGGTAGCGCACCGTGTGGGAGGACTCCGCCCGGCCGCCCGCGGGAGCCTTGCCGTAGGTGAACCCGGTGGTGAGGGCCCCGGCCCCGGAGGGCTCCTGGAGCAGTTTGCCCGGCCGCACGTAGAGGTTGTGCGGGGCCTGCCGGTCTCCGGCGCGGACGTAGGCGTCGGAGTCCTCGCCGGGCGGCTCCGCACGCAGCGGGGCCCGGTCGATGAGCGGCAGCAGCTTGCTCTGCGCGCCGGAGAACGCCAGCACCGGCCGGTCGAACTGCCCGAGCAGCTCCAGGTCGGACTCGCGGGCGCTGCGCACCGGCCCCACCGACTCCGGCAGCCGGGTGGCGTAGATCGCCATCAGCCGGCTCAGTCCCGCCTCCACCGGCTCGGCGTAGACGACGTCCGCGTCCGCCAGGCCGGTCTGCGGGCGGGCCGCCGCCACGTTGTCGACCTTGACGGCGAGCACCGGTCCCGAAGCGGGGGCGGCGCTGTGCGAGCGCTCCGGTTCCGGCGCCCGCCCGTCCTCCTTCGCGCCGGGTCCCGCCGTGCAGCCCGCTGCGGCCAGCGAGACCGCCACCGCCGCCGTCAGCAGCGCGGCATACCGCCCCCTGCGCTTCCCATGTCGCATCCCGGCCATCCGTCCACCCATCTCGTGTCATTGATTGTGCGCTTCTTAAAGCATTTAGTGCCATACCTGACCGAATCCGATACGGCACACGGAACGGGGCAGATAATCCGCTGTTCGGCCGAAAAGACCACCGGGTTCGGCGACGGGAGCCCCGGGGTACCCGGCCGCCACGCAGAACCGACGCGCACGGCGACGGAGGGAGCGCGGGGCGATGAAGGCAGTGACATGGCAGGGCAAGCGGGACGTACGGGTCGAGGAGGTGCCGGACCCCAGGATCGAGGAGCCCACCGACGCGGTCATCCGCGTCACCTCCTCCGGGCTGTGCGGCTCCGACCTGCACCTCTACGAAGTGCTCACGCCGTTCATGACACCGGGCGACATCCTCGGCCACGAGCCGATGGGCATCGTGGAGGAGGTCGGTCCCGAGGTGACGGGCCTGAAACCCGGCGACCGGGTCGTGGTCCCGTTCCAGATCGCGTGCGGACACTGCTACATGTGCGACACGGGGCTGCCGACCCAGTGCGAGACCACCCAGGTCACCGGCGAGGGCATGGGCGCCCCGCTGTTCGGCTACACCCGCCTGTACGGCGCGGTGCCCGGCGGCCAGGCCGAGTACCTGCGCGTGCCCCAGGCCCAGTACGGCCCGATCAAGGTGCCCGAGGGCCCGGCCGACGACCGCTTCGTCTACCTCTCCGACGTCCTGCCCACCGCCTGGCAGGCGTTCGCCTACGCCGGCGTCCCGCAGGGCGGCAGCGTCGCCGTGCTGGGACTCGGCCCGATCGGCGACATGGCGTGCCGGATCGCCCGGCTCAAAGGGGTCGAGAAGGTGTTCGGCGTGGACCTCGTGCCCGAACGGCTGGAGCGGGTCCGCGCACGGGGCGTGGAGACCTTCGACCTGCGGTCCTTCGACAACGAGAAGGAACTCGTCGCCGCGATCCAGGACCGGACGGACGGCCGCGGCCCCGACGCCGTGATCGACGCGGTCGGCACCGAGGCACACGGCGGCGCCGTGGCCAAGCTGGTGCAGCAGACCGCCGCGGTGATGCCCCGGGCCATCGGCGGACCCCTGGCGGAGCGGTTCAGCGTCGACCGGCTCGCCGCCCTGTACACCGCGATCGACCTGGTCCGCCGCGGCGGCACCATCTCGCTGTCCGGCGTGTACGGCGGCATGGCCGACCCGATGCCGATGCTCACCCTGTTCGACAAGCAGGTCCAGCTGCGGATGGGCCAGGCCAACGTACGCCGCTGGAGCGACGAGATCGTGCCGTACCTGACCGACCAGGACCCCCTCGGTGTCGACGGCTTCGCCACCCACCGGGTGGCGCTGGCGGACGCGCCGCACGCGTACGAGATGTTCCAGAAGAAGCAGGACGGCGCGGTCAAGGTGCTGATGAAGCCGTAGGCGCGGGAGCCGTGCGTCAGGGCCCGCCCAGGATCTCCGCCAGGTCGTAGCGGACCGGCTCCTCCAGCTGTGCGTAGGTGCAGCTCTCCGGGGTCCGGTCCGGGCGCCAGCGGCGGAAGCGGGCCGTGTGCCTGAAGCGCGCCCCGTTCTCCATGTGGTCGTACGCCACCTCGACGACCCGCTCGGGACGCAGCGGCACCCAGGACAGGTCCTTCTTGCCCGACCACCGGCTGGGCGCGCCGGGCAGCCGCGCCGACTCGTGGGCGGCCTCCTCGGCCCACTTGGCCCACGGATGGCCGCCCGCGTCGTCCATGCGCAGCGGTTCCAGCTCCTCCACCAACTCGGCCCGGCGCTTCATGGTGAACGCCGCGCTCACCCCGACGTGCTGGAGGACTCCCCGGTCGTCGTACAGCCCGAGCAGCAGCGAGCCGACCACCGGGCCACTCTTGTGGAGGCGGTACCCGGCGACGACGACGTCCGCCGTCCGCTCGTGCTTGATCTTGTACATGGCCCGCTCGTCCTGCCGGTAGCGCAGATCGAGCGGCTTGGCGACCACCCCGTCCAGACCGGCCCCCTCGTACTGCTCGAACCACTGCCGGGCCACCTCGATGTCGTCCGTCGCCGGCGCCACGTGCACCGGCGGGGTCACCCCGGACAGCGCCCGCACCAGCAGCGCCCGCCGGTCGGCCAGCCCCACGTCGAGCAGCGACTCGTCATCCAGCGCCAGCAGGTCGAAGGCCACCAGCGAGGCCGGTGTGCGCTCCGCGAGCGTCCGCACCCGGGAGTCGGCCGGATGGATCCGCTCGGTGAGCGCGTCGAAGTCCAGATGCCCGTCCCGCGCGATCACGATCTCTCCGTCCACCACGCACCGCTCGGGCAACCGCTCCCGCACCGCCCCCACCAGCTCCGGAAAATACCTGGTCAGCGGCTTGCCCGTGCGGCTTCCCAGCTCCACCTCGGCCCCGTCGCGAAACACGATCGCCCGAAAGCCGTCCCACTTCGCCTCGTAGTGCATCCCCGGCGGGATCTTCGCCACGGACTTGGCGAGCATCGGCTTCACGGGCGGCATGACGGGGAGGTCCATGCTCCGATTCTGTACGCCGCGGACGGCGTCCCGCCTGTCGAGCCGGACACCCGGAGGTCTCCGTCGGCAGGGCAGGGAGCGCGGCTCCTGGCCAGGTGGTCTGGACGCTCCTGGTCCTGCTGATCATCACCGTGGCCACCCACACCGCGCTCCTCGACGACGAAAGGATCAGCATCGGCAAGCAGGCGCCGGCGGCCGCGGCGGCCGCGCAGGCCGCGCAGGACCGAGGGACGCCCCTCCCGCCGCCCGATATGCGAAGCAGAGGCGCTGCGCCTACCGTGGCTCGCATGGCGGAAGCGGTGGAACTGGAGGCGGGCGGGCGGACCGTGCGGCTGTCCAGCCCGGGGAAGGTGTTCTTCCCGGAGCACGGGTACACCAAGCTGGACGTGGCCCGCTACTACCAGGCCGTCGCCCCCGGCATCCTGCGCGCCCTGCGGAACAGGCCCACCACGCTGCAGCGCTACCCGGACGGCATCACCGGCGAGTGGTTCTACCAGAAACGCGCGCCCAAGAGCATGCCCGACTGGATCCCGACCGCGCACATCACCTTCCCCAGCGGACGCAGCGCCGACGAGATGTGCCCCACCGAGGAGGCGGCCGTGCTGTGGGCCGCGCAGTACGGCACGCTCACCTTCCACCCCTGGCCGGTGCGCCGCGACGACGTCGACCACCCCGACGAACTGCGCATCGACCTCGATCCGCAGCCCGGCACCGACTACGACGACGCCGCCCGCGCCGCCCACGAACTGCGCGCGGTGCTGGAGGAGTTCGGTGGTCTGCGCGGCTGGCCCAAGACCTCCGGCGGGCGCGGCATCCACGTCTTCGTGCCGATCGAGCCGCACTGGACCTTCACCCAGGTGCGGCGCGCCGCCATCGCCGTCGGCCGCGAGATGGAACGGCGGATGCCCGAGCGGGTCACCATCAAGTGGTGGAAGGAGGAGCGCGGCGAGCGCATCTTCATCGACTACAACCAGACCGCCCGCGACCGCACCATCGCCTCCGCCTACTCCGTGCGGCCCCGCCCGAACGCCCCGGTCTCCGCCCCGCTGACCTGGGACGAGGTGGGCGTCGCGCACCCGCAGGACTTCGACATCACGACCATGCCCGCGCGCTTCGCCGAACTCGGCGACGTGCACGCGGGCATGGACGACACGAGGTACTCCCTCGACGCGCTGCTCGAACTGGCGACGAAGGACGAGCACGACCACGGGCTCGGTGATCTGCCGTACCCGCCCGAGTATCCGAAGATGCCGGGCGAGCCGAGCCGGGTCCAGCCCAGCCGGGCCAGGAAGAAGACTCCCGACCCGGACTGAGCCACGACGCGGACCCCTAGAGGTCCTTGATCCGGACGTCGCGGTACGAGATCACGTCCGACGTGCTGTGCACCTGCAGTCCGACGTAGCCGGAGGCGAACCGCCGCCCGTCCGTGCCCGGGTCGTCCGAGCGCTCGGGGTAGAAGGTCTGCCCGCCGAAGTTGTCGAACTCGTTGATCAGCACGCCGTTGCGGTAGATCGAGTAGTGCTGGTCCACCACCCGGATCTCGTAGTCGTTCCAGGTGCCCTTCTCGGTGACGCCCGCGCCGGCCAGGCCGACCCGGTCGAAGCCGTAGACGGAACCGGACTTGTACATGTCGCCGGTCGGGCTGTCGAACGCCTGGATCTCGTGCCCGTACTTGATGGCGACCCACTCCGGCCGCGACTCCTCCGGGTGGTCGTGCACCTGCGGGAAGCGCACGAAGACGCCGCCGTTGGTGTTCGCGGTGTCCGCCGCGTCGTCACGCCACTGGAGCTTCAGCGAGAAGTCGCCGTACTTGCGCTCGGGGAACCACAGCATGCCCATGCCGGGCGTGCTGGTGCTGGACGTGATCGACCCGTCCGGGTTCAGCCCGAACGAACCGCCGCCCACCTGCTCCCACTTGGCGAAGGACTCCTGGCTGCCGTCGAGGATGGTGCGGTAGCCCTCGGTCTGGCCGGGCTGACCGATCTTCGACTGCTTGGCGGCCTTGTTGATCGCCCGGTACTCCCGCTTGTCGACGACGCCCTCGTCCAGGAGGCCGTCCATGACCTCACGGACGTGCTTGAGGAACAGCGCCTGGGACGTCCACTCCTTCTCGTCCTCGATCATCTCGTTGATCCGGCACCGGTTGTTGGTCACCCGGTTGGGCACCCCCGAGTCGACCGTGCCGACGATCACCGTGAGGCGCTCGTCGTACTCCGGGCAGGGCGGCGGCGGCACCTGGCCCGCCACCACCGTGAAGCTCACGGTCAGCGGCTCGGAGGTGTTGCCCGCCTGGTCGCTGGCCCGGTACGCCACGGTGTGCCGGCCCACGCGGTCCACGACCACCGGGTCGGTGTACGCCAGGTAGGGCCCGGCGTCCAGGGAGTACTCCACACCGGCGACGCCGGAACCGCCCTCGTCCGCGGCGTTCACGGTCACCTTCGCGCTGCCGACGTAGGCGCCGTCGGAGTTCTTGGTGCCGTCCACGGTCGCGCCGGTGACCGGCGGGGTGGTGTCCTGCGGGGGAGCGGCGGCCACGGTGAAGGCGACGCTCTTCTCCGCGGCGGCGTTGCCCGCCTTGTCGGTGGCCCGGTAGCGCACGGTGTGCTCGCCGACCTCGTGCACCATGACCGGCGCCGTGTAGGCCGTCCAGGCGCCGTCGCCGACCGCGTACTCGATGGTGTTGACGCCGGAACCGGTGTCGGAGGCGGTGACGGTCACCGTCGCCATGTCGATGTAGGCGCCGTCCGCGTTCTTCTCACCGCTGACCGTCGCCGAGGTCTCCGGCGCGGTCGTGTCGTCGGTGTCCGGGGCGGCCACGGCGAACGTGACGCTCTTCTCCTCGGCGGCGTTGCCCGCCTTGTCGAACGCCCGGTAGCGCACCACGTGTTCACCGACCTGGTCGACGACGACCGGCGTGGTGTACGGCTGCCAGGCGCCGTCGGCACCGATCGCGTACTCGATGCGCTCCACGCCCGAGCCGCCCTCGTCGGTGGCGGCGATGCTCACGGTCGCGGAACCGACGTACGCGCCGTCGGAGTTCTGCGTGCCGCCCACGTCGGCCGAGGTCGCGGGGGCGGTGGTGTCCTCCCCGCCGCCGCCCTCGGTGACCACGAGCACGCCCGTCATCTGGCCGTGGCCCGGGATCGTGCAGTGGTACATGTACGTGCCGGGGGTGAGGGTGACCTCGGCGGTGTGCTTGCCGCCCTCGGCGTCGTTGGGGTTGGCCAGGATGTTCAGCTGGACGTCCTGGTTGTACGCGGGATCGCTGGTCATGAACGTCAGCGTGTGCGGCATACCGGTGGTGTTGCCGGTGGCCTCACTGTTCTCGAAGACGATCGTGGCCGGACCGGCCACCGCCGTCTCCGGCGCCGACGTGTACTTGGTGATGTCGTCACCGGCCGTCCAGGTGAGCACCTGGTCGGCGGCCGCCGCGGCGGGTGCCTCCGCCGGCTGCCCGGAGGCGGACGTCGCCTGCAGTCCGAGCACCAGCAGCAGGCCGGCCAGCAGCGCGGCCCACATTCTTCGTTGGCGTATCACTCGGTCCCCCTCGCCAGCTGTCCGGCGGCCGGCGTCGGGCCGCCGCCCTCGTAGGTGACCCGCCACAGGGCCGACTTGGAGTCCGAGGTGAAGAAGCCGCGGCCGTAGTCCAGGACGTACAGCGCGCCGTCCGGGCCGAACTTCCAGCCCATCAGGTTCTTGATGCCGTCGTTGCCGACCGGCACGATCTTCTTCAGGGACTCCGAGTGCACCGGCAGACCGCCGTCGCCCTGCGTCTTCGGGTCCATCAGCACCGCGTTGCGCGGCTGGTCGGCGTCGTAGAAGTCACCGACGAACCACTTGCCGTCCCAGTACGCGGGCCACTTGGTGTCACTGGTGCTGTCCGCGTCGTAGCGGTAGAGCGGGCCGTTCATCGCGGCCTGGCCGCCGCCCTTGAGCCAGGGCAGCCGGTAGGTGGCCTCGTCCTGCTCGTACGACGGGATGCCGTTCTCGTCGCGCGGGTAGTCGGGGCCGCCGCCCTGCGGCGAGTACCAGATGTTGTTGCCGGTCACCGGTGGCAGGTTCACCAGGCCGTCGTTGTTCGGCGACTCGTTCTTCGGGTGGTCGCAGTCGTACCAGCCCAGCGGCTTCGACGGGTCCGGCAGGTTCCGGTCCCGGTACGGCTGCTTGTTGCCCATGCAGTACGGCCAGCCGCGGTTGCTCGCCTTGGTGATGGTGGCGAACGTGTCGTACTTGGCCGGACCCCACGTCGGCGACGGAGCGCCGGCGTCCGGGCCGACCCAGCCCGCGTACAGGGTGTCGGTCTTCTTGTCGACGGAGATGCGCGCCGGGTTGCGCACACCCATCACGTAGATCTCGCCGCGCGTCTTGCCACCGCCCTCGGCGGTCTCCTTGCCGGTGAAGAGGTTGCCCTCGGGGAGCGTGTACGTCCCGTCCGGCTCCGGGTGGATGCGCAGGATCTTGCCGTTGAGGTTGTTGGTGTTGCCGGCGGTGCGGCGCGCGTCCGCGAAGGACACGCCCTTGAAGTTGGGCTGCGGGTTGTTGCCGGAGTAACCGTCGCTGAAGCCGCTGGAGTTGTTGTCACCGGTGGCGATGTACAGGTTCCCCTTGGAGTCCCAGGCCATCCCGCCGCCGGCGTGGCAGCAGCTGTGGATCTGCACCGGCCACTTGAGCAGCACCTTCTCGCTGCCCATGTCCAGCTTGTTGGTGGCCGGGTCGAGGGTGAAGCGGGAGACCCGGCGCTCGGCCATGTGGGTGTCCCGGTTGATCTGGGAGTGCGGGGTGTAGTGCAGGTACACCCACCCGTTCTCCTCGAACGCCGGGTCCAGCTCGATGCCGAGCAGGCCCTCCTCGACCTTGGTCAGTTCGTCGCCGCCGCCCTTGTTGCCGAAGACGGTCAGCGCGCCCGCGAGGGTGACCTTGTCGGTCTTCGGGTCCCAGACGTGGATCTCGCCCGTGCCCTTGCCGACGTTCGGGTCGTTCCAGTCGGTCACCACGGGGTGGGAGGAGTCCGTGCCGCCGCGGCCGATGTAGAAGACGCGGCCGTCGGGGGCGGTGACCAGGCCGTGCGGTTCGCCGATCTGGTCGTTCTGGCCGGGCTGGTTGGGGTCGGTGAGCCGCTCGGCCTTGTAGTTGGCGTTGATGGTCGCCTTGCAGTCGGCCTGCGACAGCCGGGTCGTCCACAGCAGGGCGCCGCGCAGATGGGTGCGGAAGTCGGTCTCGTCGTACGACGACACCGTGCCGCCCATGCCGGTGTAGAACGACCGGCCGCCGTCGTAGTCCCGGCACCAGCTGACCGGGTGGTCCGCCCCGTTGGCGCTCGTCCCGGGCGCGTACGTCGACTCGCGCACCCGGGCCACCGTGTGGACCTCACCGGACGGGTTCTTCTGCCAGTTCAGCCACTCGTCCGGGCGCTTCCACTCCAGCGGCAGGTCCTTGGTGGCCGGATGCCGCCGGTCACCGACCTCGACCGTGGCCCGCTGGACCTTGGTGGGACTGCCGGCGGCCGGGCGGGCGCCGACCAGACCGGTGAACCAGTCCGAGTACGGCTCCGCGCGGGCCGCGTCGTGGACGCCGACGAACCCGCCGCCGGCCTCCATGTACGCCTCCAGACCCGCTTCCTGAGCGGGTGTCAGGACGTCGCCGCCGCCGGTCAGGAACACGACCGCGTTGAAGCGGCCGAGCTTCTTCTCGTTGGTGAAGACGTTGGCGTTGTCCGTGGCCTCGACCCTGAACTGCTCCTTGGCAGGCCCGGAGAGACCGATCCGCTCGATGGCCGCGATACCGGCGTTCACGACCGGTGACTCGTCCCCGGCCGCGGCGGAACCGTAGAAGATCAGCACCCGTACATTGGCGCCGCCGGGCGGCGACTTGATCGACATCGTTGTCAGGGATGGGTCCGGCGCCGGACGTGCACTGGCGGCAGGGCCGGCCAGCAGTCCCGCGGCGACGAAAGCGGCGGTGGCGCACGCCGCCCAGCCTCTTCTTCTCGCGCTCAACCCTCTCAAGGGCATGGGCACCTCCTCGGTCACGGCAGCAGCGCCAAGGAAGCTAGACCTCTTTGCGCGGTACGCCAATAGGTATGACCGGGATCGAACGAACTTTGTCCTGACTGTGGATAAACGCAGCGGCAACCGGTACGGTCCCACAGGCTCATCACAGCCAATCAGGTCCTGGGTCTGCGCACATTCCGTATCGGCGTGGGGAGTTCGGCATGGACAGGCGAGGCTTCAACCGACGCGTACTGCTGGGCGGCGCGGCCGCCGCGACATCGTTGTCCATCGCTCCGGAGGCCGTGGGCGCCGCCCCCGCGGCCAAGGGGATCACCGCGAGGACGGCACCGGCCGGGGGCGAGGTGAGACACCTCAAGATGTACGCCGAGAAGCTGGCGGACGGTCAGATGGGCTACGGCTTCGAGAAGGGCAAGGCGTCGGTCCCCGGCCCGCTGATCGAGGTCAACGAGGGCGACACGCTGCACATCGAGTTCACCAACACGATGGACGTACGGGCCAGCCTGCACGTGCACGGCCTGGACTACGAGATCTCCAGCGACGGCACCGCGATGAACAAGAGCGACGTCGAGCCCGGCGGCACCCGCACCTACACCTGGCGCACCCACAGGCCCGGCCGCCGCGACGACGGCACCTGGCGGCCGGGCAGCGCGGGCTACTGGCACTACCACGACCACGTGGTCGGCACCGAGCACGGCACGGGGGGCATCCGCAACGGCCTGTACGGCCCGGTGATCGTGCGCCGCAAGGGCGACGTGCTGCCGGACGCCACGCACACGATCGTCTTCAACGACATGACCATCAACAACCGCAAGCCGCACACCGGCCCCGACTTCGAGGCCACCGTCGGCGACCGCGTGGAGATCGTCATGATCACGCACGGCGAGTACTACCACACCTTCCACATGCACGGTCACCGCTGGGCGGACAACCGCACCGGCCTGCTCACCGGCCCCGACGACCCGTCCCGGGTCATCGACAACAAGATCACCGGACCGGCCGACTCCTTCGGCTTCCAGATCGTCGCGGGGGAGGGAGTGGGCGCCGGGGCGTGGATGTACCACTGCCATGTCCAGAGCCACTCCGACATGGGAATGGTGGGGCTGTTCCTGGTGAAGAAGCCGGACGGCACGATCCCGGGGTACGAACCGCACGAGCACGGCGGGGCGACCGCGAAGAGCGGCGAGAGCGGCGAGTCGACGGGGGAGGCAGCCGCGCACGAACACGAGCACTGAGCCGAGGCCGGCGCCGCCACCGGCGCCGCCGGTCAGCTGTCGTGGACCGTTCTTCTGTACATGCGCCCATGCTGACGCCCGCACCGGCCCCCGCACAAGAACGTTTTCGGTCCCCGGAGCGCCCCCTCCCGCGCCGCGGCCTGCCGCTATCCTGAGCCGCAGCCGCCGAGGAGGAGCCGCACGTGACCGAGACCGGGCCGCGCCCCACGCTCGAGGCCGTGGCCGAGCGCGCCGGGGTCTCGCGGGCCACCGTGTCCCGCGTGGTCAACGGCGCCCACGGGGTGCGGGACGAGCTGGCCGAGCGGGTCCGGCGCGCGGTGGAGGAACTCGGCTACGTGCCCAACCAGGCCGCCCGCTCCCTGGTGACCCGGCGGCACCAGGCCGTCGCCGTCGTCGCCGCGGAACCGGAGACCCGGGTGTTCGCCGACCCCTACTTCGCCCAGCAACTGCGCGGCATCAGCAAGGAGCTGACGGCCCACGACAACCAGCTCGTGCTGCTGCTCACCGAGGGCCGCGAGGACCACGCCCGCGTCGGGCGCTACCTGGCCGGCGGGCACGTCGACGGCGCCCTCGTCTTCTCCCTGCACCTGCACGACCCACTGCCCGGCCTGGTCCGCAGCGCCGGGGTACCGACCGTCTTCGGGGGGCGCCCCGACTGGGACGACGGGCGGGGCGACGTGGTCTACGTGGACAGCGACAACCGCGGCGGCGCCCGCTCGGCCGTCCACCACCTGGCCGGGCTCGGCCGCACCCGCATCGCGCACATCACCGGCCCGCTCGACCAGACCTCGGCCGCCGACCGGCTCGCGGGCTTCCGCGACGTCCGGGCCGACGCCGACCCGGCACTGGTCGCGCGGGGGGACTTCACCTCGGGCGGCGGGGAGCGCGCGATGCGGGAACTGCTCGACCGGTGCCCCGGCCTGGACGCCGTGTTCGCGGCCAACGACCTCACCGCGGCGGGCGCCCTGCGGGTGCTGCGCGAACGCGGGCGTCGGGTGCCGGACGACGTGGCCGTGGTCGGCTTCGACGACATGCTGCCCGTCGCCGAACAGACCGACCCGCCGCTGACCACCGTCCGCCAGGACATCGAGGGGATGGGCCGGCTGATGGCCCGCCTGCTCCTGCGCGGCCTGGACCGTGGGACCGCCGACTCCGACTCCGCCGACTCCGACTCCGACGCCCCGGAGACACCGACGGCGGCCCTGCCCGGCGTGGTCCTGCCGACGACCCTGGTCCACCGCGCCACGGCGTGAGGCGCCTGCGGCGCCACGTCGCCCCGGACGGCGTCCGAGTCGGCCGCGGGACACCCCGCCCGAGCGGGATACCGGACGCCATCGCGTGAACGCGGCCCCCGGACCGGGCGCGCGGGTGCCCTTCGGCGGGCACCTGGGCGGTCGGGCCGCGTCGTCGGGCGGGGCCGGGATGCGGGTCGGGCGGTGCGGGCCCGGGCACGGGAGCGGACACTGTCGCGACGGGACGTGCGCGATCCCCGGCTGCCGGGTGCCGTGTGCCTCTGCGAACGGGGGCAGCCGGACACACCGGCCTCCTTTCCGGCCGCGTGGCAGGCCGGACCGGTCCGGCCGTGTCGAGGGGTCAAGCGGGATGGGGGATGCCGGGTGACCGGTGCGAACCCGGGTGCCGGACCTCGACCTGACGGCGAGCGCCTGACAGGCCCCCGTGCCTACCCCTGGCGCGGGGCCGGCCTGAGTACCGCGAACCGGGCGCCGTACGGGTCGGCCAGGCGGGCGACGCGGCCGACACCCTCGATGTCCGTCGCCGGCATCCGCACCGTGCCGCCCAGCTCCGTGGTCCGGGCGACCGCGGTGTCCGCGTCGTCCACCGCGAAGTACGGCAGCCATCCGGCGTCCGAGTCCGTGTCCGCCGGATCCTCGGCGAGCGGGACGAGACCGCCGAACATGGCGTCCTCGCCCTCTCCGGCCGGGTTGACGCAGGTGTAGGAGCCGCCGGGGAAGGAGACGCCGGAGGTCTCCAGACCCAGCACCGCACGGTAGTACGCGGCGGCTGCCGCGATGTCCGCGGTGTGCAGCTCGACCCAGCACAGCGCGCCGGTCTCGCCGGTCACGTCCAGGCCGGCGCGCTGCCCCGGCTGCCAGATGCCGAACGGCACCCCGGCCCGGTCGGCGAGGATCGCCATGGTGCCCTGGTCCATGACGTCCATCGGCTGCACGAGGACACCGCCGTGCGCCTGCCCGGAGGCCTGGGCGGCGGCACGGGCGTCCGGGGCCTGGAAGTACACGGTCCACGACGGCGGGCCCTGCTCCTCGGTCGTGCCCATGCCACCGGCCACGATCCGGCCGTCCAGTTCGAAGAAGCCGTAGCCGCCGGCCTCCGGCCCCGCCGACCGGAACCGCCAGCCGAAGAGGCCGCCGTAGAAGGACGTGGCGCCGTCGAGGTCGGAGGTGCCGACGTCGAGCCAGTTCGGAGCGCCGGTGACGAAACGGGTCGTGAGCATGATTCGCCCTCCTCGGAAGGGTCCCGTTGTCTGCACTGACGAGTCTTCCACCGACCAGCGGTGACCGCTCCCGCGCGCCGCCGTGCGCCGCCGTGCGCGGCGGAGGACCATCTGATCTGCTGGGGGAGCCGGATACGCGGCGTTGATGCCGCGTTGATCGAACGTTTTTCGCTTCCCGGCAGGCTGCTGCCCATGCACATCGAGACGACCGCGGCGCCCGACCTGAGCTGGCAGGAGGAGGCGTTGTGCGCGCAGACCGGGGGAGACTTCTTCTTCCCCGAGCCCGGCAGCTCCGTACGGGACGCGAAGCGCATCTGCGCCCTGTGCCCGATCCGCTCGGCCTGCCTGGAGTTCGCGCTGAGCAACGACGAGCGCTTCGGCGTCTGGGGAGGCCTGTCGGAGAAGGAACGGCTGGCGCTGCGGCGCACCATCCCCTGACCGGAGCCCGGTAATTCGCTGTGCCGCACCCGTCGCGCCGGGCAGAATCCCGGCATGTCCCGAACCGCCGCACAGCACGAGGCCGAGAGCCTGCTGCACGCCCTCGATCCGCTCGCCCACCCGCGGCGCATGCGGGAACTCGTGGCACGCGCAAGGGAGTCGGCCGACCCGAGGTCCCTCCTCACCGAGCTCGAACGGCACGGAACATACGGACGCAGGCTCGCCGTCGTCGCCGCGTCCGCCGTCCGCGACACCGAGTGGATCGCGGACCGGATCGCCGACCCCGACCCGTACGTGCGCGGCCACGCCCTGCGGGTGGCCGACACGCTGGGCGTGCCCGACGCCGCCTTCGAGGCGGGTCTCGCCGACGCCCCCGAGACGGTCCGCCGGAGCCTGCTGCGCGCCGTCGCCGCCGGCGGCCGCACCGCCCTCGCCGACCGGCTGGTGGACGGGGTGCGCCGCGACTGGGGCGACACCGAGGCGACCCGTCTGCTGCCGGGCTGCACCACACAGGAGGTCGGCCGGCTGCTGCCCGGGCTGCTGTACGCCGTCCGGTCCTGGAACCCGCTCGCCAGGCGGCACCGCGCGACACTGTCCGCCGTGCTGGAGGCGGAGCTGGACGCCCGGCCCGAGGGCCTGCGCGACGACTGGTGGCGCCGGTACGCGCCCGCGGTGGCCACGCTCGCGCCCGCCGAGCCCGCGCGCGTACTGCGGATGCTGGAGGAGCGGGGACCGAGCGGGCTGCCCTACGAACTGCGGAGCCACCTTCCCGCGTTCGCCGGCGCCGACCCGCGGCGCGTCCTGCGCCTGCTGCTCACCCCCGCGTGGGCGTCCGCCGTCGGCGTCCACCGGCTGGGGCGCACGGTGCTGTACCGGCTGACCCGCACCGACTCGCCCGAACTCGTCGCCTACGCCCGGGCCCTGCTGCCCCTCGGCGGCCTCCCGAGGCTGCTGAAGGCGCTTCCGCCCGCCCGGCGCCACGCACTGTGGACGGCCGTGAGCCAGGGGCGGGGAAACGGCGGCACGGTCGTCGTCGACGAGGAACTCCTCGAGGTGCTGCCGCGCCGCCACGCCGCGGACGAGGCCCGGGAAGCCGCCGCACGCGCGCGGGAGGCGGGCGCGTCCGAGAACATGGTCCTCCTCGCCGAGTCCTTCCTCCCGGTGGCCGAGGCGCACGACCGGCTGCTGGCCGCCACCCGGCGTCCCGACGCCGACGACCGCGCCCGGGCCTGGCCGCTGCTGATCCACAACGCCGCCCGCTCGCGCGACCCGGCCGCCGTCACCGCCGTACTGGAGGACATGGCGCGGCTGCGCAACGAGCAGGATCCGGTGCGGGGCGCCGCGCTGCGGGCGGTGCGCGGCATCCCGGCCGCGCTGTTCACCGAGGAGGCCGCCGAGCATCTGGCCCGTCTCGCCACGGACGCGGTCGAAGCGCGCGACTCCTCGCCCCAGACCCGCCGGGCGCTGGGCGAACTGGCCCTGGCCGTGCTGTGCGAGCACGCGGCGGGCGGCACCCGCACGCTGGTGAACTGGGCCCTGCGCACCCTCGTGCGGATATCCGGCACCACCGGCGGCGCCGACCTCGGCCGCCTCGACCGCACCCTGCGGCGCGGCCAGGAGCACCAGGTGTACGAGGCGCTGCGCCCGTGGATCGAGGCGGGCGCCGAGAAGGCCGACTACGGCCTCGCCTTCGCGCTGGCCCGTGCCGTGGGCCCGCGCGCCTGCGGCATGCCCGAACTCCAGGACCAGCTGTGGCAGGCCGTCCGCTACGGCAACGACACCACCGCTCGCACCGCGATCGGCCTGTGGCTCGAACCGTCCGCCACCCGCGACGAACGGGCGGCCCGCGTCCTCGCCCGGGAACCCTCGGCGGCCGCACTGGAGCCGGTGCGTGCGGTGATCGTGACGCGCCGCACCGACCTGCTCGACCCGCTGCTCGCCGAGACCCCGCCCTACGGCCGCTTCCTGACCAAGGGCACCCCCTGGTCCGTGCCCGTGACCGCGCACGAGGTGAGCCGGTGGGTGCCGCGCCAGCAGGCCGCGCTGCTGAGCCGGTGCGCCGCCCTGGCCGCCGACGCCGGACTGCCGCTGCACGCGCGCGCGAGCGCCGTCACGCGGGCGGCCACCGTGCCCGACGGCGGCGCCGACCTCGTACGCCGCTGGACCGGGTCGCCGGACGTCGTCCTCGCCGAGGCCGCGCTCGCCGCCCTGGCGCGCACCGACCGGGCCGCCGAGGCGCTGCCCGAGCTGCTGGCGCACGCCGGCGGCGACCGGGCCCGCGTCGCCGTGTACGCGGCCACCCAGGCGTCCCGGCAGACGCCGCCGTCCCGGCTCGCGGGCGCCCTGCGGGACGTACTGGGGGCGCCGGACGCCAAGGTGACCAGCCGCAAGGAAGCGGTCCGGCTCGCCGCGGTCCGCCTTCCCGTGCCGGACGCCGCGGCCCTGGTCACCGAGGTCTGCGCCCGCCCGGGGACCCACCCCGACGTACGCGCCGCCGGTGTCGCCTTCGCCGCCGGGCTGCTCGCCCGGGAGGAGGTCTGGGACCTGCTGCGCGACGCCGCGGGCGGTGCGCCGGTGCTGCGGGCCGCCCTGCTGCGGACGGCGCCGCGGGACCTGCCCGAGGCGCACCGCGGCCGGTACGCCCGCCTGGTCCGCGACGTGGCCGCCACCGACGACGACCCCGCCACCGCGCTCCTCGCCCTCCACGCCCTGGGCCGGTGGATCCCCTGGGCGGAGGACGGCGCCCGGGTACTGGCCGGGGCCGTCACGGACCTGACCAACCGCGCGACCTGGCACGCGGCGGCGAACGCGCTGATCGGCGCCGCGTCGGGCGCTGCGCAGGGCCGGTCCGGCCTGCTGGAGGCCCTGCGCGCGCTGGCCGGAGCGGAAGCCGGCGGGGACGACGACGCGGGGGAGCGGCGGGACCGGCCGGCCCGGCAGCGCGTCGAGTACCTCGTCACCGGGCTCCGGGCGAGCGCCTTCCGCCCGGAGGCGGCGGTCCGCCCGGTCGCCCGTGCCGCCGCCGAACTGCTCCACGGGTACGACGCCCATGTGGCGCAGGCCGCCGAACTCGCGGCCGGTCACGTCGACCTCACCGCCGTACCGCCACGCCTGGACCGGCTGGCCGCCCTGGTCGGCACCGACCGGCCTGCGCTCGCCGCGCGGATCGCCGACAAGATCGGCGAACGCCTCCGGGGCCGGGAACAGCCGGGCGACGCCACGGTGCTGCTGGGCGAGGCCGGCGCGCTGGCCGAGCACGGCGGACACGCCCAGGGGCTCATGGCCGTCGCCGTCACCGGGGCGCTCGGCGAGCGCGAGGACTGGCCCGCGCCGTGGCGGGAACTGCTGCGCGCCCTGCGCCGCCACCCGGTCCCCGACGTGCGCGACGCGGCGCTGGAGGAGACCACGGCCCACGAGTGACGCCCGGTCGGCGCGCGCGGCCGGGGAGGCCGGGCCGTGGGCGGTCAGCCCGCCGCGCGGGCCGCCATCCGGGCCTTGCGCGCCGCCAGCTTCTCGTCGAACTTGGCGGCCTCGGCGTCAAGACCGCCCATGTACAGCCCCAGTTCCTCCTGGGCCGCCTGCCCCTCGGGACCGAGGCCGTCGATCTCCATGATCTTCAGGAAGCGCAGCACGGGCTGGATCACGTCGTCGTGGTGGATGCGCAGGTTGTAGACCTCGCCGATGGCCATCTGCGCGGCGGCCCGCTCGAAGCCGGGCATGCCGTGACCGGGCATCCGGAAGTTGACGACCACGTCGCGGACCGCCTGCATCGTCAGGTCCGGAGCCAGTTCGAAGGCCGCCTTCAGCAGGTTCCGGTAGAAGACCATGTGCAGGTTCTCGTCGGTCGCGATGCGGGCCAGCATGCGGTCGCAGACCGGGTCGCCGGACTGGTGGCCCGTGTTGCGGTGCGAGATGCGGGTGGCCAGCTCCTGGAAGGCCACGTACGCCACCGAGTGCAGCATCGAGTGCCGGTTGTCCGACTCGAAGCCCTCACTCATGTGGGCCATGCGGAACTGCTCCAGCTGGTCCGGGTCGACGGCGCGCGAGGCGAGCAGGTAGTCGCGCATCACGATGCCGTGCCGGCCCTCCTCGGCGGTCCAGCGGTGCACCCAGGTGCCCCAGGCGCCGTCGCGGCCGAAGAGGCTGGCGATCTCGTGGTGGTAGCTGGGGAGGTTGTCCTCCGTCAGCAGGTTCACCACCAGGGCGATCCGGCCGATCTCGGTGACCTTGGACTGCCCCTTCTCCCAGGCCTCGCCGTCCTCGAAGATCCCCGGGAAGTTCCGCGCCTCGGTCCACGGCACGTACTCGTGCGGCATCCAGTCCTTGGCGACCTTCAGATGCCGGTTGAGTTCCTGCTCGACCACTTCCTCCAGCGCGTACAGCAGCCGGGCGTCGGTCCATTCTGCGGAAGTGCCGAGGTGCGGGGAGACGATCGTCACGAATAACTCCATGGGGACGTACGACAGTGCGGTGCGGCCGGCGAGCGGTGCCGGGAACCTACGGGATCGTAGGCTACGAAACCGTAGGTTACGAGAGCGTAGGTTAAACGCACTGTAAAGGTCGCTGATCAGCCACCGTCCGGCGGTACCCGCGAGGGCCCCGAGACCCGCAGGTCCGGGGCCGGGCGAACGCCCTGCGCGCCGTGCTCAGTCGTACAGCTCCCGCAGCCTGACCGAGAGGCAGGTCACACAGCCCTCCAGTTTCTCGAACTCCCCGATGTCGACGAGCACCGGCTCGTGACCGAGATCGGCGAGCAGCTCCGCCGTCTTCGGCGCGCTCGCCGCCATCAGCAGCCTGCTGCCGCCGAGCAGCACCACATGCGCCCCCGACTCCTCCGGCACCGGCAGGAAACGGGGGAACAGCGAGGGCACGTCCGTCAGCGGGATGTGTCCGATCACCGTCCCGTCCGGCAGCGCGGTGACCGCCGACTTCAGGTGCAGCACCTTGCTCACGGGCACGGCGACGACCCGGGCGCCCAGCGGCTCGAACGCCGCCCGCAGCTGCTGGACACCGGCCGCGTTGGTCCGGCCGCCGCGTCCCACGTAGATCGTGTCGCCGATCTTCAGGACGTCGCCGCCGTCCAGGGTGCCCGGCTCCCACACCCAGTTCACCGAGCAGCCGAGCCGGGCCACGGCCTCCTCGACGCCGGCCGTCTCCGCGCGCCGCGACTCGGCGCCGGGCCGCGTGATCAGCGCGACGTTGCGGAACATGACGACGGCGTCCTCGACGAAGACCGAGTCCGGACAGTCGTCGGCCGGGTCCACCTCCAGCGTCTCCCAGCCGTGCGATCCGAGGGCCTCGACGTAGGCGTCCCACTGTTCGAGGGCCAGGCCGTGATCGACCTTCTCCCGCTCGACGTGGGTCACCAGTCCTTCGGCGAGCCTGGGGCTGGGGCGGCGGACGAGGGCCTTCTTGCTGGGCACGCGGGACCTTCCCTGTCGGCGCGGATCGGCGGGTGTCGACGTCGGCTGCCCGGCGCCGTGACGCGGCGCCGGTGCGCGCCATCATGCAGCGCGGACCTGCGCCGACGGAACCCCCGTCAGCCCCTCGTAGCCCTCCTGAGATGCTCGGCGGTGCTGGAGCCGCGGGCCGCGAGCAGTTCGCGCGGGGTGCCCTCGAAGATCACCCGGCCGCCGTCCCGCCCCCCGTCCGGGCCGAGGTCGATCACCCGGTCGGCGTGCGCCACCACGTCCAGGTTGTGCTCGACGACCACGACCGTGTTGCCGGCGTCCACGAGCCGGTCCAGCAGGGCGAGCAGACCCTCGACGTCCGACATGTGCAGACCGGTGGTCGGCTCGTCCAGGACGTAGACCGCGCCGGTACGGTGCAGCCGGGTCGCCAGCTTGATCCTCTGCCGCTCGCCGCCGGAGAGCGTGGACAGCGGCTGCCCGAGGGTGAGGTAGGTGAGGCCGACCTCGCGCAGGGCGCGCAGCCTGCGGCGTACGCCGGTGTCGGCGAAGAAGCCCAGGGCCTGGTCGGCGGTCATCGCGAGCACGTCGGCGACGGACCGGCCGTCCACCGTCAGCCGCAGCACCTCCTCCCGGAAGCGCCGCCCCTCGCAGTCGTGGCAGGCGGTCGTGACCGGGTCCATGAAGGCGAGGTCGGTGTGGATGGTCCCGCGCCCCTCGCAGGTCCCGCACGCCCCCGCCGAGTTGAAACTGAAGAAGCCCGGCTCGGCGCCGGTCTCCCGTGCGAAGACCTTCCGCACCGTGTCCATGATCCCGAGGTACGTCGCCGGGGTGGAGCGGGCCGAGACGCCGATGGCCGACTGGTCGACGACCACGGCGTCCGGGTGGGCGGCGGTCAGCTCCGCGACCAGCGTGCTCTTGCCCGACCCGGCGACCCCGGTGACCGCGGTGAGCACCCCGGTCGCGAACCCCACCGTCACCTCCCGCAGGTTGTGCCGCTCGGCGCCCTTGACCCACAGCTCACCGGTCGCCGTGCGGACCGTGTCCTTCAGCGCCGTACGCCGCCCCAGGCACCGCCCGGTGAGGGTGTCCGACGCGGCCAGGGAGGCCGGCGTCCCCTCGAACACCACCCGGCCGCCGTCGGCACCGGCGCGCGGGCCCATGTCGACGACGTGGTCGGCCAGCGCGATGACGTCCGGGTCGTGCTCGACCACCAGCACGGTGTTGCCCTTGTCGCGCAGCCGCAGCAGCAGGTCGCCGAGGCGCCCGACGTCACGGGGATGCAGCCCGACGCTGGGCTCGTCGAAGATGTACGTCATCCCGGTCAGGCTGGACCCGAGGTGCCGCACGGTCTTCAGCCGCTGCCCCTCGCCGCCGGACAGGGTGGCGGTCTCCCGGTCCAGGCTGAGGTAGCCGAGGCCGATCGCCTCCACCCGCTCCAGCGCGGCCACCGCGGCAGCGGCGACGGGCAGGGCCACCGGGTCGTCGATCTCCCGCAGTACGGCGATCAGGTCGGTGATCTGCATCCGCGAGCAGTCGGCGATGGAGCGCCCGTCGATCCGGGCCGCGAGCGCCGCCGCGTTCAGCCGGGCCCCGCCGCAGTCGGGGCAGCGGGCCTCGGCCAGGAAGCCGCGCACGAGGTCCCGGGTCTTCTCGCTCATGCCGGACAGGTCCCGCTTGAGGTACAGCCGTTCGAACCGGTCGGCGAGTCCCTCGTACTCGGTGCTCCACGTCCCGCCCGAACCGCTGACGGTGACCTTGCTGCCGGGCCGCCCGCGCATCAGGAAGGCGCGCTCGGCCGCCGTGAAGTCACCGACCGGCTTGCCGGTGTCCAGCTCCTCGGTGTTGGTGTAGGTCTGTCCCTGCCAGGTCCCGGCGGCGAACGGCGGGAAGCGCACCGCCCCGTCGGCCAGCGACCTGGCCGGGTCCAGGATCCGGTCCCAGTCGGGCTGCACCCTGCGGCCCAGGCCGTCGCAGCCGGGGCACATGCCCGACGGGTCGTTGAACGAGTATGCCGTCGCCCCTCCGGCGCTGGGGGTGCCGTGCCGGGAGAACAGCACCCGCAGCACCGAGTGGATGTCGGTCATCGTGCCGACCGTGGAGCGGGAGTGGCCGCCGACCGGCCGCTGGTCGACGACGATCGCGGGGGTCAGGTCCTCCAGGGCGTCCGCGTGCGGCCGCTCGTACTTGGGCAGCCGGTTGCGGACGAACCAGGTGAACGTCTCGTTCAGCTGGCGCTGCGACTCGACCGCGATCGTGTCGAACATGACCGACGACTTCCCCGACCCCGAAACGCCGGTGAACACGGTCAGCCGGCCCTTCGGGATGCGGAGCGTGACGTCCCGGAGGTTGTTCTCCCTGGCCCCGGTGATGCTGATGAACTCGCTCATCCAGCGGACGCTAGACGGAATACCCGACAGCTTCCGGCGTGATTTCCTTCAGTTCTCCCTCCTCCAGCAGCAGCCAGTGCGTGATGCCGAGCGACTCCAGGAACGGCAGGTCGTGGCTGGCCACGAGCAGCGCCCCCTCGTACGCCTCCAGCGCGCTGGTGAGCTGCCGCACGCTCGCCATGTCCAGGTTGTTGGTCGGCTCGTCCAGCATCAGCAGCTGCGGCGCGGGCTCGGCCAGCATCAGCGCCGCCAGCGCCGCCCGGAAGCGTTCGCCGCCGGACAGCGTCGCCGCCTGCTGGTCGGCACGGGCACCCCGGAACAGGAAGCGTGCCAGCCGCGCCCGGATCCGGTTGTTGGTGGCGCCCGGCGCGAACCGGGCCACGTTCTCCGCGACGCTCAGCGCGTCGTCGAGGACGTCCAGGCGCTGCGGCAGGAACCGCAGCGGCACGTGCGCCGTCGCCTCGCCCGCCACCGGCGCCAGCTCCCCGGCGACGGTGCGCAGCAGCGTGGTCTTGCCCGCGCCGTTGCGCCCGACCAGCGCGATCCGCTCGGGACCGTGCAGATCGAGACCGCCCGCCACCCGGGCGCCGTACGCCATCTCCAGCGCCCGCAGGGTCAGCACGGTCCGGCCCGGCGGTACGGCCGTGTACGGCAGGTCGACGCGGATCTCGTCGTCGTCCCGCACGGCCTCCACCGCGTCGTCGAGCCGCTCCTTCGCCCCGGCGAGCTTCTCCTCGTGCATGATCCGGTACTTGCCCGCGGACTGCTGGGCCGTCCGGGCCCGCAGCTTCATCACCGCACGGGGCTCGCGCTTGGTGTCGTACATCTTCTGCCCGTAGCGCCTGCGCCGGGCCAGGACGACCTGGGCGTCGGCCAGTTCACGCTTCTGCCTGCGCAGGTCCGACTCGGCGACCCGGACCATCCGCTCGGCCGCCTCCTGCTCCACGGCGAGCGCCTCCTCGTAGGCTGTGAGGTTGCCGCCGTACCAGGTGACCGATCCGGAACGCAGGTCGGCGATCTGGTCGACCCGTTCCAGCAGCTCACGGTCGTGGCTGACCACGACCATCACCCCCGGCCAGGACTCGACGGCCGCGTACAGCCGCCTGCGGGCGTACACGTCGAGGTTGTTGGTCGGCTCGTCCAGGAGCAGCACGTCGGGCCGGCGCAGCAGCAGCGCGGCCAGCCGCAGCAGCACCGACTCGCCGCCCGACACCTCGCCGACGGTGCGGTCCAGGCCGATGTGGCCCAGGCCCAGCTCGCCGAGCGTGGCCAGCGCGCGCTCCTCGACGTCCCAGTCGTCGCCGACGGTCTCGAAGTGCTCCTCGCTCACGTCACCCGCCTCGATGGCGTGCAGCGCGGCCCGCCGGCCGTCGATGCCGAGCGCCTCGTCGACCCGCAGCGCGGTGTCGAGCGTGACGTTCTGCGGCAGGTAGCCCACCTCGCCGGCCACCCGGACGGTGCCGTCGGCCGGGGTGAGCCGCCCGGCGATCAGCTTCAACAGGGTGGACTTCCCGGCGCCGTTGAGGCCGACGAGGCCGGTCCTGCCGGGGCCGAAGGCGACGTCCAGCCCGTCGAAGACGGCGGTGCCGTCGGGCCAGGCGAAGGACAGGGACGTACAGGAGAGAGAAGTGGGGGAAGTAGACATACGGGTCTCCGCGGTTGCTCGAAGCGGTCAGGGGCAAACGCGTATCGAGACACCGGAAGCGGGCGGCCGCCGTCGGACGGGGGAGGGCAGGAAGGAAGCCCTGCTCCGTCAGGAGGCTGGGACGGCTCGAACGCCGAGGTCGCACGCGGCGTACACACGTGAGATACGTGTGACGCGGTGTCTCAGGACCTCAGACGAGCAACGTCCTTCTCCAATCGGCGGCAACAGAAGCGGTACCGAACCTAAAGAAGACCCGGTTGGCCTGTCAACGCATTTACGCGGACCCCGAGGAGGCCCCCGTGCCCAACGGCTCGCTCTCACTGCCGGCCCGGCTCTGCCTGCTGGCCTGGGACCCCGCGCGGTCCTCGGCGGCCGAGACCGCCCGCGTCCACCACCTGGTGCGCGCCGGTGCGCTCACCGAACTGGCCCAGCGCGGTCTGCTCACCGACGACGAGGGCATCGCCACCCCCGCCGACCTGGACTCCCGCACCGGGGACGCCGTCCTCGACGGCCTCCTCGAACTCGTCCGCGAGTCGCTGCCGCACCGGTGGCGCACCTGGGTGCGGCTGCATGCCCGGGTCACCTTCGACGCCGTGCGGGAGCAGTTGGTGGCCGAGGGGTACCTGCGGGCCGAGAAGAAGCGGGTGCTCGGGGTGTTCCCGTCCGTGGAGTACGTGCTCGCGCGGGCAGTCGCCGCGCGGGCGCTGCGGGAGGAGGCGCGACACCTGCTGGAAGGGCCGCTGCCGGCCGGGGAGGTCTCCGAACGGGACGCGGCCCTGGCCGCGCTGGCGGCCGCCGCCGGACTGGGCGGGCCCGGGCGCACGGCGGGCGGGGTCCGCGGACGGGACCGGATCACGGAACTGACCCGGCGGTGCGCGAGCGCGGCACCCGGCATGCGGAAGATCGTGGGCGAGGTGTGGGACGAGGTGAGCGACGAGACGGCCCGGGCACCGGTGTCCGCGCGCGGCTGAGCGCCGTCCGGCGCCGCGGGAGCCGGGAGCGGGTCACCAGCTCCCGCGCATCAGCTCCGCCAGGTCGTGGTCCAGGTCCAGCTGGAGGTGCTCAAGACCCACCGGCACCAGCTCGCCGGCCGCGTGCAGGAACCGGCGCAGCTCGCCCGAGCGGACATGGATCACGGCGGTGCCCTCGGGCGCGTGGAACTCCAGGACGGTGCGGTCGTACCCGTACGGGCGCACCCGGACGTCGCCGTGGCCGTTCGGCTCCTGCATCCCGGCGATGAGCAGTTCGCGGGAGAAGGTCCAGCAGACCTCCACGCCCTCAAGGGTCGCCGGGGCCGGGAAGGTCATGCGGACGGCGAACGGGTCGGCGCGGTCGTAGTGCAGGGTGGCGGGGATGTTCGGCATGCGCGGCGCGGCGGCGACGAGACGCGCCTCGACGGGCTGATCGATGACGGTGGACAACGCCTTGCTCCCTCGTGACGGCTGGACGGGCTTCGCGGGTGGTGCGGGCCGGGCACTGGAAGAGACGTCGGAATCAGCCCATCCGTGCACACGACGAGCGAGTGACCTCTGTCACCGCGTTCATGCCCGGCGGCGCCCAGGAGTGACACGCCTCTCCTCCCCTGCCCCGAAGGGCACTTGCGGCCCGCCCGCACCACACGTGTGCGCGGTCGCGGCCCCCTGAACGGCGCGCGGGCCGTGGGCCGGCTTCGCCCGCCATGAGGCGCTTGGGAAGCAGGCGACGCACGGTACGGTCCGTTCGAGCCGGCGGCAGGCGTACGGGGGCGGGTGGCGCTCGCGGGGCCGCACGCGCGCGCGTGCTGCACTCCGCCGACCGGGGGCGCACCTGGACGGCCGACGACGCCCCCATCCCGGCCGGCGACCCGGCCCGCGGCGTCTTCGCCCTCGCCTTCCGCGACCGCGCCCACGGCCTCGCCACGGGCGGCGACCACCGCCCCGAGCAGGCATCGCCGCGGGCCGCCGCCCGGACCGCCGACGCCGGCCGCCGCCCGGACCGCCGACGCCGGCCGCCGCCCGGACCGCCGACGCCGGCCGCCGCCCGGACCGCCGACGCCGGCCGCACCTGGCGGCCCGCCGACCGGCCCCCGCCCTCCCCCAGTGCTCAACGCCTGGGGACCCCCATCCGCTCCGGCGTCGCCCGGCTCCCGCACAGCCGCACCGCGGCCCTCGCCGTCGGCCCCACCGGCACCGGCCTCACCACGGACGGCGGCCACACCTGGCGGACGGTCGACACCGGCTCCTACGACACCGTGGACTGCACCCCGGACCTGGGCTGTTGGGCCGCGGGCGAGCAGGGCCGGGTGGCCCGGCCGGAGCGCTGACGCCGGGCGGGCCGGGGTGTTTGTCCGTAACGTGGGTAACCGTTCGCCGAACGCGAGAGGAAGTGAGCGGACATGCCGAGCGGTTCGAGCCCCAAACGGGAGCGGCAGTACGAGCACATCAAGAAGAGCGCGAAGGACCGTGGCGAGGGCACCGGCCGCGCCAAGGAGATCGCGGCGCGGACGGTGAACAAGGAGCGCGCGCAGTCCGGCGAGTCCAGGACCGCCAGCCGTACGTCGACGCAGGACAAGTCGCCGAGCAAGCGCGGCGGCCAGCGGTCCGGGAACCGGCAGGGCCCCCAGGGGCCCACCTACGACCAGCTGTACCAGGAGGCCAAGCGGCGTGACGTCCACGGCCGTTCGAACATGAACAAGGGTGAGCTGCGCCAAGCGCTCGGCAAGTGAGCCGCGGCTCCTAGCGAAGCTCCTCCCGGTAGCGCTCCAGCGCGGGCGCCGTCTTCGTGGCGACGAACTCGGTGACGCGGTACGCGCACACACCGGCCCTGACGAACGGGTCGCCCGCGGTGATCTCCTCGATTTGCGCACGGTCCTCCGCGACGGCGAGGATCACCCCGCCCTCGCGGGGTTCCTTGCGTCCGGACGCCAGGAACACGCCCTGCTCGTACAGCCCGTCGAGCCAGGCCACGTGGTCGGGCAGCAGGGCGTCGACGGTTTCGAGCGGGGCGGTGTAGGAGAGCTCCAGTACGAACATGATCGCGAGCCTACTCGGGCTCCCGTAGGCTTGCGGCCACCATGACGACCGTGAGTGTGCAGACCCCCGCCGGCTGGCCCACGACCGAGGAACGGGCCCGGGCGGTCCAGGACGAACTGCGCGCCCGCGTGGTGCTCGACGAGCCAGGCCCGCCC
The DNA here is from genome assembly GCF_003369795.1 of Streptomyces sp. CB09001. Taxonomy (NCBI): domain Bacteria; kingdom Bacillati; phylum Actinomycetota; class Actinomycetes; order Kitasatosporales; family Streptomycetaceae; genus Streptomyces; species Streptomyces sp. CB09001. The sequence goes on from NZ_CP026730.1 coordinate 6,660,197, forward strand.
CCCGGCACCGGCCGGGTGACCGGCGTGGACGTCGCCTACGACGACGAACGCGACGTCGTCGCCGCGGCGGCCGTCGTGCTGGACGCCGCGACCCTCGCCGTCGTCGCCGAGGCCACGGCCGTCGGCCGGATCTCCTTCCCCTACGTGCCCGGCCTGCTCGCCTTCCGGGAGATCCCGACCGTGCTCGCCGCCCTGGAGGCGCTGACCTGCCCGCCCGGCCTGGTCGTGTGCGACGGGTACGGCCTGGCCCACCCGCGCCGCTTCGGCCTCGCGAGCCACCTGGGCGTCCTCACCGGCCTGCCCACGATCGGCGTGGCCAAGAACCCCTTCACCTTCACCCACGACGACCCCGACACCCCGCGCGGCAGCACGTCCCCGCTGCTCGCCGGTGCCGAGGAGGTCGGGCGCGCGGTGCGCACCCGCGACGGCGTGAAGCCGGTCTTCGTCTCGGTCGGGCACCGGGTGGGCCTCGGCAACGCCTGCGCCCACACCCTGGCCCTGACACCCGCCTACCGGCTGCCGGAGACCACCCGCAGGGCCGACGCCCTGTGCCGCGCGGCCCTGCGGGACGCCGCCTACCCGGCCTGATCCTGGACGCTCCAGCGGCCCACCTCCCGGTACGCCGAGTCGTAGATCTCCGAGCCGTCGCCGGGCCGCAGCGCGTAGTGCTTCAGGTTGCCGCCCCAGTACCGCAGGATCCGCTGCAACTCGGCCGTGGGGTCCTCGGCGAGCGCGCCCTCGTCCATGGTGACTTCGAGAAGGAACTTCATGCCTTCAAGGCTTTCATTGAACTCCTGTTTGGCACTTTGCCGCACATGATGCCCGGTGGCCCGGAGAACGGTGCCGTGAAAGTCTCAAATCGGCGGATCCGAGCACCCCGAGTGATCTGAGTATCCGTACGGATGTGCCACCGGCCGCGGTCCCGGCAGGGTGGACGGCATGACGCCACAGCGTGCACCCAAGTACCCGGCCCGGTCCGGCCGCCCCGTCGAGCGGTCCGTGGTCGCGGGTCTGGTGCTGGCGGTGGGCGCGGGTCTGGCCTGGATCGGCGGGATGATCTACACGATCGCCGGGTGGTCCGGGTAGGCCCCGGCCACCCGGAGCGGCCCACGGCGGCCCACGGCGGCCCACGGCGGCCCACGGCGGCCCACGGCGTCCCGGGGCGCCCCACGGCGTCCCGGGGCGTCCCGGGACGGCCCGTCAGCGGGTCGCGGCCACCCGGAAGCCGATGCCCGCCGCCCGCAGCCGCCCGGTCAGCGCGTCGCCCATCGCCACGGTCGTCGTGACCTGCCCGGCCGTCGGCGGCAGGGCGTCGAGGGCGAGACAGAGCGCCGCCTCGGCGAACATCTTGGCCGTCTCGTCGTACCCGGGGTCGCCGCCCGCGACCTCGGTGAACACCTTCCGGCCGCCGCCCTCGCCCACGAAGCGGACCGAGAACCAGCTCCTCGCCCGCCGCTCGGCGCTCGGTCCCGCGCCCGGCGCGAGCCTGGCCGACAGCCTGCGCCGTGCGGGCGGCACCTGGGCCGCCGCCACCAGCGCACCCACGGCCGCCGCCCCGCCCAGCGCGACGGGCAGCCGCCGTACGGCCGCGTAGTGGCGGTAACGGAAGTCCGGGCCGTAGCGGTCCAGGGCCTTCGCGGACCGGCGCACGATCTGCGCGTCCACGGTCGGCAGCGGCAGCGCCCACGCCCCCACCTCCCCGGCGAACCGGGGCGCCCCGATCGGCGTCGCCACGCGGCGGCCGACCAGGCGCGGCTCGTGCCGCCGGCGGTCCAGCGCCGCGGCCCGCAGTTCGCGGCCGCGCGCGAACTGGCCCAGCGCGGAGGCGAACGTACCGCCCGAGAACGTGGCGCTGACGGTCACGAAGCCGTCCACGGTCAGCGGCACGCCCTCCGGCAGCTGCCGCACGGTGAAGTACACGCCGAGGTCGTGCGGGACGGAGTCGAAACCGCAGGCGTGCACCAGGCGGGCCCCGGTCTCCCGCGCGCGGGCGTCGTGGCGGACGTAGGCCAGGTCCACGAACTCGGGCTCCCCGGTGAGGTCGAGGTAGTCCGTGCCGGTGTCCGCGCAGGCGGCGACCAGCGCGTCGCCGTGACGGACGTAGGGCCCGACCGTCGTGGCCACCACGCGCGCGTGCCCGGCGAGTTCGCGCAGCGAGTCCGGATCGGACACGTCAGCGAGCAGCACGCCGACCTCGGCCGCGGTGTCCGCCGCGCCGGTCAGCCGCTCGCGCAGGCGGCGCAGCCGCTCCTCGTCGCGGCCCGCGATCGCCCAGCGCAGCCCGTCCGGCGCGTGTGCGGCGAGGTACTCCGCGGTCAGTTCACCGACGAACCCCGTCGCCCCGAACAGCACGATGTCGTACGGCCGGTCGGCCGTCTTCAGCCTGTTCATGACATCCCTCCGTCACCCGTCGGCAACCCCTGGGTCCGCAGCACGCGCCGTTGCCGGTGGCTGAGGCTAGCGTGAGGATCGCGCGGCCCGGAGAGGAGCCTGCACCATAATTGGCTAAGCGCTTGCTCGCCCGGGTCTTGTGCGCAGTGGAACACGTTCTTAGCATCACTGGTGTTACATCGGTTGTGTCACAGAGCTGGGGGCTGGATGCCGGAAGTGAGGACGCCGACGCGGAGCCCGGGCGCCGAGGGCCCGCTCGCCGGTGTGCGCGTGGTCGAGCTGGCCGGTATCGGCCCCGGACCCTTCGCCGCCATGCTCCTGGCCGACCTGGGCGCCGACGTCGTACGCGTCGACCGTCCCGGCGGGCCCGGCCTCGGGATCGACCCCGCCCACGACGTCACCAACCGCAACAAGCGCTCCGTGCTCGTCGACCTCAAGGCACCGGACGGCCCGGCCCGGGTCCTCGACCTCGCCGAACGCGCCGACGTCCTGATCGAGGGCTACCGACCCGGCGTCGCGGAACGGCTCGGCGTCGGCCCCGGGGACTGCCACGCCCGCAACCCGCGCCTCGTCTACGGCCGGATGACCGGCTGGGGCCAGGAGGGCCCACTCGCCCGGCACGCCGGACACGACATCGGGTACATCGCGCTCACCGGCACCCTCGGCATGACCGGCGCCCCCGACGAGCCCCCGGCCGCCCCCGCCAACCTCCTCGGCGACTACGCGGGCGGCTCCCTCTACCTGGTCGTCGGCCTCCTCGCCGCCCTGCACCACGCGCGGGAGCACGGCACCGGGCAGGTCGTGGACGCCGCCATCGTCGACGGCACCGCCCACCTCTCCGCGATGATCCACGGCATGCTGGCCGCCGGCGCCTGGCAGGACCGGCGGGGCGCCAACCTCCTGGACGGCGGCTGCCCCTTCTACGGCACCTACGAGACCGCCGACGGCCGGTACATGGCGGTCGGAGCCCTGGAGCCGCGGTTCTACGCCGAGTTCACGCGGCTGCTCGGCCTCCCCGACCCGGCACCGCGCGACGACATGTCCCGCTGGCCCGAGCTGCGCGCGGCCGTCGCCGCCCGCTTCAAGTCCCGTACCCGCGACGAGTGGACGGCCGTCTTCACCGACACGGACGCCTGTACGGCCCCCGTCCTGTCGCTGCGCGAGGCCCCGCACCACCCGCACCTCGCCGCCCGCGGCACCTTCACCGACCACGACGGCATCACCCAGCCGGCCCCCGCACCCCGCTTCTCCGCGACCCCCACCGCCGTCCGCACCGGCCCCGCCCTGCCCGGCGCCGACACCGAGACCGTGGTCCGCGACTGGGGGCTGGCCCCCGACTGGGTGCCGCCCCCGGCCTCCCGCCCCGATCCCGCAGTGCACAACCCTCAGTGAAAGGCCTGCCAGTGAGCACCGAAGCGTACGTGTACGACGCGATCCGCACCCCGCGCGGACGCGGCAAGGCGAACGGCGCCCTGCACGGCACGAAGCCCGTCGACCTGGTCGTCGGCCTCATCCACGAGATCCGCGCCCGCTTCCCCGGCCTCGACCCGGCCGCCGTGGACGATGTCGTGCTCGGTGTCGTCGGCCCGGTCGGTGACCAGGGCTCCGACATCGCGCGGATCGCGGCGATCGCGGCCGGACTGCCGGACACGGTGGCCGGTGTGCAGGAGAACCGCTTCTGTGCCTCGGGCCTGGAGGCGGTCAACATGGCCGCCATGAAGGTGCGCTCCGGCTGGGAGGACCTGGTCCTCGCGGGCGGCGTCGAGTCCATGTCCCGCGTGCCGATGGCCTCGGACGGCGGCGCCTGGTTCAACGACCCGATGACGAACCTCGCCACCAACTTCGTCCCGCAGGGCATCGGCGCCGACCTGATCGCCACCATCGAGGGCTTCTCGCGCCGCGACGTGGACGAGTACGCGGCGCTCTCCCAGGAGCGCGCGGCCACCGCCTGGAAGGAGGGCCGCTTCGAGCGCTCCGTCGTGCCGGTGAAGGACCGCGCCGGTCTCACCGTCCTCGACCACGACGAGCACCCGCGCCCCGGCACCACCGCGGACTCCCTCGGGAAGCTCAAGCCGTCCTTCGCCGACATCGGCGAGCTGGGCGGTTTCGACGCCGTGGCGCTGCAGAAGTACCACTGGGTGGAGAAGATCGACCACGTCCACCACGCGGGCAACTCCTCCGGCATCGTGGACGGCGCGTCCCTGGTCGCCGTCGGCTCCAAGGAGGCCGGCGACCGCCACGGTCTGCGGCCGCGCGCCCGGATCGTCTCCGCCGCGGTCTCCGGATCCGAGCCCACCATCATGCTCACCGGCCCCGCACCGGCCACCCGCAAGGCCCTGGCCAAGGCCGGGTTGACCATCGACGACATCGACCTGGTCGAGATCAACGAGGCGTTCGCGGCGGTCGTCCTGCGCTTCGTGAAGGACATGGGTCTGTCCCTGGACAAGGTCAACGTCAACGGCGGCGCCATCGCGCTCGGCCACCCGCTCGGCGCCACCGGAGCCATGATCCTCGGCACCCTCGTCGACGAACTGGAACGCCAGGACAAGCGCTACGGCCTCGCCACCCTGTGCGTGGGCGGCGGCATGGGCATCGCCACCATCGTCGAGCGCATCTGACCCCCTCCCGACGGATACGGCGGCCACGACCGCCGCGACGGCCACGACGGATCACCTGGAGCACACCCTCATGAGCACCGAGCCCACCACCATCCGCTGGGAGCAGGACGACACCGGTGTCGTCACCCTCGTCCTCGACGACCCCGACCAGTCCGCGAACACCATGAACCAGGCGTTCCGCGACTCACTGGCGGCGGTCACCGACCGCCTGGAGGCCGAGCAGGACTCCATCCGCGGCGTCGTCGTCACCTCCGCCAAGAAGACCTTCTTCGCCGGCGGCGACCTGCGCGACCTCATCCGCGTCACCCCCGAGACCGCCCAGGACCTCTTCGACGGCGGCATGGCCATCAAGCGCAACCTGCGCCGCATCGAGACCCTCGGCAAGCCCGTCGTCGCCGCCATGAACGGCGCGGCCCTCGGCGGCGGCTACGAGATCGCCCTGGCCTGCCACCACCGCGTCGCCCTGGACGCGCCCGGCTCCAAGATCGGCTGTCCCGAGGTCACCCTCGGCCTGCTCCCCGGAGGCGGCGGCGTCGTCCGCACCGTCCGGATGCTCGGCATCACCGACGCCCTCCTGAAGGTCCTCCTCCAGGGCACCCAGTACAACCCGCGCCGCGCCCAGGAGAACGGCCTGGTCGACGAGGTCGCCGACAGCCGAGAGGACATGCTCGCCAAGGCCCGCGCCTTCATCGACGCCCACCCGGAGTCCGCCCAGCCCTGGGACCGGCCCGGCTACCGCATCCCCGGCGGCACCCCCGCCCACCCGAAGTTCGCGGCCAACCTGCCCGCCTTCCCCGCCAACCTGCGCAAGCAGACGAACGGCGCCCCCTACCCGGCGCCGCGCAACATCATGGCCGCCGCCGTCGAGGGCTCCCAGGTCGACTTCGAGACCGCGCAGGTCATCGAGGCCCGCTACTTCGTCGAGCTGGCCGCCGGGCAGACCTCGAAGAACATGATCCAGGCGTTCTTCTTCGATCTCCAGGCGGTCAACTCCGGTGCCAACCGCCCGAAGGGTGTCGAGGCCCGGAAGGTCACCAAGGTGGCCGTGCTGGGTGCGGGGATGATGGGTGCGGGCATCGCGTACTCGTGTGCCCGCGCGGGTATCGAGGTGGTGTTGAAGGACGTCTCCCTGGAGTCGGCCGTCAAGGGGAAGGCGTACTCGGAGAAGCTGTGCGCCAAGGCCGTCGCGCGGGGCCGTACGAGCCGGGAGAAGGCCGACGCCCTGCTCGCGCGGATCACGCCGACCGCCGAGGTGGGAGACCTCGCCGGCTGCGACGCGGTGATCGAGGCGGTGTTCGAGGACACCTCGCTCAAGCACAAGGTGTTCCAGGAGATCGAGCACGTCGTCGCCCCCGACGCCCTCCTGTGCTCCAACACCTCCACGCTGCCGATCACCGCCCTGGCCGAGGGCGTCGAGCGCCAGGGCGACTTCATCGGGCTGCACTTCTTCTCTCCTGTGGACAAGATGCCGCTGGTGGAGATCATCAAGGGCGAGCGGACCGGCGACGAGACGCTGGCGCGGGCGTTCGACCTGGTCCGGCAGATCGGCAAGACACCGATCGTGGTGAACGACTCGCGGGGCTTCTTCACCTCCCGGGTCATCGGCCACTTCATCAACGAGGGCGTCGCGATGGTCGGCGAGGGCATCGAGCCCGCCTCCGTCGAACAGGCGGCGGCGCAGGCGGGGTACCCGGCCAAGGTGCTGTCCCTGATGGACGAACTGACCCTCACCCTCCCCCGCAAGATCCGCAACGAGACGAAGCGGGCGGTGGAGGAGGCGGGCGGCACCTGGACCGCGCACCCCGCCGAGGCGCTCATCGACCGCATGGTCGACGAGTTCGGCCGCCCGGGACGCTCCGGCGGTGCCGGGTTCTACGAGTACGGGGAGGACGGAAAGCGGGCCGGGCTGTGGCCGGGGCTGCGTGAGCACTTCACCAAGCCCGGGTACGAGATCCCGTTCGCCGACATGCAGGAGCGGATGCTCTTCGCCGAGGCGCTGGACACCGTCAGGCTCCTGGAGGAGGGCGTGCTGACCTCCGTCGCCGACGCCAACATCGGCTCGATCTTCGGCATCGGCTTCCCCGGCTGGACCGGCGGCATCCTCCAGTACGTCAACGGCTACGAGGGAGGTCTGCCGGGCTTCGTCGCCCGCGCCCGCGAACTGGCCGACCGCTACGGCGAGCGCTTCACCCCACCCGCCCTGCTGGTGGAGAAGGCGGACAACGGGGAGGTCTTCACGGACGGCCGCTGAGCCGCCGGATCATTCACCGGCCTCCTTGTCGAGCCACTCCCGCAGCTCCTCGCGCAGCGACCGCTGGAACGTGGTCAGCAGCGCCTGCACCACCAGCGGGTGCATGTGGGCGGACAGCGACCGCACCTCCGGCGCCTCCCGTTCGGCGACCGCGTCGCGCAGCAGCCGCGACAGGTCGCGCGCGGCGGCGCGGGAGTGCTCCAGGAGGGCCGTGCGGGCGGCGAGTACCGTCTCCGGGGAGAAGGGCACGTCGAGCAGCTCGACGCCGAGCCGGAGCAGCCCGACGTCCACCCGGTAGGCGTCGCGGTCGGGCAGCACGACGTCCATCGCCCCCAGCCGGTCCACCTCCTCGTCGGTGAGCGGCCGTCCCGCCCGCCTGCCCAGCTCCTCGCGGGTGACCCGCTCCACCGTCTCCGGCGCCCAGGAGGCCACCACCGCGCGGTGGAGCGCCAGGTCGTGGGGGCTCAGGTCGTCCGGCAGCCGCTTGAGATACCGCTCGATGGCGGCCAGCGTCATGCCCTGGTGCTGCAACTCCTCGATCAGCGCCAGTCGCGCCAGGTGCTCCCGGCCGTAGTGCCCCACCCGGCGGGGACCGAGCACCGGCGGCGGCAGCAGTCCTCTGGTGCCGTAGAAGCGGACCGTGCGGACCGTGACGCCGGCCCGCGCGGCCAGCTCGTCGATCGTGAGGGTCGGCTCCGCGGTGTCGGTGGTCGTCATGTGCAGCAGTATCGCTGTCTCACCAGTGCTGTGAAACCTCTCGCGCACCTGTCGCACGCCTCTTGCCCGACCTGTGCGGGCCATCGGTGGATCTTGTGAGAAGTCACGCTGTGTGACCTGAACCACCGCATGCCCACGCAGCGTCGTGGGAAGGTGCCGTCTTGGTCTGTGCCGCGCCATTGGGTGGTGCGGGCCCGAGACACACGTACGGACGACTCGGGCGCACCCCGCCCGAGCGCACCAGAGAGTGGAACCACCCGTGAGCAAGGACGCCGTCGACACGGCACAGGTCGCCGCCCATCCCCAGGCGACCGGGACCATCCCCGCGGACGCGGGCGACGCCGGTTACAGCAAGGACCTCAAGGCCCGCCACGTCAACATGATCGCCATCGGCGGCGCGATCGGCACCGGCCTCTTCCTCGGCGCCGGGGGGCGCCTGCGCGACGCCGGACCGGCGCTCGCCATCGCCTACCTCGTCGCCGGCGTGTTCGCCTTCTTCGTCGTCAAGGCACTCGGTGAGCTGGTGCTCTACCGGCCCTCGTCCGGATCCTTCGTGTCGTACGCGCGCGAGTTCCTCGGTGAGAAGGGCGCCTACGTCGCCGGCTGGATGTACTTCCTGAACTGGTCGACGACCGGTATCGCGGACATCACCGCGATCGCGCTGTACACGCACTACTGGAGCATGTTCACGAGCATCCCCCAATGGCTGCTCGCGCTGGTCGCCCTCGCGGTGGTCCTGGCCGTGAACCTCATCTCGGTGAAGATCTTCGGCGAGATGGAGTTCTGGTTCGCGATCGTCAAGGTCGCCACCCTCGTCGGCTTCATGCTGATCGGCATCTTCCTGCTCGCCACCCGGCACGAGGTGAGCGGGCAGACCCCGGGCGTGGGCATGATCACCGACCACGGCGGCATCCTCCCGCACGGCGTGATGCCCGTGGTCCTCGTCATGCAGGGCGTGATCTTCTCCTACGCGGCCCTGGAGCTGGTCGGCGTCGCCGCCGGCGAGACCGCCGAGCCGCACAGGATCGTGCCCCGCGCGGTGAACTCGATCATGTGGCGGGTGGCCCTGTTCTACGTCGGCTCGGTCGTGCTCCTGGCCCTGCTGCTGCCGAGTTCGCTCTACTCGGGAGACGAGAGCCCCTTCGTCACGGTGCTGTCGGGGATCGGGGTGCCGGCCGCCGGTGACGTGATGAACCTCGTCGTCCTCACCGCCGCGATGTCGTCGCTGAACTCCGGTCTGTACTCCACCGGCCGCATCCTGCGCTCCATGGCGATGGCGGGCTCCGCGCCCAGGTTCACCGGCGTGATGAGCCGCAGCCAGGTCCCCTACGGCGGCATCCTGCTGACCTGCGCGGTCTGCGTCCTCGGCGTCGGGCTGAACTTCCTGGTGCCGAACAAGGCCTTCGAGATCGTCCTGAACGTCGCCTCCCTGGGCATCATCAGCACGTGGGTGATCATCATGATCTGCCACCTGGTGTTCGTCCGCCGGGCGCGTGCGGGCCTGGTCGAACGGCCGCGGTTCCGGCTGCCCGGCAGCCCCGGCACGGAGATCGTCACGATCGCCTTCCTGCTGGCGGTCATCGGCCTGATGTGGAACGACGAGGAGGTCGGCCGCAGGACCGTGCTGCTCGTGCCCGTGATCGCGGTGCTGCTGGTGGCCGGCTGGTTCGGCGTCCGGCGCCGGGTGGCGCGACAGGCCGAGCGGGACCTGTCGGCGCCGAGGGAGTAGCGGCCCGGGGCCACTGTCAGTGGCGTCCCCTACGGTGGCGTCATGTCGGAGATCAGCTATGTCCGGGGTGACGCCACCGCGCCGTCGGTCAAGGGCGTCAAGGTGATCGCCCACGTGTGCAACGACCTCGGCGGCTGGGGCAAGGGCTTCGTCCTGGCCGTCTCCCGCCGCTGGCCGCAGCCGGAGGCGGCCTACCGCGCCTGGCACCGCGACCGCGCGGCCAACGACTTCGGTCTCGGCGCGGTCCAGTTCGTCCAGGTCGAGCCGTACGTGTGGGTGGCCAACATGATCGGCCAGCGCGGCACGAGGACCGGCAGCAAGGGCGTACCCGTGCGCTACGAGGCCATCGGCACCGCGCTCGGCAGCGTCGCCGACAAGGCGGCGGAGCTGGACGCGTCCGTGCACATGCCCCGCATAGGCTGCGGCCTGGCCGGCGGCAAGTGGTCGCGCGTGGAGCCGCTCATATCCGACCGCCTCGCCCGGCGCGGCATCCCCGTGACCGTCTACGACCACGGGGACGCCGTCTAGTCAGGTCCCCGGGCTCAGTGCTCGTGCACGTCGTTCGTCGCGGCGATCTTCTGCCAGGAACGGGGCTGCACGGGCGCCGCGGGGGTCTTCGCGAGGGACCGGGCGCGCGCCGCCGGGGCGTCCGGCTTCGACGACTGGAACAGCCAGGTGTCGAACAGCGCGGCCAGCGGCCTGCCCGACACCTCCTCGGCGTACCGCTGGAAGTCGGCGACGGACGCGTTGCCGTGGGCGTACTTCGCGGGCCAGCCCCTCAGCACGGTGAAGAAGGCGTCGTCCCCGATCTCGTTGCGCAGCACCTGCACGGCCAGCGCGCCCCGGTCGTAGACGGCGCCGTCGAACTGGTTCTCCGGACCCGGGTCACCGGGCTTCACCGTCCAGAACGCGTCGTCGGCCGGGTGCGAGGCGTACGTGTAGTCGGCCAGTTCCTGCGCCGTGCCCTCGCCCTCGTGCTCGGACCACAGCCACTGGGCGTACCGCGCGAAACCCTCGTTGATCCAGATGTCCTTCCAGCCGCGCACCGAGACCAGGTCGCCGTACCACTGGTGGGCCAGCTCGTGCACGACGACGGACACGTTCGACCCGTTCGCGAACTGCCGCGGGCTGTAGAAGGGCCGGGTCTGCGTCTCCAGGGCGTACCCGGTGGTGGTGTTCGGCACGTACCCGCCGAGCGCGTTGAACGGATACGGCCCGAAGTACTCGCTCAGCCAGTCCGCGACCTCCCCGGTCCGCTCCACGCTGGCCCGCGCCGCGCCGCCGTTCGCGCCCAGGTCCCTGCTGTAGGCGTTGACGACCGGGATGCCGCCCTCGGTGGTGCCGGTGGTGAGGTCGAACTTCCCCACCGCCAGCGTGGCGAGGTAGGTGGCCTGCGGCTGGTCCGAGCGCCAGTTCCAGCGCGTCCAGCCAAGCCGTGAACTCGTCGACTGGAGGGTGCCGTTGGAGATCGCCTGGGTGCCGTCCGGTACCTGCACCGACACGTCGTAGGTGGCCTTGTCGAGCGGATGGTCGTTGCTGGGGAACCACCAGGCCGCGGCCTCGGGCTCGTTCGCGGCGATTCCGCCGTCCGGGGTGCGGTGCCAGCTGGTGAAGCCGAACGCCTGCTTCGAGGACGGCACACCGCTGTAGCGGACGACGACGGTGAGGGGCGCGCCCTTGTCCAGCGGCTTGTTCGGGGTGATCTCCAGTTCCTGCTCGCCCGAGGTCGTGAACGAGGCCTTCGCGCCGTTCACCCGCACCTCGCCGACGTCCAGGAGGAAGTCGAGGTTGAACCGCGACAGGTCCTGGGTGGTGCGGGCCAGGATCGTCGCCGTCCCCTCCAGCCGGTCCGTGGCCGGCTGGTACTTCAGGCGCAGGTCGTAGTGCGAGACGTCGTATCCGCCGTTGCCATAGGCCGGGTAGTAGGGGTCGCCGATGCCCGGAGCGCCGGGGGAGTGGGCCGCCGCCGACGCCGGGATCGCCAGCATGAGGGAAGCGGCGCCCAGTGCGCCCGGCACGATGAATCTGCGGTGCACGAAAGCTCCAAGTCGTAGGGACACGAGATCCGTTCGGAATCCGTTCGGAGCCTATTCAGCCCCTGTGCGCACCGTCATGTCCACGGCCACTCCTGTCACACGATCGCCATCCGGCCGTCATGGGCCACCCCCGGCCCTCTTATGCGGGGGAGTGGACCGATGTACCGTCCGCGCATGCCGATACGCATGCGCCTCACCCTCCGGAGACCGCTCGCGACGGCGGCCCCGGCCCACCTGTCCGCCGAGCGCGCCGACCGGACCCCCCTCGGCCCCTGGGCCGACACGCCGACACCCACCTTGGACCGCTCCCGCACGTCGGCCCGCGTACCGTTCGTCGGCGGTACCCACGCGTTCACCAGGGCCGTCGCCGGTACGAGCAGCGCCTGTCCGGCACCCGCGCCGCACCCCACGCACCGCGTCCCGAAGGGAGGCCGATGAACCGCCCGCGCACCCTCACCGCGACCACCGCGGCCCTCGCCGCGTCCCTCCTGGTCCCGTCCCTCCTCACCGCGTCCGCCCATGCCGACGGCTCCGCACCCCGTCCGCCCCGCACCGGCTTCGAACGCACCCACGGCGCCCGCTGGACCACCCAGCCGGAGGAACAGGCCCTCCTGTCCGCCGTCGACCGGGCGAGCGACCGTGTCACCCTCGACCGCATCGGCACCACGAAGCAGAACCGTCCCCTACAGCTCGTGACGATCGGCAGGCCCTCCGCCGCCAACAAGGTCCTCCTCGTGTGCAGCCAGCACGGCGACGAACCCTCCGGCCGCGAGGCCTGCCTGACCACCGTGCGGGACCTCGCGTACGCCACCGACCGCGCGACCCGGCGGTTCCTGGACCGCACCGCCGTGCTGGTGCTGCCCACCGCCAACCCCGACGGCCGGGCCGCCGACACCCGCGGCAACGGAGACGGTGTCGACGTCAACCGCGACCACCTCGCGCTGGCGACGGCCGAGGCCCGCGCCCTGGCCGCCGTCGTCCGTGACGAGCGCCCCGACGTCATCTACGACCTGCACGAGTACGGCGCCACACCCCCGTACTACGACAAGGACCTCTTCGACCTCTGGCCCCGCAACCTCAACACCCGCACGCCGGTTCACGACGAGGCCCGAACCCTGTCCGGCGCGTACGTCCGCCCCGCCGCGGAGCGCGCCGGGTACTCGACGGGCACGTACGGCATCTGGACCGATCCCGAAACCGGCGACCCCGTCAAGCAGACCGCGGGCGACGGCCAGGAACGCATCCTGCGCAACATGTCCGGCGTGAAACACGCGGTCGGCCTGCTCATCGAGAGCCGCGTCGACGCCCTCACGGACGCCGAGCGCGAGGACCCGGCCCGCAACCACCGGCGCCGGGTGGACTCCCAGCTCGCCGCCCTGGACGGTCTGTTCCGCTTCGCGGACGAGCGGCGTGGCCGCGTCGAGGCGGCCACGGGCACCGCCCGCCGGGCGGGCCGGTCCGATTCCGGACCCGTCTACCTGGGCGGCGCGGACAACGACCCGGCCGAGGCCTCCGAGGTGATCCAGGACCCGCCCTGCGGCTACCGGCTGACCCCCGCCCAGTACCGGGACGTCGGGGACGAACTCGCCCTGCACGGTGTACAGGCGCGCCCGACCGGGGAGAAGGGCGCCTACGTACCGCTGCGCCAGTCACAGCGTGCCCTGGTGCCGCTGCTCCTGGACGAGCGCGCGACGTACCACGTGACGGCGGGCGAACCGGACACCCGCTGCTGAGGAGGTGAGTTCCGCGTCTTACGTGGTAAGGGCGTAGCGGAGGAGTATTTTCGGCCTGATCGACTTGAAAGGTGCCGCCTGTGACGCAGGACCGACCAAGCGACAAGGAAGAGCACGACAGAGGCACGCTTCCGGGTTCGGAAACGGGCCTGCCGGGGCGCGAGCACAGGCCCCGGACCGACCGCGTCGTCTTCGGCGTCACGGCCGTCCTGACCCTGGCGTTCGTCGTCTGGGGCGCCGCCGCCACCGACTCGCTGGAGGACGTCTCCAGCAGCATGCTCGGCGGCCTGCTGCACAACGGCGGCTGGGCGTTCACACTGGCCGCCTCCGGCTTCGTGGTCTTCGCCCTCTGGCTCGCGGCCAGCCGCTACGGCCGCATCCACCTGGGGGCCGAGGGCGAGGAACCCGAGTTCCGGACCGTGTCCTGGGTCGCCATGATGTTCAGCGCGGGCATGGGCATCGGTCTGATGTTCTACGGCGTCAGCGAGCCGCTGGCGCACTACACCACGCCCCCGCCCGGCACCAGCCCGGCCGACTCCGGCGACCGCATGGCCACGGCCATGGCCACCACCCTGTTCCACTGGACCCTCCACCCGTGGGCGATCTACGCGGTGGTCGGCCTCGGCATCGCCTACAGCACCTTCCGCAGGCGCCGCAGGCAGACCATAAGTGCGGTGTTCACCCCGCTCATCGGCGAGAAGCACGCCAACGGCGCGGGCGGCCGGGTCATCGACATCCTGGCCATCATCGCGACGATCTTCGGTTCCGCGGCCTCGCTCGGCCTCGGGGCGCTCCAGATCGGCTCCGGCATGGAGAAGCTCGACTGGATGGACAAGGTCAGCACCGGCCTCCTCGTCGGCATCATCGCGGTGCTGACGGTGGCGTTCGTGGCCTCCGCGATCTCCGGCGTCGAGAAGGGCATCCAGTGGCTGTCCAACACCAACATGGTGCTGGCGCTGCTGCTCGCCGTCTTCGTGTTTATCGCGGGTCCGACCATCCTCATCCTCGACCTGCTGCCGACCTCGGTCTTCGCCTATCTCGGCGACCTGCCCCAGATGGCCGGCCGCACCGAGATCAGCGGCGGCAAGGGCGTCGCGGACTGGCTGGGCAGCTGGACCGTCTTCTACTGGGCGTGGTGGATCTCCTGGACGCCCTTCGTCGGCATGTTCATCGCCCGCATCAGCCGCGGCCGGACGATCCGTCAGTTCATCGGCGGCGTCATCCTGGTGCCCAGCACGGTCAGCCTGGTCTGGTTCGCCATCTTCGGCGGCTCGGCGATGCGGCTGCAGGAGCAGAACCGGCTCGGCGACGACTCGACCCCCGAGGGCCAGCTCTTCGGCGTGCTCCAGGAGTACCCGATCGCGACCGCCACCAGCCTGCTGGTGATGATCCTCGTCGGCATCTTCTTCGTCTCGGGCGCCGACGCGGCCTCCATCGTGATGGGCACGCTCTCGCAGAAGGGCGCGCTCGAACCCAGCCGCTGGGTGGTCGTCGTCTGGGGCGTGGTGACCGGCGCCGTCGCGGCCATCATGCTGCTGATCGGCAGCGGCGAGGCGGACGCGCTCACGGGTCTGCAGAACCTCACGATCCTCGCGGCGGCGCCGTTCGTCATCGTGATGATCTTCATGTGCGTCGCGCTCATGCGCGACCTGCGCCGCGACCCGCTCATGGTGCGCGGCGAGATGGCCAACGAGGCCGTCGAACTGGCCGTCATCGAGGGTCACAAGCAGTACGAGGGCGAGTTCGAGATCCGGATCGGTCCCGGCCCCGGCACGGAGGTGGAGGGCGACCCGATCGGCAAGCACCACAAGGACTGACCCCCGAGGGGCCCGCCGACCGGAACACGTGCGTCAGGAGGCGAGCCGGGCCGCCTCCTGCGCGCACCCCCAGGCCACGGTGACGCCCGCGCCGCCGTGACCGTAGTTGTGCACCAGCCGCCGCCCGTCCGGCAGCTTGTCGCGCTCCAGCCGGACCGCGTCCCGGGCCGGCCGCAGCCCCACCAGGTGCGCGAGCACCCTCGCCCCGGCGATCTCGGGACGCAGGGCCGCGCACCGCCGCACGATGGCCTCCGCGACCGCCGGGTCCGGCTCGGTCGACCAGGCGTCCTCCTCGGCCGTCCCGCCCAGCAGGAGCCGCCCCGGCTGCGGAAGGAAGTACGTCGTCTCCCCGGAGTCCGCGTCGGCCGAGACCAGCCAGTTGCCGATGCCGGGGTTCTCCACGACGACCAGCTGCCCGCGCACCGGCCGCACCGCCGGGTCCGGCACCAGCTCACGGGCGCCCAGGCCGGTGCAGTTGACCACCACCGGCGCGTCCGCCTCGGCCAGATCGGTCACCGCGCGGTCCTCCACCGTGCCGCCCGCGGCCACCAGCCGCTCCCGCAGCCACGGCAGATGGGTCGACATGTCGATGAGCGGCAGTCGCGCCCACAACCCCGTCCCGGCGTACTCGGCGGCGCTCGCCGCGCGCAGCCCCGGGAGCCGGGCCGCGGCCCACCCGTCCACCTCGTCCAGGCCGGTCTCGCCGAGCACCCCTTCGAGCATGCGTACGCCGGTCTGCTCGGGCCGGTCCGCCAGTTCCTCGTACACGTCCAGGGAACGCAGCGCCCAGGCCTGTGCCAGCGCGACCGGCTCGATCCGGTACGGCCACCACAGCCCGCCCGCGACCACCGAGGTGGTCCGCTCCGCGGGCTCCCGGGTCCACAGCCGCACTCGTCTGCCCCGCTCGGCGAGGACGACGGCCGTCGTCAGCCCGATCACCCCGCCGCCGACCACGACGACTTCACCGGCCCGCTCGCCATCCAGTTCGGTTTCCACACCAGGACGTTAACCGAACGCCCGACGGCGTGCTCCAAGCGGTCCGGCCGAGGGAATACTCACCGCATGGCTGCCGAGTACGCGACCTTCGGTCTGGCCCCGGCGACGCGCGCCGGCGGAGTCCACGCCGACGGCGACTTCCAGGTGCACCGCGACTTCATGGACTTCGTCGTCGACGGACGCCCCCTCCTGTTCCGGCTCTCCGATCTGGACGCCGTCTCACCGCTCGCCTCCGACGTACCGCCCGCCATCTTCACCGCGCAGGTCCGCGGCCTGCTCCTGGAGGCCGACGCGCCCCTGCCCGGCGGCCGGTACGTCATCTACGGCTGCCCCGAGTGCGCCGACCTGGCCTGCGGCGCGGTGACCGCCGTGATCCTGCGGGACGGCGACGACTTCGTCTGGCGGGACTTCGCCTGGCAGACCGCCGAACACGCCGACCTGGAGCTGAACGCCTACCACGGCATCGGCCCGTACCGCTTCTCCGGCGCCGAGTACCGCGCGGCCCTCGCCACCCTGCTCGACGGCTCCGCGCACCCCGGCCGCCGGGTCCTGCTCATCGGCGCCCGCGTCGCCCTGCTCGCCAGGCTCGCCGCGGCGCTGCGCACCATCGGCATCGGCGCCGACATCACCCAGGACGCCCGCGACGTGCCGGCCGACGAACTGCGGACCTACGACGCCGTCGCCTTCGGCCGCGCGGTCACCGGGGAACAGCGCACCTCCGTACGCCGCGCCTTCGCGGACGCCGGGGTGGACGTGGCCCACGTCGACGGCCTGGCCCCGATCGTCCCGGTCCTGGTCGCCCAGATCGAGCACGCCCTGGCCCGGGGCCCGGCCGGAGGCCGCCGCCTGACCCGCCTCACCGCGAGCGCCGCCGGCGCCGACGTCGAGGTCACCTCGCCCTGCCGGGTACGCCTCACCGCGTACCGCCTCGACCGCCTCCACCGCACGCACGTCCGCGAGGTCTTCGACGGCGTACTCGAACCGGGCGCCCACCGCGTCGCCCTGGACGCGGGCGCGGTGAAGGGGGAGGCCTTCGTGGTGGCGCGGACGCCGGGAAGCGTGCTGGTGACGGCGGTGACCCGGGGCGCGCCGGGCCGCGGCTAAAATCTACGGTCTGATGACTGCCACCCTCGTCGCCAAGAACCTCGCCGCCGGCCACGGCGACCGCGCCCTGTTCACCGGGCTCGACCTCGTCGTCGCACCCGGCGACGTCATCGGTCTGGTCGGAGCCAACGGCGCGGGGAAGTCCACCCTCCTGCGGATGCTCGCCGGGCTGACCAACCCGGAGGAGGGGGAGCTGCGCCTGTCGCCGCCCACCGCCACCGTCGGCCACCTCCCGCAGGAGCCGGAGCGCCGCCCCGGCGAGAGCGTGCGGGAGTTCCTGGCCCGCCGCACCGGCGTCACCGACGCCCAGCGCGCCATGGACGAGGCCACCCGGGCGCTGGTCGACGGCGCTCCCGGCGCCGACGACGCCTACGCGACCGCACTGGAGCGCTGGCTGGGCCTCGGCGGCGCCGACCTCGACGACCGCGCGGAGGAGACCACCGACGCGCTGGGTCTGACCGTCGACCTGGACCAGCCGATGACGTCCCTGTCCGGCGGCCAGGCGGCCCGCGCCGGTCTCGCCTCCCTCCTCCTGTCCCGCTACGACGTCTTCCTGCTCGACGAGCCGACCAACGACCTCGACCTCGACGGCCTGGAGCGCCTCGAACGCTTCGTGACCGGCCTGCGGGCCGGCACCGTCGTCGTCAGCCACGACCGCGAGTTCCTCACCCGCACCGTCACCAAGGTCCTCGAACTCGACCTCGCCCAGCGGCAGATCAACCTCTACGGCGGCGGCTACGAGGCGTACCTGGAGGAGCGCGAGGTGGCCCGCCGGCACGCCCGCGACGAGTACGAGGAGTACGCCGACAAGCGGGCCTCCCTCCAGGACCGGGCCCAGACGCAGCGCGCCTGGATGGACAAGGGCGTCAAGAACGCCCGGCGCAAGGCGGGCAACGACAACGACAAGATCGGCCGCAAGTTCCGCAGCGAGGCCAGCGAGAAGCAGGCGGCCAAGGCCCGCCAGACCCAGCGCATGATCGAACGCCTGGACGTCGTCGAGGAACCGCGCAAGGAATGGGACCTGCGCATGGAGATCGCCTCGGCGCCCCGCTCGGGCGCGGTCGTGGCCACCCTGCGCGACGCCGAGGTGCGGCGCGGCGACTTCGTGCTCGGTCCCGTCACCCTCCAGATCGACTGGGCGGACCGGGTGGCGGTGACGGGAGCCAACGGCGCGGGCAAGTCCACGCTCCTCGGCGCCCTCCTGGGCCGCGTCCCCCTCGACGCGGGGCACGCGGCGCTCGGCTCCGGCGTCCTGATCGGCGAGGTCGACCAGGCCCGCAAGCTGTTCCACGGCCCCGAGACCCTGCTCGACGCCTTCCGTGCGGCTGTCCCGGACATGGAACCGGCGGAGATCCGCACCCTCCTGGCCAAATTCGCCCTGAAGGCCGGCCACGTCGTCCGCCCGGCGTCGACCCTCTCACCGGGCGAACGCACCAGGGCCGCCCTCGCGCTCCTCCAGGGCCGCGGCGTCAACCTCCTGGTCCTGGACGAGCCGACCAACCACCTCGACCTCCCCGCCATCGAACAGCTCGAATCGGCCCTGGACGCCTACGAGGGCACCCTCCTCCTGATCACCCACGACCGCCGCATGCTCAACGCGGTAAGGACGACCCGCCGCCTGGAGGTAACAAACGGCAAGGTGGTGGAACGCACGTAGCCGCTCCCCCTCCCCCGCAGCTGCGGGCAGTCGTGCCTCCCCCAGTGCCTGAACGGCCTGGGAGGTCCCCCCAGGCGGCACGGGTGGGCGCAGCGGCACCCCGCACCGCCGGGCTGCGCACCCCCTCGCCCCGCCCCCAGCGCCGGAGGCCTACGCCAACCCGGCCCGCCGCAACGCGTCCGCCATCGCCCCGTTGGACGCGGCAGGCGCCGACGAAGGCCGACCCTTACCGCCACCGCCGGAGGCACCCCGCTGCTGCCTCTGCCGAGGCGGCTTCCCGCCCCGCTCCCGCTTCGGCTCCCCCTGCGGAGCAGCCTCGTCGTCCAACCGCAGCGTCAACGAGATCCGCTTCCGCGGAATGTCGACGTCCATCACCTTCACCTTCACGATGTCCCCGGGCTTCACCACGTCCCGCGGATCCTTCACGAACGTCCTCGACATCGCGGACACGTGCACGAGCCCGTCCTGATGCACACCGACGTCCACGAACGCCCCGAACGCGGCGACGTTCGTGACGACACCCTCCAGCACCATCCCGGACGACAGGTCGGAGATCTTCTCCACGCCCTCCTTGAAGGTGGCCGTCTTGAAGGCGGGCCGAGGATCGCGCCCCGGCTTCTCCAGCTCCCGCAGAATGTCGGTGACCGTCGGCAGACCGAACGTCTCGTCCACGAACCGGTCCGGCTTCAGCGACCGCAGCACCGACGTGTTGCCGATCAGCCCGGTCACCTCCTGCCCCGCGGTCTTCCCCATCCGCCGCACCACGGGGTACGCCTCGGGGTGCACGCTGGACGCGTCCAGCGGGTCGTCGCCGCCCCGGATCCGCAGGAAGCCCGCGCACTGCTCGTACGCCTTGGGGCCGAGCCGGGACACCTTCTTCAGCGCGGTCCGCGAGGAGAACGGCCCGTTCGCGTCGCGGTGCGCCACGATGTTCTCCGCGAGCCCGGAGGTGATGCCGGAGACCCGGGCGAGCAGCGGCGCGGAGGCCGTGTTGACGTCCACGCCCACGCCGTTCACACAGTCCTCGACCACCGCGTCCAGTGAGCGGGACAGCTTCACCTCGGAGAGGTCGTGCTGGTACTGGCCGACGCCGATCGACTTCGGGTCGATCTTCACCAGCTCGGCCAGCGGGTCCTGCAGCCGCCGGGCGATCGACACCGCGCCACGCAGCGAGACGTCCATGTCCGGCAGCTCCTGGGAGGCGAAGGCGGAGGCCGAGTACACGGAGGCGCCCGCCTCGGACACCATCACCTTGGTGAGCTTCAACTCCGGGTGCTTGGAGATGAGTTCACCGGCGAGCTTGTCGGTTTCGCGGGAGGCCGTGCCGTTGCCGATGGCGATCAGGTCGACCGTGTGCTCCTTCGCCAGCCGCGCGAGCTTGGCGATCGCCTCGTCCCACCGGTTGGCCGGGACATGCGGGTGGATCACGTCCGTGGCCACGACCTTGCCGGTCGCGTCGACCACGGCGACCTTCACGCCGGTACGGAAACCGGGGTCGAGGCCGAGCGTCGCCCGGGTGCCCGCCGGGGCGGCCAGCAGCAGGTCGCGCAGATTGGCGGCGAACACGTCGACCGCCTCGTCCTCCGCGGCGGTGCGCAGGCGCAGCCTGAGGTCGATGCCCAGGTGCACCAGGATGCGGGTGCGCCAGGCCCAGCGGACGGTGTCGCCCAGCCACTTGTCCGCGGGCCGGCCGCGATCGGCGATCCCGAACCGGCTCGCGACGATCGCCTCGTACGACGAAGGCCCCTCGGTGGGCTCCTCGGGCTCCAGGACCAGGTCGAGCACGTCCTCCTTCTCACCGCGCAGCATCGCGAGCACACGGTGCGAGGGCAGGTCGGTGAACGGCTCGGCGAAGTCGAAGTAGTCGGCGAACTTGGCGCCGGCCTCCTCCTTGCCGTCCTTGACCCTGGCGGCGAGCCGCCCGCGCGTCCACATCCGCTCGCGCAGTTCGCCGATCAGGTCGGCGTCCTCGGAGAACTTCTCCGTGAGGATCGAGCGCGCCCCGTCCAGCGCGGCCTGCGGATCGGCCACGCCCTTGTCGGCGTCGACGAACGCCGCCGCCGCGGCGAGCGGGTCCACGGAGGCGTCGCTGAGCAGGCCCTCGGCCAGCGGCTCCAGGCCCGCCTCGCGCGCGATCTGCGCCTTCGTGCGCCGCTTCGGTTTGAACGGCAGGTAGATGTCCTCCAGGCGCGCCTTGGTCTCCGCCGCGCGGATGCGCCCCGCCAGCTCCTCCGTGAGCTTGCCCTGCTCGCGCACCGAGTCGAGGATCGCCGCGCGCCGCTCCTCCAGCTCCCGCAGATAGCGCAGCCGCTCCTCGAGCGTGCGCAACTGCGCGTCGTCGAGCATCTCGGTCGCTTCCTTGCGGTAGCGGGCGATGAAGGGCACCGTCGAGCCGCCGTCGAGCAGCTCGACCGCCGCCTTCACCTGCCGCTCCCGTACGCCGAGCTCGTCGGCGATCCTGCTTTCGATGGACCCTACGTCGGGTGTCGTCACGATCCCGTACCGCCTTCTCACTGAGGTTGCGCGGCAATTGTGGCAGGTGGCACCGACAATCGGGGATCAGGGCGCCGACCGGGCCGGTCGCGCGACCGAGGAGAGGGGCCCGGATCAGACCCTGCGGCTCCGGGTGGCGGACGAGGCCCCGCCGAAGAGCCGGGCCAGGGCCCGGAAGGGAAGCGTCACCACGGTGGCGATCGCTCCACCGATCTGGCGCAGGACGTCTGCGATGGCACGGAACACGTGTAGCCCCTTTCGTCTCCCGGCCGACTCGGCCGGGAGACATACGGGTACCTCGGTCGCGGCCTCGCATGCCTGTCCGTACAC
Source organism: Streptomyces sp. CB09001 (assembly GCF_003369795.1). Classification (NCBI taxonomy): domain Bacteria; kingdom Bacillati; phylum Actinomycetota; class Actinomycetes; order Kitasatosporales; family Streptomycetaceae; genus Streptomyces; species Streptomyces sp. CB09001. The sequence continues at coordinate 6,682,069 of NZ_CP026730.1, forward strand.
TTCGTCCGAGCCCGGGCGTGTCGTCAGCGCTTGGCGAGCAGATCCGCCGGGAAGGCGCCCGCACCGAGGGCCGTTCGCGCGAAGACCGACGCGAGTTCCGTCAGGCGCGCCACACCCTCGGCGCCCAGGTGCGCGTAGGGGGCCGTGTCCAGCCGGTCGGTCTCCCGCTCGATCCCCTCGCGCAGGGCCGTGCCCGCCTCGGTCAGCTCGCCCGCCGCGTCGACCAGCCCCCGCTCGCGCAGTCGGCCGGTGGCCGCGTCCCACTCCTCCTGGGTCCAGCCCCGCGTGGTGAAGATCCACTTCGGTGCCATGCCCTTGCCGGTGGCGGTGTGCGTCACCAGCGCCTCCAGGCCGTCCAGTCCCGCGGTCATCAGTGCGGCGAGATGGCCGTCGCCGCGGTGCTCGCGCAGCAGGGTCGCCGCGTGCCACAACGCCAGGTGCGGCGCGTCGGGCACGGGCAGGTCCGCGTGGGCCGAGTAGAGCGGCCGGGCGGCGCGTGTGCAGCCCTCGGCGGCGCGCAGCGCCAGCTCGGCCGCCTCCGCCATCCCGGCCGACGTCACGGCCTCCTCGCCCACGAGCCGGCGCAGCGTCGCGTCGACGGCGCGCACCCGTGCCGCCAGCGCCTGCTCCGGCGTGACCTTCTCCCACACGGCGGGCACGTGCCGGGCGACGAGGTCGTGCTTGTAGTTGTAGAACGCCGCCGTCACGGCACCGGCGCCGACCGGCCCCAGCGCGGCGGCGCGCACCGCGAAGTTGACGGCCGGGGCGCTGGTGACCCCGAGGGCGCCCAGTTCCCGGCCCAGGTCGGGCGAGAAGTAGTGCGTCGAGTGCAGCGAGTTGAGCGCGTTGTGGCAGCGGCGGCCCGCGCGGGCGTCGATGGCGGCAGTTGTCATGCCACGCACGTTACCAACCGCTCAGTACGTCGCTTCGGGCCTGCGGGCGCATGGCAGGAAAGGAGGGGTTCTCGTCATTGCGGCCGCACGGCGGCCGGGCGAAGAATCGAGGGCATGGCGCAACGAACCGGCCGAACCGTTCTGGTCCTCCTCTTCGACGACGTCCAGAGCCTCGACGTCACCGGTCCCGTGGAGGTCTTCGCGGGCGCCGAGCAGCACACACCGGGTACGTACCGCATCCGCACCGCGTCGCTGGACGGTGCTCCCGTGCGCACCTCCAGCGGTCTGAACGTCGTACCGGACCAGGCACTCGACGCCGGGCCGCGGCCGGACACCCTGGTGGTCCCCGGCGGTCAGGGCGCCCGGAACCCCGACCCGCGCCTGACCGACTGGCTGCGCGAACACGGAACGGGCGCCCGGCGCCTGGTCTCCGTCTGCACCGGGGCGATCCTGCTGGCCCGGGCCGGACTGCTGGACGGCCGCCGCGTCACCACCCACTGGGCGTACAGCGACCGGCTCGCCCGCGACCACCCGGCCGTGGAGGTGGACCCCGACCCGATCTACATCCGGGACGGGAACGTGGCCACGTCGGCCGGTGTCACCTCCGGCATCGACCTCGCCCTCGCGCTGGTGGAGGAGGACCTGGGCCGGGACGTCGCGCTGACCGTCGCCCGGCACCTGGTGGTGTTCCTGCGCCGGCCCGGGAACCAGGCCCAGTTCAGCGCCCAGCTGGCCGCCCAGACCGCCCGTCGTGAGCCGCTGCGGGAGCTCCAGCACTGGATCACCGAGCACCCCGGCGCCGACCTGAGCGTCGAGTCCCTCGCCGCCCGCGCCAGTCTCTCGCCCCGCCACTTCGCCCGCGCCTTCCAGGCGGAGACCGGCACGACGCCGGGCCGCTACGTCGACCGGGTCCGTCTGGAGCACGCCCGCCGGCTCCTCGAGGACACCGGCGACGGAGTCGAGGAGGTCTCCCGCGCCAGCGGCTACGGCACGGCGGAGGCCATGCGTCGCGCCTTCGTCAAGGCTCTCGGCACCTCACCGGCGGAGTACCGCCGCCGGTTCCGGCCCGCGCCGGTCTCCTGACGCAGCGGGACACCCGCATGCCGTACCACCGAACCGAAAGAGGCAGCACGTGCGTACAGCCATCGTTCTCTTCGACCGCTTCACCGCCCTCGACGCCGTGGGCCCGTACGAGACCATGAGCCGCATTCCGGGCGCCGAGACCGTGTTCGTCGCCGAGCGGACCGGGCCGGTGCGCAACGACACGGGGAGCCTGGCGCTCACCGCCGACCGGACCCTGGCGGACGTGCCGAGCCCGGACGTCGTCGTCGTGCCGGGCGGCCCCGGCCAGGACGCGCAGATGGGTAACGAGACCCTGCTGGACTGGCTCCGCGCCGCCGACGCCGCCAGTACCTGGACCACCTCGGTCTGCTCCGGCTCGCTGCTGCTCGCCGCCGCGGGACTGCTGAGCGGCCGCCGCGCCACCTCGCACTGGCTGGCCCTGAACCTCCTGAAGCAGTACGGCGCCGAGCCGACCGGGGAGCGGGTCGTCACCGACGGCAAGTACGTCACCGCGGCCGGTGTCTCCGCCGGCATCGACATGGGCCTGACCCTGGTCGGCCGGATCGCCGGCGACGAGCACGCCCAGGCGGTCCAGCTGCTCACCGAGTACGATCCGCAGCCGCCCTACGACGCCGGGTCCCCGGACAAGGCACCCGCGCACCTCGTCGAGGAGTTCCGCACGAGGAACCGGTTCATCCTGAAGTAGGCCCGTTCCAGCCGAAACGCGGCTGCCTGCGCTCCAGGAAGGAGGCGACCCCCTCCGCGGTGTCGCCGCTGCCGTGCGCCTGCGCGGCCCAGTGGGCGTCCCGGTCCGTGCGCCCGGCGGCGAACTCCTTCGCCGCGGACTGCGTCAGCAGGGAACGGGACGCCAGCACCCGGGTGAACTCCGCCACCCGCTTGCCCAGTTCCCCCACCGGCAGCACCTCGTCCACCAGGCCGGTGCGCAGCGCCCGCGCGGCGTCGATCAACTCACCGCTGAAGAGCAGGTACTTCGCCGTCGCGGGCCCGGTCAACGCCACCAGCCGCCGGGTGGCGGACGCCGGATACACGACCCCCAGCTTGGCCGGAGTCACGCCGAACAGCGCCGTCTCCTCGGCGAACCGCAGATCGCACGCCGCCGCCAACTGCGCCCCGCCGCCCACGCAGTGACCCCGGATCGCCGCGAGCGTCGGCTTGGGGAACGCGGCGAGAGCCTCCTCGGCCCGCACCGCCAGCCCCTGCGCCTCCGCGGCCGACTCGCGCAGGGTCGAGATGTCGGCCCCGGCGCAGAACGTCCCGCCCTCGCCGGTGAGCACCAGTGCCCGCACCCCGGGATCGGCGGCCAGGCCGTCGAGGACGCGGGGCAGCGCCCGCCACATCGCGGCCGTCATGGCGTTGCGCTTGGCCGGGTGGTGGACGACGACGGTGGCGACCGAGTCGGCGACCCGGTGCAGCAGCTGCGGCTCCATGGACCGGATGCTATCCACCGGCCTCTCCGCTTCGAGCGGCCGGGCGGGCGGGACAGGAACGGTCGCTTCTCATGCGCCAACGGTCAGAAACCGCTCGATACACGCTGACTTGTGTTCAGTCCGTGAGGGCGACGCGGCGCGTTACCAACACTCAGGGGTGTGGTGACAATCGAGCCCAGGGGTGGCGACCGGACGATGGACGAGACCGGGCCCGCCGGGCCGCTGCCGTACGAAGGTGTCTGGCGGTTCACCGCCCCCGCCGTGGACGCCTCGGTCCCGCAGGCCCGGCACGCCGTGCGCGACCTGCTGGTGCGCCAGGGCGTGCCGGTCTCCGACGACGTGACGCAGGCCCTGCTGCTGATCGTCTCGGAACTGGTCACGAACGCGGTCCGGCACGCGGCGGTGCTCTCGCCGGTACTCGCAGTGGAGGTCGCCGTCGGGCCCGAATGGGTCCGGGTGGCCGTGGAGGACGACCACCCCTACCGCCCGACCGCCCTGGAGACCGACCACGGCCGCACCGGCGGGCGCGGCCTGCTCCTGGTCCGCGAGGTCACCCGCGAGGCGGGCGGGGCCTGCGACGTGGCCCACACCGCGAGTGGCGGCAAGGTGATCTGGGCGGCCCTGCCGCTCAAGCACGCCCCGCGCTAGTACGCGAAGGGCCCGGCAGTACGCGAAGGGCCCGACGGCGGGACGTCCCTCACCAGCCCGCGGACGTGCCCGTCAGCTCACGCACGGCCGGCCGGGCCGCGTCCAGCACCGTCATGAACCACGCAGAGAAGGTGTCCTTCGCGTGCCGCTCGGTCAGCTCGGCCGGGGACACGAAGGCCGTCCCCACCACTTCCTCCGGGTCCGGGCGCGGCTCGGCCTGCACCAGGCCGACGAAAAGGTGGTTGTACTCCTGCTCGACCAGCCCGGAGGCCGGGTCGGGATGGTTGTAGCGCACCGTGCCCGCCTCGGCGAGCAGGGACGGCGACACCCCCAGCTCCTCGAACGTCCGCCGGGCCGCCGCGGCGAACGGCGCCTCGCCGGGGTAGGGGTGACCGCAGCAGGTGTTGGACCACACGCCGGGGGAGTGGTACTTGCCCAGCGCCCGCTGCTGGATCAGCAGCCGCCCCCGCTCGTCGAAGAGGAACACGGAGAAGGCGCGGTGCAGCCGCCCCGGCGGCTGGTGCGCGGAGAGCTTCTCCGCGGTGCCGATCGTCACGCCGCTCTCGTCGACCAGTTCCAGCAAAATGGCTTCTGCGGTGCCGTTCGACGAGTTGGGCGTCGCGGTGGCAGGAGTGATCGGCATACCCATCCTTCACATCGGTCCTCGCGCCCCAAGTGTGCCGTACGAATCCGGCACTCTCGGCACTTCCCGGCACACCCGCATGTCCTGCGTGCCCGTGCGGGCACCGGAGGGCGACCGGTCGGACACCGAGCAGGGGTCCGATGGGTGATCGTTCCCGGGGGCGTGCGCCGGGAACCTTCCGGTCCGCGCTCCCTCCGGGCGTGCCGCGGCGGACCGGAGGCGGACGGGGCGTTCACCGGCGCTTTCCGGTGCGTGCGCGCCCCCGGTCGGCCGCCGTGTCACCCAGGCTCAGCGGCACAGCCGCGCCTCGTGCTCCGCGTGACCGCCGGGCTCCAGCTGGAACGTGCAGTGCTCCACGTCGAAGTGGTCGCCCAGGCAGCCCTGCAGCTCGTGGAGCATCTTCTCGTGGCCGATCGCGCTCAGCGCTTCGCCGTCCACCACCACGTGCGCCGACAGTACGGGCATGCCGGAGGTGATGGTCCAGGCGTGCAGGTCGTGCACGTCCTTGACCCCGTCGAGGGCCAGTATGTGGGCGCGCACCTCGGCGATGTCCACGCCCTTGGGAGCCGCCTCGAGCAGCACGTCCAAGGTCTCGCGCAGCAGCCGCCAGGTCCGCGGCACGATCATCAGACCGATGAGCAGCGACGCGATCGGGTCGGCCTGCTGCCAGCCGGTGGCCAGGATCACCAGCGCCGAGACGATCACCGCCAGGGAGCCCAGCGCGTCGGCCGCCACCTCCAGGAAGGCGCCCCGCACGTTCAGGCTCTCCTTCTGGCCGCGCATCAGCAGCGACAGCGACACCATGTTCGCCACCAGGCCGATCGCGCCGAAGACGACGGTCGGGCCGCCCGCGGTGTCGGCCGGCGTGACGAACCGGTCGATCGCCTCGTACAGGACATAGCCGCCGACCCCGAGCAGCAGCAGACAGTTGGCCAGGGCGGCAAGGATCTCGGCGCGGGCGTAGCCGAAGGTGCGGCGGTCGCTCGGTGGCCGGCCGGCGAAGTGGACGGCCAGCAGGGCCATGCCGAGACCCAGGGCGTCGGTCGCCATGTGCGCGGCGTCGGCGATCAGCGCGAGGGAGTCGGCCAGCAGACCGCCGACGATCTCGACGACCATGACGGTGAGGGTGATCGCCAGCGCCGCCCGCAGCCTGCCCCGGTACGCGGCGGTCGCCGTCCCGCCGGCGTGCCCCCCGGGCGCGTGCCCGTGATCGTGCCCAGCCCCCATGGGAAAGCCGCCTCCCTCTGTGTACCGGCGTCCGGTGACCCGGCGCCCGGTGCCAGTCAACTACGGGTAGGGGGTATCGGGCAACGCGGCACTGAACACCGTTGTCATGTGCCCTGACCTGCGGAAACGTTCCGCAGGTCAGGGCGCGTGCTGACCCTGGGCGAACAACGGCAGACCCTGTGCGATGTCCGCGATGCCCGGTCTGGGGGCGCGGTTTGTCGGGCGGGCCCCGAATCCACGATGATGATCGCGGCAAAGGCGGGAGCAAGTGACGTCGACCGACCGTCAAACGGGCGGTGAACACGGCGTTCCCGGTATCCGATAACCTCTGCCGACATGCCGCCCGGGTGCCCCAGGCACGGGCGCCCCACCATGTACAGGCCCGGCGTCCAGGCGCCGCCACCAGGGAGTGAGTTCGGTTGCCGACTGCCATCCTCACCGGTCAGCCGGTCCCGGGCTCGTCGATCGAGAGCGAGCTGCGGTCCCTGGGCTTCGACGTGCAGCTCGCCGCCGGCACCGCCGACACCGAGACCCTGCTCGCCCGGGTCCCCGGCGAGGAGCGGGTCGCCGTCGTCGACGCCCGTTTCGTGGGCCACCCGCACGCCCTGCGCCTCGGCCTCACCGACCCCCGCTTCCCGCTCGCCGCGGTCCCCGGCGCCGTGACCGCCCAGCCGGCCGCCCGCCGGACGCTGACCCGCGCGATGGCCCGCGAGAACTCCGCCCGCGGCGGCACCGCCGTGGACGTCGACAGCCTCGCCGACCGGATCACCGCCGCCCTGGACGCCGACGGCGCCGAGGTGCACCGCCCCGAACTCGGCAGCCTCGTCGCCGCCGTCCCCGCCGACCCGCAGGCTCGCAACGAGGCACGGCAGGCCGTCGCCGCCGTCGACGACGAGGCCGTACGTCTGAAGTCGGCGGTCAAGGCCCGCGACGGCTTCGTCACCACGCACTTCGTCAGCCCCTACTCCCGCTACATCGCCCGCTGGTGCGCGCGCCGCGGCCTGACTCCCAACCAGGTCACCACCGCCTCGCTGATCACGGCGCTCGTTGCGGCCGGCTGCGCGGCCACCGGCACCCGCGGCGGCTTCGTCGCCGCCGGTGTCCTGCTCATCGCCTCCTTCGTCCTCGACTGCACCGACGGACAGCTCGCCCGGTACTCCCTCCAGTACTCCACGCTCGGTGCCTGGCTCGACGCCACCTTCGACCGGGCCAAGGAGTACACCTACTACGCCGGCCTCGCCCTCGGAGCAGCCCGCGGCGGCGACGACGTGTGGGCCCTGGCCCTCGGCGTGATGGTGCTCCAGACCTGCCGGCACGTCGTCGACTTCTCCTTCAACGAGGCCAATCACGACGCCTCGGCCAACACCAGCCCCACCGTCGCCCTCTCCGACAGGCTCGACAGCGTCGGCTGGACGGTGTGGCTGCGCCGCATGATCGTGCTGCCCATCGGCGAACGCTGGGCCATGATCGCCTTCCTGACCGCGTTCACCACGCCCCGGATCACCTTCTACGCGCTGCTGATCGGCTGTGCGTTCGCCGCGACGTACACCACCGCGGGCCGCGTCCTGCGCTCGCTGACCCGCAGGGCCAGCCGCACCGACCGGGCGGCGAAGGCGCTGGCCGACCTCGCCGACTCCGGCCCGCTCGCCGAGGCCGGGGCCAAGGGCCTCGGCGCCGCCGCCCGCCGGCTGCCCGGTCCCGCCCCCGCCATCGCCCTCCTCGGCGGCGCCGTCGTCGTCGCCACCGCCGCGCTCACCGACTTCGGGGGCCCCTGGCCGCTCGTCGCCGCGCTCGTCTACGTGCTGACCTCCGCGCTCGCCGTCGCCCGCCCCCTCAAGGGCGCGCTCGACTGGCTGGTCCCCCCGCTCTTCCGGGCCGCCGAGTACCTCACCGTCCTGTTCCTGGCCGTGAAAGCCGACGTGAACGGGGCCCTTCCGGCAGCTTTCGGGCTGGTGGCCGCGGTCGCCTACCATCACTACGACACGGTCTACCGCATCCGTGGCGGCGCGGGCGCGCCGCCGCAGTGGCTGGTGCGGACGGTCGGGGGGCACGAGGGCCGCACGCTGGTGATCACCCTGCTGGCCGTGCTGCTCACCGCCACACAGTTCAAGGTCGCGCTCACGGTCCTCGCCGTGGCTGTGGCACTCGTGGTGCTCGTGGAGAGCATCCGCTTCTGGGTCGCCGCCCACCAGGTCGGCGCACCCGCCGTACACGACGAAGGAGAACCCGCATGATCGGCCTCGTGCTGGCGGCCGGCGCCGGACGCCGTCTGCGCCCCTACACCGACACCCTGCCCAAGGCACTGGTCCCGGTCGGACCCGAGGGAGCGGAGGAGAGCATCACGGTCCTCGACCTGACGCTGGCGAACTTCGCCGAGGTCGGCCTGACGGAGGTCGGAATCATCGTCGGCTACCGCAAGGAGGCCGTGTACGACCGCCAGGCGGAGCTGGAGCAGAAGTACGGCGTCAAGCTCACCCTCATCGACAACGACAAGGCCGAGGAGTGGAACAACGCCTACTCCCTGTGGTGCGGCCGTGACGCCCTCAAGGACGGTGTGATCCTCGCCAACGGCGACACCGTGCACCCGGTCTCCGTCGAGAAGACCCTGCTCGCCGCCCGCGGCGACGGCAAGAAGATCATCCTCGCCCTCGACACGGTGAAGAACCTCGCCGACGAGGAGATGAAGGTCGTCGTCGACCCCGACAAGGGCGTCCGGCGCATCACCAAGCTGATGGACCCGGCCGAGGCGACCGGCGAGTACATCGGCGTCACCCTCATCGAGGGCGGGGCCGCGGCGGAGCTGGCCGACGCGCTGAAGACCACCTTCGAGCGCGACCCCCAGCTGTACTACGAGGACGGCTACCAGGAGCTCGTCAACCGCGGCTTCAAGGTCGACGTGGCCCCGATCGGCGACGTCAAGTGGGTCGAGATCGACAACCACGACGACCTCGCCAAGGGCAGGGAGATCGCGTGCCAGTACTGACGAGGCTCATCCCGTCGCCGGTCGTCGTGGACATCCGCGCGGGCGCCCTCGACGACCTGGGGTCTGTGCTCGCCGACGAGCGCATCTCCCACTCGGGCAAGCTCGCCGTCGCGGTCAGCGGCGGCTCCGGCGCCCGGCTGCGCGATCGCGTCGCCCCGTCCCTGCCCGGCGCCGACTGGTTCGAGGTCGGCGGCGGCACGCTGGACGACGCGATCAAGCTGGCCGGCGCCATGAAGGGCGGCCACTACGACGCGGTCGTCGGCCTCGGCGGCGGCAAGATCATCGACTGCGCCAAGTTCGCGGCGGCGCGCGTCGGCCTCCCGCTGGTCGCCGTGCCCACCAACCTCGCGCACGACGGACTGTGCTCCCCGGTCGCCACCCTCGACAACGACGCGGGCCGCGGCTCCTACGGTGTGCCGAACCCCATCGCCGTCGTCATCGACCTGGACGTCATCCGCGCGGCACCGGCCCGCTTCGTACGCGCCGGCATCGGCGACGCCGTCTCCAACGTCTCCGCGATCGCGGACTGGGAGCTGGCCAACCGGATCAAGGGCGAGCGGATCGACGGCCTGGCCGCCGCGATGGCCCGCCAGGCCGGCGAGGCCGTGCTCCGCCATCCCGGCGGCATCGGCGACAACGACTTCCTCCAGGTGCTGGCCGAGGCACTGGTGCTCAGCGGCATCGCCATGTCGGTCTCCGGCGACTCGCGGCCGTCCTCCGGCGCCTGCCACGAGATCAACCACGCCTTCGACCTGCTCTTCCCCGAGCGCGCGGCCGCCCACGGCGAGCAGTGCGGCCTGGGCGCGGCCTTCGCGATGTACCTGCGCGGGGCCCACGAGGAGTCCGTCAACATGGCCCGGGTCCTGCGGCGGCACGGGCTGCCCGTGCTGCCCGAGGAGATCGGGTTCACGCCCGAGGAGTTCTTCCGGGCCGTCGAGTTCGCCCCCCAGACGCGGCCCGGCCGCTACACGATCCTCGAGCACCTCGCCCTCACCACCGACCAGATCAAGGACCTGTACGCCGACTATGTCAAGGCCATCGGTAGCTGAACTACGCCCGGTCGTCCATCCCGCGGGAGTCAAGGACCGGCGCAGCGGTGAGCACTGGGCGGGACGCCTCTACATGCGCGAGGTCTCGCTGCGGATCGACCGCTATCTGGTGAACACCAGGATCACGCCCAACCAGCTCACGTACCTGATGACCGTCTGCGGCGTGCTGGCGGCACCGGCACTGCTCGTGCCGGGCATCTGGGGCGCCGTGCTCGGCGTGGTCGCGGTCCAGCTGTACCTGCTCCTCGACTGCGTCGACGGCGAGATCGCGCGCTGGCGGAAGCAGTACTCGCTCGGCGGCGTCTACCTGGACCGGGTCGGTGCCTACCTGACCGACGCCGCGGTCCTGGTCGGCCTGGGCCTGCGCGCCGCCGACATATGGGGCACCGGCCGCATCGACTGGCTGTGGGCCTTCCTCGGCACCCTGGCCGCGCTCGGCGCGATCCTGATCAAGGCCGAGACCGACCTGGTGGGCGTCGCCCGGCACCAGAACGGGATGCCCCCGGTCAAGGAGGCCGCCTCCGAGATCCGTGCCTCCGGCATGGCGCTGGCCCGCCGGGCCGCCGGGGCGCTCAAGTTCCACCGGCTGATCCTCGGCATCGAGGCGTCCCTGCTGATCCTGGTCCTCGCGATCGTCGACCAGGCGCGCGGCGACCTGTTCTTCACCCGCCTCGGCACCGCGGTCCTCGCCGGAATCGCGCTGCTGCAGACCGTGCTGCACCTGGTGTCCATCCTCGCCTCCAGCAGGCTGAAGTGAGCGGGCCCACGAAGGTCGGCGCCGTCGTCATCACGATGGGCAACCGCCCCGAGGAGCTGCGCGCCCTGCTGGACTCGGTAGCGCGGCAGGACGGCGACCGGGTCGAGGTGGTCGTGGTCGGCAACGGCGCGCCCGTCCCGGAGGTGCCCGAAGGCGTGCGCACCGTCGAGCTGCCCGAGAACCTGGGCATCCCCGGCGGCCGCAACGTCGGCATCGAGGCCTTCGGCCCGGGCGGCAGCGACGTCGACATCCTGCTCTTCCTCGACGACGACGGGCTGCTGGCCCGCACCGACACCGCCGAGCTGTGCCGCGAGGCGTTCGCGGCCGACGACCGGCTGGGCATCATCAGCTTCCGCATCGCAGACCCGGACACCGGCGAGACCCAGCGCCGGCACGTCCCGCGGCTGCGCGCCTCCGACCCGATGCGCTCCTCCCGGGTCACCACCTTCCTCGGCGGCGCCAACGCGGTGCGCACCCGCGTCCTCACCCAGGTCGGCGGGCTGCCGGACGCCTTCTTCTACGCCCACGAGGAGACCGACCTGGCCTGGCGGGCCGTCGACGCGGGCTGGATGATCGACTACCGGTCCGACATGGTGCTGAACCACCCCACCACCGCGCCGTCCCGGCACGCGGTCTACCACCGCATGGTCGCCCGCAACCGCGTCTGGCTCGCCCGTCGCAACCTCCCCGCGCCACTGGTCCCGGTCTACCTCGGCGTCTGGATGGCCCTCACCCTGCTGCGCCGGCCGTCGCGACCCGCCCTGAAGGCCTGGTTCGGCGGCTTCCGCGAGGGCTGGGCCACCCCGTGCGGCCCCCGCCGGCCCATGCGGTGGCGTACGGTGTGGCGCCTGACCCGGCTGGGCCGCCCCCCGGTGATCTGACAAGCTCGTACCCGAGAGTGTTCCGGCCCCGACCGGGGCCACCAGGTCCATGCCAGGCCCGCGCGGCCGAGCATTTTCGAAGACGAAAGTTTCCACCAGTGAGTGAGACAACGCACGACGGCACGGTCGCCATGACCAAGCCCGTGTCGCCCGACGAGGGCCTCACACCGGCCCGGCTCGCCGCCAAGTACGGGCTGTCCGTGAGCGGCGCCCGACCGAGCCTCAAGGAGTACGTCCGTCAGCTCTGGGGGCGGCGGCACTTCATCCTCGCCTTCTCCCAGGCGAAGCTGACCGCCCAGTACAGCCAGGCCAAGCTCGGCCAGCTGTGGCAGGTGGCCACGCCGCTGCTGAACGCGCTCGTCTACTTCCTGATCTTCGGCCTGATCCTCGACGCGGGCCGGGGCATGGAGAAGGACGTCTACATCCCGTTCCTGGTGACCGGTGTGTTCGTCTTCACCTTCACCCAGTCCTCCGCGATGGCGGGCGTGCGCGCCATCGCCGGCAACCTCGGGCTGGTGCGGGCGCTGCACTTCCCGCGGGCCTCGCTGCCCGTCTCCTTCGCGCTCCAGCAGCTCCAGCAGCTGCTGGCCTCGATGATCGTGCTGTTCCTGGTGGTCGTCGGCTTCGGCAGCTACCCCTCGCTGTCCTGGCTGCTGGTCCTCCCGGTGCTGGTCCTGCAGTTCCTCTTCAACGTGGGTATCGCGCTGGTCGTGGCCCGGATGGGGGCCAAGACGCCGGACCTGGCCCAGCTGATGCCGTTCATCATGCGCACCTGGATGTACGCGTCGGGCGTGATGTTCTCCATCCCGATCATGCTGGAGGACAAGCCGGCCTGGATCGCCGACGTGCTCCAGTGGAACCCGAGCGCCGTCTACATGGACCTGATGCGCTTCGCGCTGATCGACGGGTACGGCTCCGAGAACCTGCCGCCGCACGTGTGGGCGGTCGCGCTCGGCTGGGCCGTGGTCCTCGCCGTGGGCGGCTTCGTGTACTTCTGGAAGGCGGAGGAGAGGTACGGCCGTGGCTGAACAGCAGCAGGACCAGCGGGTGCCGACGGTCATCGCGGACGAGGTGCACATCGTCTACCGCGTCAACGGCGCCAAGACCGGCAAGGGCAGCGCGACGGCCGCCCTGAGCCGCATGCTCAAGAAGGGCTCCGACGACGCGAAGCGGGGGGTGCGCAAGGTGCACGCCGTGCGCGGCGTCTCCTTCACCGCCTACCGGGGCGAGGCCATCGGCCTGATCGGCTCCAACGGCTCCGGCAAGTCGACCCTGCTGCGGGCCATCGCCGGGCTGCTGCCCGCCGAGCGCGGCAAGGTCTACACGGACGGGCAGCCCTCCCTGCTCGGTGTGAACGCGGCCCTGATGAACGATCTGACCGGCGAGCGGAACGTCATCCTCGGCGGCCTGGCGATGGGCATGTCCCGCGAGCAGATCAAGGAGCGCTACCAGGAGATCGTCGACTTCTCCGGCATCAACGAGAAGGGCGACTTCATCACCCTGCCGATGCGCACCTACTCCTCCGGCATGGCCGCCCGGCTGCGCTTCTCCATCGCCGCGGCCAAGGACCACGACGTCCTGATGATCGACGAGGCGCTGGCCACCGGTGACCGCAAGTTCCAGACCCGTTCCGAGGAGCGCATCCGGGAGCTGAAGAAGCAGGCCGGCACCATCTTCCTGGTCAGCCACAACAACAAGTCCATCCGTGACACCTGCAACCGGGTCCTGTGGCTGGAGCGCGGCGAGCTGCGCATGGACGGCCCGACCGACGAGGTGCTCAAGGAGTACGAGAAGTTCACGGGCAAGTAGCCCGACACGCGGGGCCCCGCCGGAACTGTTCCGGCGGGGCCCCGCGTCTGCAAAGGAAACGTCAACTCCTGGCTTTCTCAGGAATCTTGAAGCCAATCGGTGTGTTGTTGTGATGCGCTGTGCACCCCGACGAACGCCCGTGAGTTGTACAACGTAAGCTGTACCGGTCCTGAAACGCGGCACATGGGGCGATAATGCCCGACACCCTGGAGCGGGCCTGCCGCGCGGGTGGCAGGGCGGCGTGTCCGAAATAGTGTGTATTGGGTCGGCAGTGTAGAACGGGAGATGTGACGGCAATGGCGACGGTAACTCCCCAGCTCCCCGAACCGTGCGCCGTCCCCGCCCAGGGCAGCCCGCGATGACGGTCACCGACACGGCGCACGCCGTCGATCCGGAGCGCGGCACCCTCGCCAAGGCCGCCGACGAGAACTTCCCCGTCGCCCCCTTCTTCCTGCCCCGCGCCTGGCGCACCGACCTCATGGCCGTCTACGGCTTCGCCCGGCTCGTCGACGACATCGGCGACGGCGACCTCGCCCCGGGCGGAGCGGACGCCCGCCTGCTCGGCGTCCCCGAGGAGCGCGCCGACGACCGCGTGCTGATGCTGGACGCCTTCGAGGAGGACCTGCGCCGTGTCTTCGCCGGCTCCGACGGCCCGCCCCGCCACCCGCTGCTGCGCCGGCTGGCGCCCACCGTGCGGCGGCGTGCGCTGCCCCCCGAGCCCTTCCTCAGCCTGATCGCCGCCAACCGTCAGGACCAACTGGTCGCACGGTACGAGACCTACGACGACCTCCTCGCCTACTGCGAGCTGTCCGCCAACCCCGTCGGCCGTCTCGTCCTCGCCGTCACCGGCACCGCGACCCCCGAACGGATCCGCCGCTCCGACGAGATCTGCACCGCCCTGCAGATCGTCGAGCACCTCCAGGACGTCGCCGAGGACCTCGGACGGGACCGGATCTACCTGCCCGCCGAGGACATGACGCGCTTCCACGTCCAGGAGACGGACCTCGCCGCGCCCAGCGCGAACGCCTCCGTGCGCGCACTGATCGCCTACGAGGCCGCCCGCGCCCGCGACCTGCTGAATGAAGGTGCCCCCCTGGTGGGTAGCGTCCACGGCAGGCTGCGACTGCTCCTCGCGGGCTTCGTCGCGGGGGGCAGGGCGGCGCTGAACGCGATCGCCGCGGCGGATCACGATGTACTTCCCGGCCCGCCCAAGTCAGGCAAGGTCCACTTGCTGCGCGAGGCGGGCGTGGTCCTGCGAGGAGAGGGGTGATCGGGTCCGTGGAGTCGTCAGCGAACATGCCGGCACCGGTGCTCGCCGCCTACAGCTACTGCGAGGCCGTCACCGGTCAGCAGGCACGCAACTTCGCCTACGGCATCCGGCTGCTGCCCACGCCCAAGCGGCGGGCGATGTCCGCGCTGTACGCGTTCTCGCGCCGGGTCGACGACATCGGCGACGGAGTGCTGGCGGACGACGTCAAGGTCACCCGGCTGGACGAGACCCGGACCGTGCTCGCCCGGATCCAGGACGGCGCGGTCGACGAGGACGACACCGACCCGGTCGCCGTCGCCCTCGCCGACGCGGCCCGGCGGTTCCCGATCCCGCTCGGCGGCCTCGACGAGCTGATCGACGGCGTCCAGATGGACCTGCGCGGCGAGACCTACGAGACCTGGGACGACCTGAAGGTCTACTGCCGCTGCGTGGCGGGCGCCATCGGACGCCTCTCCCTCGGCGTGTTCGGCACCGAACCGGGGGCGCGCGGCGCCGAGCGCGCACCCGAGTACGCCGACACGCTCGGTCTCGCGCTGCAGCTCACCAACATCCTGCGCGACGTCCGGGAGGACGCCGAGGGCGGGCGCACCTACCTGCCCGCCGACGACCTGGCCAAGTTCGGCTGCTCCGCCGGGTTCAACGGGCCGACGCCACCCGAGGGCTCCGACTTCGCGGGCCTCGTGCACTTCGAAGTGCGTCGGGCCCGCGCCCTTTTCGCCGAGGGCTACCGGCTGCTGCCCATGCTCGACCGGCGCAGCGGCGCCTGCGTGGCCGCCATGGCCGGCATCTACCGCCGCCTCCTGGACCGCATCGAGCGCGACCCCGAGGCCGTACTGCGCGGCCGGGTCTCGCTGCCGGGACGCGAGAAGGCGTACGTCGCCGTGCGCGGCCTGTCCGGCCTCGACGCCCGGCACGTCACCCGGCGGACCGTCAGGAGGCGCGCCTGATGGACACACCGGGCACACTCGACACCCGGGACCCGCACAAAACCGGCGGCGGGCAGCGGCGGGCAACCCTGCGGTGGCGGTCGGCGTCCCTGACTGAGACGGTCAGCCGTACGCCGTTCAAACACCGCGGCGGCCGGACAGGGAAGGGCGCACCATGACGCAGGGCAAGGGCACGCGCGAGGGCGGGGTGCTCGCGGACGTCTCGGCCCTCGGCCCCGGCGGGCATGCCGTCGTGGTCGGCGGCGGACTCGCGGGGGTCACCACCGCGCTGGCGCTGGCGGACGCCGGCGTGCGCGTCACCCTGCTCGAAGGACGCCCCCGGCTGGGCGGGCTCGCCTTCTCCTTCCAGCGCGGCGACCTCACCGTCGACAACGGCCAGCACGTGTACCTGCGCTGCTGCACCGCCTACCGGTGGTTCCTCGACCGGATCGGCGGAGCGGCGCTCGCACCCGTGCAGGAACGTCTCGACGTGCCCGTCGTCGACCTGGCCAGGTCCGAGGGCAACCGGCTCGGCAGACTGCGGCGCGACGCGCTGCCCGTCCCCCTGCACCTGGGGCGCAGCCTGGCGACCTACCCGCACCTCTCCCTCGCCGAACGCGCCTCGGTGGGGCGCGCCGCGCTCGCGCTGAAGGGGCTCGACCTCGCCGATCCGAGCCTGGACACCCAGGACTTCGGCAGCTGGCTGACCGCGCACGGTCAGTCGGCGCGTGCCGTCGAGGCCCTGTGGGACCTGGTCGGGGTCGCCACCCTCAACGCGGTCGCGGGCGACTCCTCGCTGGGGCTCGCCGCGATGGTGTTCAAGACCGGTCTGCTGTCCGACCCGGGAGCGGCCGACATCGGGTGGGCCCGTGTCCCGCTGGGCGAACTGCACGACCGGCTGGCCCGCAAGGCGCTCGACTCCGTGGGCGTCCGTACCGAGGTCCGTACACGCGTCACCTCCGTCTCCGTAAACGAGAACGGCGGCTGGAGCGTTCAGGTTCCCGGCGAGACGCTCGAAGCGGACGCCGTCGTCCTCGCCGTACCCCAGCGCGAGGCCCACGACCTGCTGCCGGACGGTGCGCTGGACGCCCCGGAAAATCTTCTGCGGATCGGCACCGCGCCGATCCTCAACGTCCACGTGATCTACGACCGCAAGGTGCTCGCCACGCCGTTCCTCACGGCTCTCGGCACCCCGGTCCAGTGGGTGTTCGACCGCACCGAGGCCTCCGGGCTGAAGGAGGGTCAGTACCTGGCGCTGTCCCAGTCGACCGCGCAGAACGACATCGACGAGCCCGTGGCCGTGCTGCGCGAGCGGTACCTGCCCGAACTGGAGCGGCTGCTGCCGCGCACCCGGGGTGCCGAGGTGAAGGACTTCTTCGTGACCAGGGAGCGCACCGCCACGTTCGCCCCCGCCCCCGGCGTCGGCCGTCTGCGGCCCGGCGCCCGCACCAAGGCACCCGGCCTCTACCTGGCCGGAGCGTGGACCGCCACCGGGTGGCCCGCGACCATGGAGAGTGCGGTTCGCAGCGGTGTCGGGGCGGCGGCCGCCGCGCTCGGCGCCCTGGGCCGGTCCCGCGGCCTCCTTCCCGATTTCTTCGAGGAGGCGGCGTGAAAGCCGATCCGCGCGGGACCGGCTCCCGCACTCCCGGCACCGCAACTGGAGGAAAGACTGTGCCCACTGTGCCCCCGGCCCCGAAGGCCGATCGACGGACCACGGTGGACGTGACCGCGCTTCTGGAGCGCGGCCGGACCCTGGCCACGCCGGTTCTGCGGGCGGCGGTCGACCGACTGGCCCCTCCCATGGACACCGTCGCCGCCTACCACTTCGGCTGGATCGACGCCCAGGGCAACCCCGCGGACGGCGACGGCGGCAAGGCCGTGCGCCCCGCGCTCGCCGTGCTCTCCGCCGAGGTCACCGGCGCCGCGCCCGAGGCCGGCGTGCCCGGCGCGGTGGCCGTGGAACTGGTGCACAACTTCTCCCTCCTGCACGACGACCTGATGGACGGCGACGAGCAGCGCCGCCACCGCGACACCGTCTGGAAGGTGCACGGCCCCGCCCAGGCCATCCTGGTCGGCGACGCCCTGTTCGCGCTGGCCAACGAGGTGCTGCTGGAGCTGGGCACCGTCGAGGCCGGGCGGGCCACCCGCCGCCTGACCAAGGCCAGCCGCTCCCTGATCGACGGTCAGGCACAGGACATCTCCTACGAGCACCGCGACCGCGTCAGCGTCGAGGAGTGCCTGGAGATGGAGGGCAACAAGACCGGCGCCCTGCTCGCCTGCGCCAGCTCCATCGGAGCGGTGCTCGGCGGCGCCGACGAACACACCGCCGACACGCTCGAGAAGTACGGCTACCACCTCGGTCTCGCCTTCCAGGCCGTCGACGACCTGCTCGGCATCTGGGGCGACCCGGACGCCACCGGCAAGCAGACCTGGAGCGACCTGCGCCAGCGCAAGAAGTCGCTGCCGGTCGTAGCCGCCCTCGCGGCCGGCGGGCCCGCCTCCGAGCGGCTCGGCGAGATCCTCACGGCCGACGCCAAGGCCAGCGACTTCGCGAACTTCTCCGAGGAGGAGTTCGCGGCCCGCGCCGCCCTCATCGAGGAAGCGGGCGGGCGGGAGTGGACCGCCGACGAGGCGCGTCGCCAGCACACCATCGCCATCGAAGCCCTCGACGCCGTCGACATGCCCGACCGGGTGCGGGACCGGTTCACGGCACTCGCGGACTTCGTCGTCGTACGAAAGAGATGATCATTATCGGTCGAATAGCCCTCGCGTAGTCGCCGGCCGGTGTCGTGGAGACACGAGCACCGGCCGACGGCGGACCCAGCAGACGCACCACATGCACACTGCACGAAGGGGAAGCCATGACAGCGACGACCGACGGAAGCACCGGAGCCTCCCTGCGGCCCCTGGCAGCCTCGGCCAGCGACACCGACATCACGATCCCCGCCGCGGCGGCCGGGGTACCCGAAGCCGCCGCCCGCGCCACCCGGCGTGCCACCGACTTCCTGCTCGCCAAGCAGGACGCCGAGGGCTGGTGGAAGGGCGACCTCGAGACGAACGTCACGATGGACGCCGAAGACCTGCTCCTGCGTCAGTTCCTGGGCATCCAGGACGAGGAGACCACCCGCGCCGCCGCGCTGTTCATCCGCGGCGAGCAGCGCGAGGACGGCACCTGGGCCACCTTCTACGGGGGCCCCGGCGAACTGTCCACGACCATCGAGGCCTACGTCGCCCTCCGCCTGGCCGGTGACGCGCCCGACGCGCCCCACATGGCGCGGGCCGCCGAGTGGATCAGGTCCCGCGGCGGCATCGCCTCCGCCCGCGTCTTCACCCGGATCTGGCTGGCCCTGTTCGGCTGGTGGAAGTGGGACGACCTGCCCGAACTCCCGCCGGAACTCATCTACTTCCCCACCTGGGTCCCGCTCAACATCTACGACTTCGGCTGCTGGGCCCGGCAGACCATCGTGCCGCTCACCATCGTCTCCGCGAAGCGGCCGGTGCGTCCCGCGCCCTTCTCCCTGGACGAACTGCACACCGACCCGGCCCGCCCCAACCCGCCGCGCCCCCTGGCACCCGCGGCCAGCTGGGACGGCGCCTTCCAGCGCATCGACAAGGCCCTGCACGCCTACCGCAAGGTCGCCCCGCGCCGGCTGCGCCGGGCCGCGATGAACAGCGCCGCCCGCTGGATCATCGAGCGGCAGGAGAACGACGGATGCTGGGGCGGCATCCAGCCCCCGGCCGTCTACTCGGTCATCGCCCTCTACCTGCTCGGCTACGACCTCGAACACCCCGTGATGCGCGCGGGACTCGAGTCGCTGGACCGTTTCGCCGTGTGGCGCGAGGACGGGGCCCGGATGATCGAGGCCTGTCAGTCCCCGGTGTGGGACACCTGCCTGGCCACCATCGCGCTGGCCGACGCGGGCGTGCCCGAGGACCACCCGCAGCTGGTGAAGGCCTCGGACTGGATGCTCGGCGAACAGATCGTGCGCCCCGGCGACTGGTCGGTGAAGCGCCCCGGACTCCCGCCCGGCGGCTGGGCGTTCGAGTTCCACAACGACAACTACCCCGACATCGACGACACCGCCGAGGTGGTCCTCGCGCTGCGCCGGGTCAGGCACCACGACCCGGAGCGGGTGGAGAAGGCGATCGGGCGCGGGGTGCGCTGGAACCTCGGCATGCAGTCCAAGAACGGCGCCTGGGGCGCCTTCGACGTCGACAACACCAGCGCCTTCCCCAACCGGCTGCCGTTCTGCGACTTCGGCGAGGTCATCGACCCGCCGTCCGCCGACGTCACCGCACACGTCGTCGAGATGCTCGCCGTCGAGGGCCTCGCCCACGACCCGCGCACCCGCCGCGGCATCCAGTGGCTCCTGGACGCGCAGGAGGCGGACGGCTCGTGGTTCGGCCGCTGGGGCGTCAACTACGTCTACGGCACCGGTTCCGTGATCCCCGCGCTGACCGCGGCCGGACTGCCCACCTCGCACCCGGCCATCCGCCGGGCGGTGCGCTGGCTGGAGTCCGTCCAGAACGAGGACGGCGGCTGGGGCGAGGACCTGCGCTCCTACCGCTACGTCCGGGAGTGGAGCGGCCGGGGCGCCTCGACCGCCTCGCAGACCGGCTGGGCGCTGATGGCCCTGCTGGCGGCGGGGGAGCGGGACTCCAAGGCCGTGGAGCGCGGCGTCGAATGGCTCGCGGCCACCCAGCGTGAGGACGGCTCCTGGGACGAGCCGTACTTCACGGGCACCGGCTTCCCGTGGGACTTCTCCATCAACTACAACCTCTACCGCCAGGTCTTCCCGCTCACCGCGCTCGGCCGGTACGTCCACGGCGAGCCCTTCGCCAAGAAACCCCGGGCGGCCGGGGCCCCCGCCGAAGCCACCCCGGCCGAGGTGAAGGGCAGCTGATGACCCCGCAGACCGGCCCGTCCCCGCTGCTGATCGCCTGCGCGCTCGGCATCGAGCACCTCGCCCTGCGCACCGGCGACCGCGCCGGCGCCGGCGGGCCGGTCACCGTGGTGCGCACCGGCATGGGCCCCAAGGCGGCCGAACGCTCGGTCACCCGGGTCCTCGCCGACCCGGCGCTCGACGGCGCCGCCGTGCTCGCCACGGGCTTCTGCGCGGGACTCTCGCCCGGCATGCACCCCGGTGACCTGGTCGTCGCCGAGGAGACCCGGGACCCGCGCTCCACCGTCCCCTGCGTCGCGACCGACCGGCTCGTCAAGGAACTCGCGCGAGCCGTCCCCGGGCGCACCGTCCACACCGGGCCGCTGACCGGCTCGGACCACGTCGTCCGCGGCCCCGAGCGCGCCGACCTGCTCGCGACCGGCGCGATCGCCGTGGACATGGAGTCCGCGGCCACGCTCCTGAGCGCCGTCCGCACGGGCCCGCGCCCGGTTGCGGCCGTCCGAGTGGTCGTGGACGCTCCAGAACACGAACTCGTCCGGATCGGCACCGTACGCGGTGGAATATCGGCTTTCCGTGTTCTCCGATCCGTTCTTCCCGCATTTTTCGAATGGCACCGTTCTTTGTTGCTTCCCCGGAGGTGAGCCAGATGGCCATGCCGCTGCGCCAGTCCATCAAGGTCGCTACATACCTGGCCGAACAGAAGATTCGCCGACGGGACAAGTTCCCGCTCATCGTGGAGCTGGAACCGCTCTTCGCCTGCAACCTGGCGTGCGAGGGGTGCGGCAAGATCCAGCACCCCGCCGGTGTGCTCAAGCAGCGCATGCCGGTCGCGCAGGCCGTCGGGGCAGTGCTGGAATCGGGCGCGCCGATGGTCTCCATCGCCGGCGGCGAACCCCTGATGCACCCGCAGATCGACGAGATCGTGCGGCAGTTGGTGGCCAAGCGGAAGTACGTCTTCCTCTGCACCAACGCCATGCTCATGCGCAAGAAGATGGACAAGTTCAAGCCCTCGCCGTACTTCGCCTTCGCGGTGCACATCGACGGACTGCGCGAGCGCCACGACGAGTCCGTGGCGAAGGAGGGCGTGTTCGACGAGGCCGTGGAGGCCATCAAGGAGGCCAAGCGGCGCGGCTTCCGGGTGACCACCAACTCGACCTTCTTCAACACCGACACCCCGCAGACCATCGTCGAGGTGCTCAACTTCCTCAACGACGACCTCAAGGTCGACGAGATGATGATCTCGCCCGCCTACGCCTACGAGAAGGCACCCGACCAGGAGCACTTCCTGGGCGTGGAGCAGACCCGCGAGCTGTTCAAGAAGGCCTTCTCGGGCGGCAACCGGGCCCGCTGGCGGCTCAACCACTCCCCGCTGTTCCTCGACTTCCTCGAGGGCAAGGTCGACTTCCCGTGCACGGCCTGGGCGATCCCGAACTACTCCCTCTTCGGCTGGCAGCGCCCCTGCTACCTGATGAGCGACGGCTACGTCCCGACGTACCGGGAGCTGATCGAGAAGACCGACTGGGACAAGTACGGCCGCGGCAAGGACCCGCGCTGCGACAACTGCATGGCGCACTGCGGCTACGAGCCCACCGCCGTCCTGGCCACCATGGGCTCGCTCAAGGAGTCCCTGCGCGCCATGCGGGAGACGGTCTCCGGAAACCGGGAGTGACGTCATGACCGCCATCCCCTTGGGGCTCCCCGAGGTACCGGTCCGGCCGATCGCCGAGCGGCGCGTGTCGCGGCGGATCCAGGTCGGGCCGGTGGCGGTCGGGGGCGGGGCCCCGGTGTCGGTGCAGTCGATGACGACGACCCGCACCTCCGACATCGGGGCGACGCTCCAGCAGATCGCCGAGCTGACGGCGTCGGGCTGCCAGATCGTCCGGGTGGCCTGCCCCACCCAGGACGACGCCGACGCGCTGCCCGTCATCGCGAGGAAGTCGCAGATCCCGGTGATCGCGGACATCCACTTCCAGCCCAAGTACGTCTTCGCCGCGATCGAGGCCGGCTGCGCGGCGGTCCGCGTGAACCCGGGCAACATCAAGAAGTTCGACGACCAGATCAGGGAGATCGCGAAGGCGGCCCGCGACCACGGCACCCCGATCCGCATCGGGGTCAACGCGGGTTCCCTGGACCCCCGCCTGCTCCAGAAGTACGGCAGGGCGACCCCGGAGGCGCTGGCCGAGTCCGCCCTCTGGGAGGCGTCGCTGTTCGAGGAGCACGACTTCCGGGACATCAAGATCTCGGTGAAGCACAACGACCCGGTCGTGATGGTCGAGGCGTACCGCCAGCTCGCCGCCCAGTGCGACTACCCGCTGCACCTGGGGGTGACGGAGGCGGGACCTGCCTTCCAGGGCACCATCAAGTCGGCGGTCGCCTTCGGCGCGCTCCTCTCCCAGGGCATCGGCGACACCATCCGGGTGTCGCTGAGCGCCCCGCCGGTCGAGGAGGTCAAGGTCGGCATCCAGATCCTGGAGTCGCTGAACCTGCGCCAGCGCGGCCTGGAGATCGTCTCCTGCCCGTCCTGCGGCCGCGCCCAGGTCGACGTCTACAAGCTGGCCGAGGAGGTCACCGCCGGTCTGGAGGGCATGGAGGTGCCGCTGCGCGTCGCCGTCATGGGCTGCGTCGTCAACGGCCCCGGCGAGGCCCGCGAGGCCGACCTGGGCGTCGCCTCCGGCAACGGCAAGGGGCAGATCTTCGTCAAGGGCGAGGTCGTCAAGACCGTGCCCGAGTCGAAGATCGTGGAGACCCTCATCGAGGAGGCGATGAGGATCGCGGAGCAGATGGAGAAGGACGGCGCCTCGGGGGCGCCGGCCGTCACCGTGAGCTGAAACGCGGACCGAAGGGGGCCCGAGCGTGACGATTCTGGAGAACATCCGGGGACCACGCGACCTGAAGTCGCTGTCCGAGGCGGAACTCGGTGAACTGTCCGACGAGATACGTGACTTCCTGGTGCACGCGGTCGCCCGCACCGGCGGTCACCTCGGACCCAATCTCGGCGTGGTGGAACTCACCGTCGCCCTGCACCGGGTCTTCGAGTCGCCGGACGACCGCATCCTGTGGGACACCGGCCACCAGAGCTACGTGCACAAACTCCTGACCGGGCGTCAGGACTTCTCCAAGCTGCGGAGCAAGGGCGGCCTGTCCGGCTATCCCTCGCGCGAGGAGTCCGAGCACGACGTCATCGAGAACAGCCACGCCTCCACCGTCCTCGGCTGGGCCGACGGCCTCGCCAAGGCCCGGCAGGTGCAGGGGGAGCGCAGCCACGTCGTCGCCGTCATCGGCGACGGCGCGCTCACCGGCGGCATGGCCTGGGAGGCGCTGAACAACATCGCGGCGGCCAGGGACCGGCCGCTGATCATCGTCGTCAACGACAACGAACGCTCGTACGCCCCGACCATCGGCGGCCTCGCCAACCACCTCGCGACGCTGCGCACCACCGACAGCTACGAGCGGGCCCTGGCCTGGGGCAAGGACGTGCTCCAGCGCACGCCCGTGGTCGGCAACACCGTCTACGAGGCCCTGCACGGCGCCAAGAAGGGCTTCAAGGACGCCTTCGCCCCGCAGGGGCTCTTCGAGGACCTGGGACTGAAGTACCTCGGCCCGATCGACGGGCACGACATCGGCGCCGTCGAGTCGGCGCTGCGCCGTGCCAAACGCTTCCACGGTCCGGTGCTGGTGCACTGCCTCACCGAGAAGGGCCGCGGCTACGAACCCGCCCTGCGCGACGAGGAGGACCACTTCCACACCGTCGGCGTGATGGACCCGCTCACCTGCGAGCCGCTCAGCCCGGCGGGCGGCCCGTCCTGGACCTCCGTGTTCGGCGAGGAGATCGTCCGGATCGGCGAGGAGCGCGCGGACGTGGTGGCGATCACCGCGGCGATGCTGCACCCGGTGGGCCTCGCCCCCTTCGCCGAACGCTTCCCCGACCGGGTCTGGGACGTCGGCATCGCCGAGCAGCACGCCGCCGTGTCCGCCGCCGGCCTCGCCACCGGCGGGCTGCACCCGGTCGTCGCCGTCTACGCCACCTTCCTCAACCGCGCCTTCGACCAGCTTCTGATGGACGTGGCACTGCACCGCTGCGGCGTCACCTTCGTCCTGGACCGGGCCGGCGTCACCGGCGTCGACGGGGCCTCGCACAACGGCATGTGGGACATGTCCGTCCTCCAGGTCGTCCCCGGGCTGCGCATCGCCGCGCCGCGCGACGCCGACCAGCTGCGCGCCCAGCTGCGCGAGGCGGTCGCCGTGGACGACGCGCCGACGCTGCTGCGCTTCCCGAAGGAGTCCGTCGGACCCGCCGTACCCGCCGTCGACCGGATCGGCGGCCTGGACGTCCTGCACGCCGCGGACCGGCCCGAGGTGCTGCTCGTGGCGGTGGGCGTGATGGCGCCGGTCTGTCTCGGGGCCGCCGAACTCCTCGAGGCCCGAGGCATCGGCTGCACCGTCGTCGACCCGCGCTGGGTCAAGCCCGTCGACCCGGCGCTCGCACCGCTGGCGGCGGGGCACCGGCTGGTGGCCGTGGTCGAGGACAACAGCCGGGCCGCCGGGGTAGGTTCCGCGGTGGCGCTGGCGCTGGGCGACGCCGAGATCGACGTCCCCGTGCGCCGCTTCGGCATCCCCGAGCAGTTCCTCGCGCACGCCAAGCGCGCCGAGGTGCTCGCGGACATCGGCCTCACCCCGGTCGACGTCGCCGGCCGGATCGCCGCGAGCCTGGCCCTCGCCCAGCCGGCCGGGGACCGGGCGGGGGAACCGGCAGTGGAACAGCCCGGCGACGGACGGATCGTCATGCCAGCGCAAGGAGAGAACTGAATGACCAAGGAGTTCGACCTCGCCGCGCTCTTGGCCGAGCGCGGGGCCGAGCGGTACGAGCTGCACGCCAGGCACCTCAACCACCAGCTGCCGCGCATGCTGCACACCATCGGCTTCGACAAGGTCTACGAGCGGGCCGAGGGCGCGCACTTCTGGGACGCGGACGGCAACGGCTACCTGGACATGCTCGCCGGGTTCGCGGTGATGGGCCTGGGCCGTCACCACCCGGTCGTCCGCAAGGCGCTGCACGACGTGCTCGACGCCTCGCTCGCCGACCTGACCCGCTTCGACTGCCCGCCGCTGCCGGGGCTGCTGGCCGAGAAGCTGCTCTCCTACAGCCCGCACCTGGACCGCGTCTTCTTCGGCAACAGCGGCACCGAGGCCGTGGAGACCGCGCTGAAGTTCGCCCGGTACGCGACCGGCCGGCAGCGGATCCTGTACTGCACGCACGCCTTCCACGGACTGACCACCGGCTCGCTGTCCGTCAACGGCGAGGACGGCTTCCGCAAGGGCTTCGCGCCGCTGCTGCCCGACACCGCCGTCCCGCTCGGCGACCTGGACGCCCTGGCGCGGGAGCTGAGGAAGGGCGACGTGGCGGCCCTGATCGTGGAGCCGGTCCAGGGCAAGGGCGTGCACGAGGCCCCGCCCGGATACCTGCTCGCCGCGCAGGAGCTGCTGCACCGGCACAAGGCGCTGCTGATCGCCGACGAGGTGCAGACGGGCCTCGGCCGTACCGGCAAGTTCTACGCGTACCAGCACTCGGACGGCGTGGAACCCGACCTGGTCTGCGTGGCCAAGGCGCTGTCCGGCGGATACGTGCCGGTGGGGGCCACCCTGGGCAAGGACTGGATTTTCCAGAAGGTGTACTCCTCGATGGACCGCGTGCAGGTCCACTCGGCGAGCTTCGGATCCAACGCACAGGCCATGGCGGCCGGGCTCGCGGTGCTGTCGGTGATGGAGAACGAGGAGATCGTCGCGAACGCCGCCGCGGTGGGGGAGCGGCTGAAGTCCCGGCTGGCGGAGCTGGTGGACCGCTACGAGCTGCTCGCCGACGTCCGGGGCCGCGGACTGATGATCGGCATCGAGTTCGGCCGGCCGAGGTCCCTGAAGCTGCGCAGCCGCTGGACGATGCTGCAGGCGGCGCGGAAGGGACTGTTCGCGCAGATGGTGGTCGTGCCGCTGCTGCAACGGCACCGGATCCTGACCCAGGTGTCCGGCGACCACTTGGAGGTGATCAAGCTGATCCCGCCGCTGATCATCGACACCGGCGACGCCGACCGGTTCGTCGACGCCTTCACGGAGGTGATGGAGGACGCGCACAATGGCGGTGGCCTGATGTGGGACTTCGGGAAGACCCTGGTCAAGCAGGCGGTGGCCAACCGCTGAGGGTGCCCTCGGGCGTTTTTGCCTCTGAGGCAAGGAATTTGCCTGGCAGGCAAGATTCGGGCTGAATGGAGGCATGAGCTCCTCCGAGACCGGCCCCGCCGAGGGGGCGGTCGCCGCCGTCGCGCCCCAGCTGCGTGAGCTGCGGCGGCGGGCCGCCCTCACCCTGGAGACCGCGGCCCGCGCCGCAGGACTCTCGCCCGCCCACCTCTCCCGCCTGGAGACCGGGCAGCGCCAGCCCTCGCTGCCGATGCTGCTCTCCCTCGCCCGGGTCTACGGTACGACCGTCGCCGAACTGCTGGGCGAGACGGCCGCCGACCGGGACGCCGTCGTCCGCGCCGCCGACATGGAACCCACCGCCGCGGGCGGCTGGACGTACTGGCGGGCCGGAGCGCCGGGCCGCGGCATGCAGGCCCTGCGCGTCCAGGTTCCGTACGGCTCCCAGGGCGACGTCGTGCGGGTGCACCCCGGCGAGGAGTGGCTCCACGTCCTCCGGGGCCGGTTGCGACTGCGCCTCGGGGACACCGAGCACCGGCTCACCGCGGGGGACAGCGCCCACTTCGACTCGATGACCCCGCACCGGATCGCCGCGCAGGACCCCGACGGGGTCGAGCTGCTGTTCGTCCACACCCTGCTGCAGAGCCCGACGGCCGCCCTGTGCCTCGGCCCGACCCCTGGAGAGACGCCATGAGCACCATGCAGGAGAAGTTCCCGCGCGCCCTGTGGGTGCGACTGGTCGTCTACATCGCCCTGGGGCACGTCTTCGGCGGCTTCCTCTACCTGCTGTTCGAGGTGGGAGCCAAGTAGCGCCGGCCGCGGGCGGGCGGCTCAGTCCAGCATCCGCTCGCGCAGCCGCTCCCGGGTCGCGGGAGTGAGCCGCAGTCCCTGCTCCAGGTAGGCGTCGACGCCGCCCCACGTCTCCTCGACGGTCTCGAAGGCCGCCGCCAGGTACTCGGCGCGCGCGTCGAACAGAGGACTGAGCAGCTCCATGACCTCGGGGGAGTAGGCCGAGGCCGCGGCACCGCTGCGGCGCACCTTGTAGCGCCGGTGCGCGGCGTTCGACTTCAGGTAGTCCTCGACGACGGCCTCGCGCTCGACGCCCAGGGCGAGCAGGGTGACGGCGATCGACAGGCCCGCCCGGTCCTTTCCGGCGGCGCAGTGCATCAGGGCGGGGACGCTGTCCTCGGCGAGCGCGTGCAGGATGCGGGAGTGCTCCGCGGTGCGCTCCGCGACGATCGATCGGTAGGAGCGGATCATCCGGTCCGCGGCCTTGCCGTCGGCCAGGATCTCGCGCAGCTGGTCGAGGTCGCCGTCCCGGACCATCGTCCAGAACTCGGCGCCGTCGGCCGGGTCGCTCAGCGGCAGGTTCACATTGCGCACGCCCGGCAGCTCGACGTCCGGGCCCTCGAGCTTCTGGTCGGCCGCGTTGCGGAAGTCGAAGATGGTGTGCAGGCCCAGCGAGGCCAGGAACGCGGCGTCCTCCCCGGTGGCGTGAGCCAGGTGACCACTGCGGAACAGCACCCCCTGGCGCACCCGCCGCCCGTCCACGGTCGGCAGTCCGCCCACGTCCCGGAAGTTGCGCACACCGGTCAGCTCGGGTTCGGTCGACGGGACCTGCTGCGTCACGGGGGGCTCCTCCCACTCCGCCCCGCCGCCGCTGCTCGCCGGCGGGCTCCACCCGACGATACGGCATCACCCGTGTGCGAAATCGCACCCCGAGGCACATTCCGAGCCGATAAAGGCCTTCTGTCCGAATTGGCGCCTTAGTTACAACTGGCCCTGAAATGGCGGATGGTGAATGAGAGGCGCGTGAGCAGCGTCATATCCGTGACCGTCCGTTGCCCGTCATGTTCACGTAATTCAACTGCTTCTCAAGGGGCTTTAGATAAAACGCGCAGTGGAAAACGACGCAGTGTTACCGGATATTCCCGTAATGGATCAATCGGAACACCCGTCGGGGGAACCCCTCGCTTGTCCCCGTCCGTCTTGGTCCCTTACGTTCACCACCGATCCGGACGGACGCCTAATCCTGCCGCCGACCGGAGCCCGCACTCATCGACCACCCGTACACGGCAGGAGCGGGGGACCCACAGGTAGAACTGCCTGTTCCGGTTCCCGGAACGGCTTGGGGTAAAGCCGCGTTTCGGCGCGGCCGGGCATCTCCAGCCCGCACCCGACAGCTCACCTCGCAGGCGCCGGAGAGGAATTCGCCATGCCCGCGAAGGGTAAGCACCGCCGTACCAGGGCCATGCGCCTGACCCGCACCATCGCCGTCGCCGGTACCGGTGGCGCCGCGCTCGCGCTCCCGCTGATGGGTGCCGCCGCCGCCAACGCCGCTCCCACGCACTCCGTTTCCGAGCAGGCCGTGCAGTCCGTTCCGACGTCCGCCAAGAAGGCCGCCGCCGAGAAGAACTCCGACTCGCGCACCTACACCGTGAAGAGCGGCGACTACCTCTCGAAGATCGCCGACGAGCAGGACGTCGACGGCGGCTGGAAGAAGCTCTACGCGGACAACCGCGAGGCCGTCGGTTCCGACCCCTCGCTGATCCACCCCGGGCTCAAGCTCTCGATCGACGGCCAGGCCGCCAAGTCGTCGGCGCCGTCCTCCGCGCAGTCGCAGAAGCCCGCGCAGAAGTCCGCCGAGAAGCCCGCCGCCGCGAAGCCGGCCAAGAAGTCGACGGACGCCGCGAAGACCTCCTCCTCGGACGACTCCGGCTCCTCGGAGTCCTCGAACACAGGCACCCAGTCCGCGGGCACCACCAGCGGCTACACCTCCCCCGTCGCGGGCGGCACCGTCGGCACCCCGTACCACCAGTCCGGCAGCATGTGGTCCAGCGGCTACCACACCGGCACCGACTTCGTCGTCCCGACCGGCACCTCGCTCAAGGCCGTCGGCGCGGGCACCGTCGTCTCCGCCGGCTGGGGCGGCGCGTACGGCAACCAGGTCGTCATCCAGCTCGCCGACGGCCACTACGCCCAGTACGCCCACCTCTCCTCGCTCTCCGTCTCCGCCGGTCAGTCGGTGACGGCGGGTCAGCAGGTCGGCCTCTCGGGTGCCACCGGCAACGTGACCGGCCCGCACCTGCACTTCGAGATCCGCACCACGCCGGACTACGGCTCGGACATCGACCCGCTGGCGTTCCTGCGCTCGCACGGCGTCTCCGTCTGACGACCGGTTCCGCGCGGCCCCCGCGCCCCGAAGGCCGGACCCCGATCCCCGGGTCCGGCCTTCGGTGTGTCCGGACCTCGGCGTACGCGCCGTGCAGCGCCCTCGCCGTATTCCGGAATTGACGAATACTTTAGGCGTGGCCTTTCTCACCGCCCGTCAACCCCTTCCTACGGTCGCGTAGGCCACATTCCAAGGTGAATCATGGGCCGATGTGGCCAACGATTCGAAGAGTGACAGCAGAGCAGTGATCGGGTCGTACGTGGCGGTGGGGGACAGCTTCACCGAGGGCGTCGGCGACCCCGGCCCCGAGGGGGCGTTCGTCGGCTGGGCCGACCGGCTCGCCGTACTGCTCGCGGACCGGCGCCCCGAGGGCGACTTCACGTACACGAACCTCGCCGTGCGCGGCAGGCTCCTCGACCAGATCGTGGCGGAACAGGTCCCGCGAGTCGTCGGACTCGCGCCGGACCTGGTCTCGTTCGCGGCAGGCGGCAACGACATCATCCGGCCCGGCACCGATCCCGACGAGGTCGCCGAGCGGTTCGAGCTGGCGGTGGCCGCGCTGACCGCCGCGGCCGGAACCGTCCTGGTGACCACCGGATTCGACACCCGTGGGGTGCCCGTCCTCAAGCACCTGCGCGGCAAGATCGCCACGTACAACGGGCACGTCCGTGCCGTCGCCGACCGCTACGGCTGCCCGGTGCTCGACCTGTGGTCGCTGCGGAGCGTCCAGGACCGCAGGGCGTGGGACGCCGACCGGCTGCACCTGTCGCCCGAGGGGCACACCCGCGTGGCGCTGCGCGCGGGGCAGGCCCTGGGCCTGCGCGTCCCGGCCGACCCGGACCAGCCCTGGCCGCCCCTGCCGCCGCGCGGCACGCTCGACGTCCGGCGCGACGACGTGCACTGGGCGCGCGAGTACCTGGTGCCGTGGATCGGGCGCCGGCTGCGCGGCGAGTCGTCGGGCGACCACGTGACGGCCAAGGGGACGCTGTCGCCGGACGACATCAAGACGCGGATCGCCTCGGTGGCCTGACGGCGGGTGTCCGAGAGGGCCGGTGCCGGTGCCCCGACGGGCCCGGTGTCCCGGCCGGCGCTAGCGCCGCGTGGTCGTCAACGCCGCGCGCTCCAGCCCGAGTTCCCGGGCCAGGGCCTCGTCCACCCACTCCTGCGCCCGGGTCCGCGACACCGTGCCCGTGTACGACGTGAGCTGCACCGCCAGCCCGTCCAGCAACGCCGTCAGCCGCAGGGCCGCGGCGTCCGGCTCGGGGCAGGAGAACTCACCGGCGGCCACGCCCTCGGCGATGACCTCGGCGATCGCCGCCTTCCACTGGCGGTCCAGCTCGCGCGTGACGTCCCGCAGCGCGGGCTCGCGCGGCGCCGCCGCCCAGCCCTCGATCCACAGCCGCCAGCCCTTGGCCGGACCGGTCGGCGCGTACCAGCGCACGGCCGCCCGCAGACGGCGCAGCGCCGAGGTGCGACGGGCGAGCAGCCCCCGCAGATGGGCGAGGTCGTCCTCGGCGGCATGGGTGAACGCGGCGGCGACCAGCCGCTCCTTCGTGGAGAAGTGGTAGAGCACCAGGGCGTTGCTGACACCGAGCGCCGCGGCCACGTCGGCGATCCGCAACGCCGCCACGCCCCGCGCGGATATCTGCTCGACGGCGGCGCCCAGCAGCTCCTCGCGCCGCTCCGCCACGCTCAACCGGACTCTCCCCACGGACGTCACCCTATACAGGCGCCCCGGACGTGCGCCGACGCCCTTCCCGGTCCCGGCGGACCTGGGGAACACGGATGTCACATCCGTCGTTCGAGGTGACGTAGGACGAGAAGACCATACTGAGAGCCTGAACCACTCCACCTGGAGGTACCGTGGCCGCTTTCCGTTCCCCGAGTCCCGGGTTCAGCGTGCCCCGGCCCGCGGCCTTCGGCGCGGACCCGAGCGGTGAGCGCATGGCGCGCATCCGCAGATCGCCGCACTTCCGCGACGGCGTCTTCCAGAACCCCGGGGGCACGGCACGGACCCGGCCCTCCGGATCGGCCGCCGAATTCGCCAAGATCTACTTCAACAGGGAGGCGCGGCTGCGCCGGTCCCCGCAGGGGCCGATCCCGGTGCACGCGACCACTCTGGCCGACCTCGCCCGGCCGCCCGCCACCGGACTCCGGCTGACCTGGATGGGCCACTCCAGCGTGCTCGCCGAGATCGACGGGCAGCGCGTGCTCTTCGATCCGGTGTGGGGTGAGCGCTGCTCCCCGTTCCCCTTCGCCGGCCCCAAGCGCCTGCACCCGGTGCCGCTGCCGCTGGCCGCCCTGGGCCCGGTCGACGTGGTCGTCATCTCCCACGACCACTACGACCACCTGGACATGCCCACCATCAAGGCGCTGGCCACCACGGACACCCTGTTCGCCGTGCCGCTCGGCGTCGGAGGCCACCTCGAACACTGGGGCGTCTCCCCCGACCGGCTGCGCGAGCTGGACTGGCACGAGTCGACCCGCGTCGGCGGCCTCACCCTCACCGCCACCCCGGCCCGGCACTTCTGCGGGCGCGGGCTGCGCAACACCCAGCACACCCTCTGGGCGTCCTGGGTCGTCGCCGGTGCCGAGCACCGCGTGTACCACAGCGGGGACACCGGCTACTTCGACGGTTTCCGCGACATCGGCGCGGCGCACGGCCCGTTCGACGCCACGATGATCCAGCTCGGGGCGTACGCCGAGTTCTGGCCGGACATCCACATGACTCCCGAGGAGGGCGTCCGTGCCCACCTCGACCTCCAGGGCGGCGAGCCGCACGGGGCCCTGCTGCCGATCCACTGGGGCACCTTCAACCTGGCGCCGCACGCGTGGGCGGAGCCGGGGGAGTGGACGAAGGATGCGGCCGAGGAGGTCGGGCAGACGGTGGCGTTCCCGCGGCCGGGGGAACCGTTCGAGCCGGCCGGGAAGTTGCCCGCGAATGCTTGGTGGCGTGAGGTGTCTCAGCCTATTACTCATCCGTGGCGCCGGCCGAAGCCGACGGGGGATCCTGGGGAGTCCGCCCAGCGTGACCTTGATATGGCAGGTGATCGGTGACTTCGGGTGAGGACGAGTTCGGCGTTGATGCTCCGGGGTGAGGACGGTTGCGGCGATGACTGCCGGCAGATGCGCCTGCGACAGATAAGCCGCGGCCCGGCGCAGCGCCTCGTTCTTCTCCGAAGTCTGTGGCCACCTGCTCCACCGTCACACGTGGGCCGCGGTTTCTCGAGACTCGCACGGCGCCTTGGCGGAACTTTTCCGGGTAAGGCCTGGGCACAGCGACATCTTTGCCACCCGACCTATAGGGCAAGCCAGTTCAGATGTCACCCGATCGTGCAGCAGACCCGTCCTCCCGAAGACAGGCCGAACGAGCACGCACATGGCCGCCAACCAGGAAGTTGAGGCAGAGCGACGGCACTGGAGCCTGGAGTAGGCGTCTACGGCGAGGTGGACGTCTGGGGGCTGCGGAGGACGAGCAGGGTGATCTCGCTGGGAGCGAAGACGCGGAACGGCGGGCCCCAGAAGCCAGTGCCGCGGCTGGTGTAGAGGAGGGTGCGGGTGCCGTGGTGGCTGAGGCCGGCGAGGGCGGGCTGGTCGAGGCGGACCAGGTGGTGGAAGGGCCAGATCTGGCCGCCGTGGGTGTGGCCGGAGAGCTGGAGGTCGATGCCGGCCGCTACCGCTCGGTCGACGAATGCGGGCTGGTGTGCCAGGAGCAGGATGGGGAGGTCGGGGTCGGCTCCGTCCAGGGCGCCGGTGAGGTGGGCGCGGTGGCCTGCCAGGCCGGAGGACTCGGCGGTGACGTCGTCCACGCCGGCGACCACGAGGGTGTCGCCGCAGCATTCGAGAAGCAGGTGGCGGTTGCGCAGTGGCTCCCAGCCCAGCTCGTCCATGAGGTCGACCCAGCCCTGGGCCTCGCTGTAGTACTCGTGGTTGCCGGTGACGTAGACACGGGCGTGGGTGGCCCGGACGGTACCGAGCGGTACGGCCTGGGCGCGGCGTCGTTCGGCCGTGCCGTCCGCGATGTCGCCGGTGTGGCAGACCAGGTCGGCTTCGAGTGCGTTCACCGTCTCGCATACCCGTGCCGACCAGCGGGCGCGGTCGAGCGGGCCGTAGTGGGTGTCCGTGATGAGGGCGACCCGGAGTCCGTCCAACCCGGCTCCCAGTCGGGGGAGCCGCACATCGAGCCGGCGTACGCGCGGCACGCGGCGAGCCTCGGCATACCCCCAGGCCAGCAGTATGGCACTCACTCCGAGCACGGCCCACGTGACGATCCGGGCCCGGTCCTGGCTCTCGCCGACGCCGCCAATGGTCAAGGCTAGCCGCAGGAGGACGCCAAGCAGCACGGACCAGGTGAACAGGACCCAACTAATCCCCAGCAGCGTGTCACCGACGATCGCGGCTCGGTCCTGCTGGCGTCGGCCGTGGCCGCGCACCATTGCGAGCGGCATGCATGCCATGCCGAGCACGAACAGAGCGGTGCCCGTCAGCGTGACGGGCAACGGCCAGTGCTGGCCGCTGTGCAGGAGCACCCAGCAGGGCACGGCCCACAGCAGGACGGGGGCGATCAGGGGGACGAAGCGCATCAGGCGATGCAGCGGGCTCTGCCGCGGCGCTCGCGCTTCCCCCTCGGCAGGCCGGGTGCTGCTGGTGTCGGCCACGCTTCCCCTCCCTCACCGGGCTGCAGTCCCGCGCACTGTATCCCGTCGCCCGAGGCCGGGCGGGGGCGTTCATAAGAACGCAAGCATGGGCAGAGGGCTTCCCGCGCACATGTCATGAGGCCGCAGCGGTGGTCAGAGCGAGCTGATAGATGGTTTGGCTACGTGACGCATGCCAGCTTACGGAGGTGCGGAGCCACGATGTGCCGTACGCAGGCTATGACTGCACATGGGGGAGCCGAGGGCTGGCACCTCGCACATCCGGCTGACCGCTGTCACACGGCCACACGGCCACACGGCCACATGAACTGACCGCGCCGAGCTGCGTCGTTACTCTTGCCGTACGAGTTGCTGGACAGCGCCTAGTTCACGGTGCTGCCAGTGGGGGAGCGGGTGCAGAGATAACTGTCAGCGTTTGTGACTCGGGAAAGCCGAGGAGCAGAGCAGCCCTGCCAGTGGGAGTTGATATCCCATCGCGCGGCGGACCATCGTTTTGGCCATGGCCACCTTGGTCTCGAAGGCGCCGATGCTGGCCCGGTGGCATTTCCCGGTCGTCGGTCCAGGAGGCGGGCAGATACAGACGCCGGTCGATCAGCGTCCGGCCACGGTCGGTGCCATAGGCGAGGAAGACGCCGACCTGGCAGTTCTCCCTCCGCCCGGCGGGTCCGGATTACTGCCGCTGCATTCCTGCCGACCGCGTGCCCTTCTTCAGGAAGCCGGTGTCGTCCACGATCAGAACGGCGTCCCGGTCACCGAGGTTGGCGACCACGTACTGACGCACGTCGTCGAGCACCTCGTCGGCGGCCCACTCGATCCGGTTCAGCATCCGGTGGATGCGGTCCGGGCCTGCGTGGCCTGTTTCGTCCGCCGGCGTCCAGCCGTTCTTCCGCTGCAGCGCAGCGATCAGGCCCCGCACATAGGCCAGTGCCGACTCCCGGGGTTCCGACCTGCAGAAACGGCGCACGAACCGCCCATGCACAGTGGCCGGTTCACCCGCCCACACCTGACATCAGCAACGTCCCCACCCACAACCACACCCACGACCGACCTGGTCGCCAGTCACGGCAAGCACCGTTGAAGTGCTAGGACCGCCGCTCGGCAGGTACCGACCTCGGCCCGTGGCGGCCCGTCGAGCCGCGCGGGCGGCCCCGAGCCAGGTGACCTGGCCGCACCGGCCGGACGGCTGTGCCTCCGGCCGGTGCGGTGCCGGTTCAGGAGGCCAGTGCCGAGGCGGCGCCCTCGTGCAGCAGGTCCCGCAGGTCCCGCGCCTCGTCCGAGCCCAGCTCCTCGTACAGGGCGAGCGCCTCCCGCCAGCAGGACTTGGCCCGGCCGGACTGGCCGAGCTGGGCGAGCGCGCGGCCCAGCAGCGTCAACGCGTTCGCCCGCCACACGTCTCCGCCGACCTCGTCCAGCGGGGCCAGCGCGGCCTCCGCGGCGACCGCGGCGACCGCCGGAGCGCCCTGGGCGAGCTGGATCTCCGCCATCCGGTAGTGCATCATGCTCTGCCAGAACAGCTGTCTGCCGCCCCGGAACACCTCCAGCGCCTCGCCGAGCAGGCGCAGCGCGGTGGCCGGCTCCCCGGTGGCGGCCACCGCAAGCGCCAGGGCGTAGCCCGCGTTCGCCCCGCGCAGGGCCTGGCCCATCGCGTCGTACATCTCCATCCCCTGCCGGGCGAGCTGGACGGCCTCCTCGGGGCGGCCGGCCGCCATCCGCAGGCGGGACAGGCTGCTCAGCGCCATCGCCTCGCCGGGCCAGTCGCCGCAGGCTCGGAAGCCGTCGGCCGCCTGGAGCAGATACCCGTCACCGTCGGCGAGCCGGCGCTGGTACTGCGCGATGACGCCCCGCCGGAAGCACGCCCAGGCCGTGGTCAGGGGATCGGTGCCGGTGCTCAGCTCGACGGCCCGCGCGGCGGCCCCGTCCGCTTCCTCGAACCGGCCGCTGATCACATGGGCGTGCGCCACCGTGACCAGCGCCCGCGCCTCGGCCCGCCGGTCGCCCGCCGCGCGGGCGGCGCCGCACAGGGCCAGGGCCGTCTCCTCGTACGCCCGCGCCTTGCTGCCCTCGGACAGGTCGAGTGCGGCCCACAGAGTGTCCACCGCGCGGCCGAGCAGCAGCGGCTGCCGGGCCGACCGGCGTACCACGGAGAGCAGGGGACCGGCCTCCGCGTACAGCCAGTCCTGGGCCTCCCGCGGGCTGGTGAAGGACAGCCCGGGCCGCCCGGCGTCGTGCAGGTGCTCCACCACCCGGTCTCCGGGCCGTTCGGCCGCGTACGCCTGGGTGGCCGTGGCCAGGTGGAAGTCCAGCAGACGGGAAAGGGCGGCCTCCCGTTCGCTCGGCGGCTCGTCCCGCTCCGCGCAGGCGCGGGCGTAGAGGCGGACCAGATCGTGGAAGTGGTAGCGGCCGGGCGCGGCCGACTCCAGCAGGGAAGTGTCGACCAGGGACTCCAGCAGGTCCTCGGCGTCCTCGGCTGGAAGGTCCAGCAGGGCCGCCGCGGCGGCCAAGGAGATGTCGGGGACGTCGGCCAGGCCGAGGAGGCGGAAGGCGCGGGCCTGGGCCGGCTCCAGCTGCCCGTAGCCGAGTTCGAACGTGGCCTTGACCGCGAGGTCGCCCGCCCGGAGCTCGTCCAGCCGGCGCCGTTCGTCCGCCAGTTTCACCGCCAGCACCGAGACCGTCCACCTGCGGCGGGCCGCCAGGCGGGACGCGGCGATCCGGATGGCCAGGGGCAGACGGCCGCAGGCCTCGATCACCTCCATGGCCGCCTCGGGTTCCGCCGCCACCCGTTCCTCGCCCACGATCCGCGTGAACAGGGCCAGGCCCTCCCGCGAGGACATGACGTCCAAGTCCACCAGATGGGCGCCTTCGAGGTCCAGCATCCGCACGCGCGAGGTCACCAGCGCCGCGGAGCCGGGGGTACCGGGCAGCAGCGGGCGCACCTGGGCCGCGTCCCTGGCGTTGTCCAGCACCACCAGGGTCCGCCGGCCGCGCAGCAGTGAGCGGTACAGCGCCGCGCGCTCCTCCGCCGAGTCGGGGATCGCCGGGTCCGGGGTGCCGAGCGCGCGCAGGAACGAGCCGAGCACCGAGGCCGGCTTGGCGGGATGCGGGCCCGCCCCCCGAAGGTCGACGTACAGCTGCCCGTCCGGGAAGGCGTCGCTCGCCTGATGTGCCACCTGCACCGCCAGCGCCGTCTTGCCGACCCCGCCGATGCCCGTGAGGGACGATACGGCCATCACCCCGCCCTGGCCCGATCCGAGCAGGTCGCGCAGCTGCTCCACGAAGGCGGCCCGGCCCGTGAAGTCGGGGATGCCAGCGGGCAGTTGCGCCGGGACCACTGATGCGGCGGCGGCCGAACCGGCCACCGGGGCCGAGGGCTCCGCGAGGGCCGGGTCCGCCTGGAGGATGCGCTGCTGGAGGTCGCTGAGGCCCGGGTGCGGGTCCACACCCAGTTCGTTCTGGAGCAGCCGGCGGGTGTCCGCGTACACCGCGAGGGCCTCCGCCTGCCGGCCACTGCGGTACAGCGCCAGCATCAGCAGTTCGCGAAGCCGTTCGCGCAGCGGGTGGGCCACCGTCAGCGCGATCAGCTCCGCCACCACCTCGGCGTGCCGGCCTTGCTCCAGGTCCATGTCCAGCCGTGACTCGAGGAGTTGCAGCCGCCATTCCTCCAGGCGTGCGCGCTGCACCTCCGCGTACGGGCCCGGCACGCCGGCCAGTGGCTCGCCGTCCCACAGGGCCAGCGCCCGGTCCAGGGCGTCCCGTGCCTGGCACGGGTCCCCGGCGGCACGTGCCCGCTCCGCCTCCTCGGCCAGATCGCGGGCGACCCACAGGTCCACCGCGTCGCGGGGCAGCGCGCGCATCGCGTACCCGCCCGACTCGCTGACCAGGACCCGGGGGTCCAGGATCTTGCGCAGCCGGGAGGCGTATGTGCGGACGACGGCCAGTGCCGTGGACGGCGGCTCGTCGCCCCACAGGGAGTCGATCAGCTCGGCGGGCGTTGTCGTGCGGCCCTCGCGTAGCAACAGGGCAACGAGCAGGGCGCGTTGATTGGGGCTGCCCGTGGACAGGGGATCTCCGCCCCGCCAGGCGCGCACCGGGCCGAGGAGGGTGAACCGCGGTTCCGGGTCGCCGGATGCCGATTCACGCATGATGCCCCCTTCCTGCAAGCCAGGGTAACAACCGGCGCGGATGGCGCGTATATCGTTCGTATATCCCGGCGCGCCATTATGTCGCAGCGAGGCTTCCGCGACTTGCCCAGTCCGGAGCTGATCAGAGCCGGGGAACCCAGGGGTGGCTCCCTGGGGCCCCTGCTTTTCTCGCCGTCCCGGCCAACTCTGGCCCACGAGGCTCGGTTTGAGCTACCGTCAATTCACCGGCACTCCATCGCGGCCGTCCATGTCCCCTGCCAAGGGACGCGTATGGCCTGCTCGCGGCGGCGCCGGACCGGACTGGGCATGTCGCACAGAGAAGAGCGCCGTATGCACTCGATGAGTCTTGCTGTCCTGCTCTCGGCCGGAGTCGTGGTGGCTCTGGCCTATTTCGTACTC
Organism: Streptomyces sp. CB09001; assembly: GCF_003369795.1. Lineage (NCBI taxonomy): Bacteria > Bacillati > Actinomycetota > Actinomycetes > Kitasatosporales > Streptomycetaceae > Streptomyces > Streptomyces sp. CB09001. Next base: position 6,721,120 of record NZ_CP026730.1, read on the forward strand.
GTGGCCTATCTCGCCCGGGCCCTGAAGTCGGCACACCGACTACCCGTGGTGATCGGGGCGCTGACCGGGCTCGTCGGGGCCCTCCCGGCCATCCTCTACGCGCTGTACGCCGCGCTCAAAGTGATCGCTTGACGCCCGTCGTCCCCACCGGGGACGACGAAGGGCGCGGCCCGCCCCCCACGACAGGCCGCGCCCTCCGGCCTAGTACCGCAACGTTGCTTGCCATGACTGGCGACCGGAGCAGGTGGCCAGCTCCCCGGCCGGCAACACCTTCACGTCGTCGAAGTCGGCCTCCGCCTCCGGGCTGGTGGGACTGAGGGACAAACGCCTTCACTGGCGCCTTCCCGGACGCCGCCAGGATCTCGGGCTTCCGGTCAGCAACGTAGGGTCGGCGCTTGCAGCGCCAGCCCCGTGGCGTCGGCCGAAGCCGGGCACCCTCGGGTGCAGCTGAAGCATGAGCCTCGAAGTTTCATGATGGTCCGCCGACGGAGTCGGCGGACCATCATGTTGCGGGTGGCGCAGGCTGGGCAGGTTGAGGGCCCGAGTGTCGTCTCGGGGTGGTGCCGGGTTCCACTGCTCCGGTGTCGGGATGCTGTCGTAGGGGGGAATCTACTGGTCAGCCCGGGTTTGGCAGGAGTGCGAGCCGGTCGAGGGCTGCGGTGATCTCGCTGGTCCAGGGCCAGTGCCGGGCCAGGCGGAGGATCCGTCGGGGGCCGGTGGTCACGAGGTGTCCCGCCGCGGTGAACAGGCGGAAGCGCAGACGGCGGAGTTCCCAGAGCCGGGCTGTGCCGGTCAGGGCAAGCGTCGGCATCCAGGCCAGGAGATCGAGGGCGATCTGCACGATCCCGAGCCAGACCTTGTACTGGGCTGAGGTGTGCAGGGGCGGGTTGCGCAGGCCGGTGGCCCGGGCGGCTCTGATGCGGTCCTCGGCCCTCGCTCGCAGCCGGTGGCGGAGTCCGAGTTCGGCGATAGGCCTGTCGGGGGTGTTGGTCTCGAAGCATGTGATCCGCATGCCGTCCGCGTCCGTGATCCTCAACTGGGCACCGGGGCAGGGCCGTTCCTTTCGGGCGATGAGCCGCATGCCCTTGGGCCAGCCGTCCAGGAGCCTGCCGGTGAGCTCGGCGACCCAGGCCCCGTCACGGGCCTCACCGTCGGAATCGACGGCTGGCGTCCAGGCCCGGGCGGGGACCTTCAGCACGTGTTCGTGGATCGCTTCGGTGACCGTCATGCCGACCGAGCAGGACAGCCATCGGCCCCGCTTCGCGAGCCAGGACACGAAGTCGTGGGTGCCGTCGGCGGAGTTCGTGCGGATCAGCGTCTGCCGTCCTCGTCGATAGTGCCTGGGCAGTTGGGCAGGGGCGAGGTGGGCGGTGGTGATGTGGTTGGCGGCCGTGTTCGATCCCGCGTTCCCCGGCCTGAGGAGAGCGGCGACGGGCTCGCCGGTGCCGCCCGGGCCGTGGTCGACGAAGGCCGTCAGCGGATGGTGGCCGTAGGTCTTCTTCCAGGTCGCGGCCGCATCCTCCTTGTCCGAGTGCGCGACCACCAGGACACCGTCGAGGTCGACCGTGACCTGACCGTCGGCGTCCGGGGCATTCCTCCCGGCCAACGACCAGACCCGCTGGCGGACTTCGGGCCGTGCGGACCGGATGGCCCGCAGAGCCGTCTCGCCGGAGGCGCCGATGGTCATGCCTGGCCCAGCCCGCCCTGAAAGCCCGAGGAGCCACTGCTAGTTGACGCGTCAATCACTGACCTCTAGCATAGATGATGCATCAACCAAATGGGGAGGTCGCCCGGCCGGGCCATCCCGTATCTGCCTCACCGCGGGGCATCGAGATGCCGGGAGCTCCCGGAGACCCGCGGACGCAAGGCTTCAGAAGGGGAATCCCATGAGTACTGAGAACAAGACCGGACTCGGCGCGCTGCTGACGCCCGAGGAAAGCGTGCTCACCCTCATTGACCATCAGCCGTTCCAGTTCGCCAACCTGCACAGCCATGAACCGACGATGGTCATCAACAACGTCGTCGGGCTCGCCAAGGCAGCCAGGGTGTTCGACGTCCCGACCATTCTGACAACCGTCGTGGAGGAGCGCGGCGGCCTCCTTCTCCAGGATCTGCAGGATGTGTTCCCGGAGCAGAAGCCGATCAACAGGACCTTCATCAACACCTGGCAGGACGAGCGGGTCGTGGATGCCGTCAAGGCGACCGGACGTAAGAAGCTGATCATCGCCGGCCTCTGGACGGAGATCTGTGTGGCCATGCCGGCGATACAGGCGGCAGGCGAGGGCTTCGAGGTCTTCGTCGTCACCGACGCGTCGGGCGGTGTCTCGAAGGAGGCCCACGACATGGCGGTGCAGCGCATGATCCAGGCGGGCGTGGTCCCGATCACCTGGATGGCGGTGCTGGGCGAGTGGCAGCGGGACTGGGCCCGCGAGAAGACCGTGCAGGGTGCCGCCGGGGTCCAGGCACAGCATGGCGGTGCGAGCGGTGTGGCCTTCGCCTGGGAGATGCAGCTCCTGGCCACGTCCCCCGGAGAAGAGGCCTGACATCCCCGCCGCCCCGGGGAGGTGGTCCGGTACGACCACGAAGGGAACGCCGACGATTTCCCGGCAGGACGAGCGGCTGATCGACGAGTACGACGTGGGTCTCACTGCCGTGACGGTGCCCGTAGCAGCCTGTCGAGAACGGGCCGCCGGATATTCCGGCGGCCCGTGTCCGCCAACCCGGTCATCACAAACTGATGGGCTAGAGGTTGTCCCGTAACCAGTGATGCTGCTGGTGCGTTGGTCGGGCGTGGGTGGGGTGATCTCAGCAGATGATCCGAAGTGGATCGAGCCTTGGCGGGTCTGACCGAGGTGCAGTTCGCGCGGCTGGTGGCACTGCAAGAACTACCGGTACTCGACCAACCTGCAGGTCGTCATCGACGCCAACAGCCGCCTGGTCGTGGCCATCGGTCTCCCTCTGCCCCGGCAGCCGCAACGACTGCCGGGCCGTTACCGAGTCCGGCATCGATCGGGCCTGCCGCGGCGCCCCGACCCTCGCCGACGGCGGCTACCCAGGCACCGGCCTCCTCGTCCCGCACCGCAAACGACGAGGCCAGGGCCGCCTCAGCCCCTCGCAGGAGGCAGAGAACACCGAACATCGCCGGGCACGAGCGCGCGTGGAACACGCCCTGTCGCGGTTGAAGAACGTCCGTCCCTGACGTCACGCTCACGAGTGGCGATGAGCAGAGTCACCGACGGGACCCAGCGGCCATTCCGAGACACTCACTGATGTGACGACGCCACGGCGATTGTGCTGTTGACGATGACCGCGGTCATGGTGCGGGCCACCGCTTCGCCGGCGGCTCCGGCACCCCAGTTGCCGTGTTCCAGCTCCCGGGCACGGTCGATCACCGCCGAGGTCCAGGGGATCTGCGGATCGAACTGGGGGAGCGTACCGCTGGCCCAGATCAGAGCCGTCAGTGCGGCGATGCGAGCGGTTGGCTCTACGCGGTCGACGAGGGCGTCGCGGACTTCTTCGAGGAGGCCGGCCCGACGCCCGTTCCGGCTGTCCTTGAGGACGCTCGTCCTGAAGAAGCCGAACACCTTGTGACTGTCCCTGCGAATGTCGCCACGGGTGATGAGACGTTCCAGCACGAGGTGACGGAGCCCCGGACCGATCGCGGGGAGCACCGTCTGGACGCCGCGTGGTGTGTCCGACACATACTCCCAGGCGGAGAGGAGGATCTCGTCCGACGGCGGTGGCTTGTCCCGGACGGCTTCCACGGTGACGGCCCCGGCCCGGGTGGTCGTCACGGCTACCGATTCGTGAAGGGCGAGGTCCGCGAGCGCGGCTCCGGCGAGCACGTAGAAGAGAGTGGTCTCGCCGGCAACGACTCCGGACTCGGGTTGAAAAAGCAGAAGCAGGAGGTCCTCGGGCAGGGTCGGGGAGTCCGGTCCAGTCGCGGTCCAGGGTGTCTCTGTCCTTGCCTCGATGGATGGTTCGTCAGGTTGTTCAGTCATGTGTCGGGTTCCTCCCCTGACTGCCCGGAGCAGGTACGGGCAACGGCGTGTCACCGGAGGCGGGCCGGAGACCTCGCCCGTTCTGCGTCAGTGTGCGGTGCGGCGCGCTGCGGACTCCACCCTGGGTGATCAACCGCCCTGACCTCCTCCCGCGAACGTGGCGTGCAGGTCGGCGCGGTCCACATGGTCCACATGGTCCACGAGCATGACGCGGCCGTCATCGCCCGGATAGGGATCGGGCATGATCGATTCCGGGTCGACCAGGTAGACCTCGTGACCAGTCAGCGTCAGCCGGCGCGCGACCTCCAGCAGGACGCGCCGTGCCACGTCGTCGATCGAGTGGACCCTTGTCAGGTCCAAAGCCACCCTGACGTCCGCAGGGGGGATGTCCATGGCTTCCTGAACAACTCGCTCGGCCCCGGCGAAGCCGATGCCCCCTTGCAGTTGCAGGACCCGGAGCGCGTTCGGTCCGCTGCCGACGACATGGTGGGACCGTACGACGGCACGCGCAGCGGCGGGAACCTCCATCACATGCAGACCCATGTCGGAAGAGAACCGTTCGAACAGTGACACCCCGCGAACGCTGTTCCCATGGCCATCCAGTCGCGGTGAGAACGTGGCAATGCCGATCTGTCCGGGGAGCGCGCCGATCAGACCTCCGGCCACCCCGCTCTTCGCCGGGATGCCTACCTGGGTCGCCCAGTCACCGGCGGCGTCGTACATTCCACAGCTGAACATGACGCTCAGCACCTGACGCACCACCGGTTCCGGCACCACCTGCTCGCCCGAGAGAGGGTTTGTCCCACGGTTGGCCAACGTCGCGGCCATCATGGCGAGATCTCGCGTGGTGACGAGTACCGAACACTGGCGGGTGTAGCCGTCCACGATGGCCCTCGGGTCCTCGGTGAGGACATTGTGGTTGCGGAGCATATGGGCAATGGCGAGGTTGCGGTGCGCATGCTCCATCTCCGACGCACATACCGCCTCATCCATCTCCAGCCGACGACCGGCAAACGCCGAGAGGCCGTGGAGCACGCGTTCCACACGCTCTCTCGGGTTCAGGTCCTCTGCGCCGGCCAGTGAGTGCACGGTGATCGCCCCGGCGTTGATCATGGGATTGAGAGGACGCCCCGTATCGCTCTCGAGCGAGATCTCGTTGAACGCCTCTCCGGACGGCTCGACACCGACTTTGGCGAGCACAGGGTCGAATCCACGATCGGACAGCGCCAACGCATAGATGAACGGCTTGGAGATCGATTGGATGGTGAACTCGGTATCGATGTCCCCGGCGCCGTAGACCTCTCCGTCAATCATGGCGAAGGCCGCACCGAGGCGCTCGGGGTCCGCTGCCGCGAGCTCGGGGATGTATCCCGCCGGCTCCCCGGACCTGTGCGGCTGCACATCTCTCAATGCCTCGGCCAGATAGTCGGGAATGATGGGCCGCATTCGTCCTCCATGCATCATGGCGGTCTTCACGCTGCGAGAACCGCGTTCCGTCCGCCCTGGTATCGGGCTGCACCTGGCTGCGCGTCACTGCGTCACAGTGTCGATGCACTCCACGGGGATGACCTGACGCCCCGCCGGGCGCGGCGCGCGTGATCAATCCCGGGTCCTCGGTGTGCCCCGGCGGAATACCCACCGCCAGCGGTGAATTGATCGAGCCGGCGATCTCGAGGGCGACCGTTGCGGATATCGACCGGTGCCCCGCTACGAGTGCTCGAGTAGCTCTGTCGGAGCAGGGGCGGCGGTGAGTACGCGAAGCTGGTCGGCGTCGACATGTGCTCCGAAGGCGGGGTTTCCGGGCTCGAGCCGGACACCCGCTGCGAGGTCGCCGATGATGAGTGGGTCGAATCCGAGGGTGTCGACCAGCGCGGACACGACGGCGAGGTCCTCGGGCGAGTCACCGGCGATCGCGATGGCCTTGCGTCCGAGGCCGCCGGCCGGACGCGCCCCGTCCTCGAGGTCGTGGTATCCCGTGTGGTTGAGGGCTTTCACGACACGCGCGGCCGTCAGGAACCGCTGTACGACTTCACTCGACGAGGTGTCGGGTGGGAGGAGGGTGTCGCGGGGACCATCGACCTCCCACCAGTGGTTCATCGCGTCGATGACCAGCTTGCCTTCCAGCTTCGAAACCGGGAGGTCACGGTGTTTGCCGAGCGGGAGCGCCAGGACCACCAGGTCGGCGGCATCCGCGGCCTGAGCCGGCCATACGGCGGTTGCCCCGGGGGTGAGAATCTCGGCGGTGAGCGCGATCCTGGAGGGGTCACCGGACCCGGAGATCAGGACTCGATAGCCGGCGGTGACCGCCAGGCGCGCCAGGACGGTGCCGAGCTTACCGGCTCCCAGGATCCCGATGGTGGTGACCGGGTTGGTCATCGCGTCGCTCCCGCCGTGGCCGCCGGCTGCTCGGCCAGGAGCTCGCGGACCCGAGGGATGACCTGGGTGCCGTACAGCTCGACCGAGCGCAGACGTGCGGAGGCTGAAACGGTGCCGGCGGCGGAGTAGATCATGTCGAACCGGCCCGCGTTCAGTGCCCTGATGGTGCGGGCGATCTTGACCGCGACCGTCTCGGCCGAGCCGACGTACAGCGATCCGCGGTCCACCTCGGCGTCGAATCCCTCACGGCGGAGCGGCGGCCAGCCGCGCTGCCCCCCGATCCGGTCGCGGATCTCCTTGTATCCGGGGTAGAAGAGTTCCTTGGCTTCTTCGTCGGTGGAGGCGACGAAGCCGGGCGAATGCGTCCCGACCGGCTGTGCGGTCGTGCCGAACTCCTGGCTGGCACGCCGGTACAGGTCCGCATAGGGAGCGAACCGGTTGGGCGCGCCGCCGATGATGGCCAGCATGAGCCGGAAGCCGTACTGCGCGGTGCGGATCACGGACTGCGGTGTCCCGCCAACTCCTACCCAGGTGTTGAGCCGTCCCGACTCCGTCTTCGGGTACACGTCTGCGTGGTGCAGGGCGGCGCGAGTGGCGCCTTCCCAGGTGACCGGCTTCTCGTCCAGGAGCCGATGGAAGAGGTCGATCTTCTCCTCGAACAGCACCTCGTAGTCCGTGAGGTCGTACCCGAACAGGGGGAACGACTCGGTGAAGGAACCGCGTCCCAGGATCACCTCGGCGCGGCCGCTGGAGAGCGCGTCGACCGTGGCGAACCGCTGGAACACGCGCACAGGGTCGTCCGAGGACAGCACCGTCACGCCCGAGGCGAGCCGGATCCGCTTCGTGGTTGTCGCGATGCCCGCCAGCACTGTCTCAGGGCTGGAGATCGCGTACTCGGGACGGTGGTGTTCGCCCAACGCGACAACGTCGATACCGACCTCATCGGCGAGGACCGCTTCGGTTACCGCCGCGCGGATCGCCTGAGCGTGCGAGACGATCTCGCCTCGGTCGTTCCGGGGGCGGTCTCCGAAGCTGTCGATACCGAACTCGATCTGCGGCACATCCATCGTGTTCACTTCGCTCAGCGCTTTCGTCGTAGCGGGGCAGGGCGGTGTGTGTGGCGCGACGGCCTGACGGAACGACCGTCCAGGGCGGCTGCGCGAGTTCCGGCCCGTCAGGGTCCGTGCCAGGTCATTCCCACCGGTCTAGTTGACGTGTAAACAATGACACCTTATGGTTTACACGTCAACTAGACCGCGGTGCGATGCCGGCATCCCGGGCGTACGCCGCTCCGCGGAGCTCGGCCGCCGGGCGTTCGGCGATCCGTGCTTGCCGGCCGGCCGCAGGTTGAACTCAAATCACCGTCGAGGATGTGATCCTCTGTCGGGAGGGGGCTCGCCCCCGACGGTCACGCCGAAACGGTGGCTCTGAACCTGCGGGAGATCCGCGAAGGCGTGTACCTGAACTCCTGGACCGAGGCGAGCGGGGCCACCGTGACGCACCTGGAGGACTTCGAGAACGGGGCGCTGTATTCGAACGTGACCGTCGACGGCAAGCTCTACCACTTCACCGGAACCATTGAGGAGGCCTGACCATGGCCCAGTACGCCGCAGCGCAGGACGACAAGGCACAAGGCAACGTCGACATCGTCCTCACCGCCATGCGGGAGTTGTTCGCCGACAAGGACCTCACCGCGATAGACCGATACTGGGCCGAGCCCTACATTCAGCACAGCCCGCAGATGCCCAATGGACTCGACACCCTGCGTCAGGTCGTTCCGAACCTGGAGGGCTTCTCCTGGGAGCCGCAGCGGATCGCCGCCCAGGGCGATCTGGTCTTCACCCACAGCATCGTCCACGGCTGGGCCTCGGACCCCGTGGCCATCGTCGACATCTTCCGGCTGGACGACGGACGCATCGTGGAGCACTGGGACGTCGTCCAGGACATCGTCCCTCCGGAAGAATCAGCCAACGGCAACGCCATGGTCTAGTCCGGCTGCTTCTCCATGTGATCCAGGACGCGCTGGGAGATCCGGCCGAGCGTGTTGAGCTGGTTCGGGGTCAGGGCATCGACGAAGAGGCGGCGGACGTGCTCGACGTGCAGAGGCGCGGCCTCTTCGATCGCCCGGTAGCCGGCCGGGGTGGCCACGATGAACGCTCCGCGTCCGTCGTCGGGACACTCCTCCCTGGCTACGAGCCCGCGTTTCGCCATCCGAGTGACCTGGTGGGACATCCGGCTCTTCTCCCACTCCACGAGTTTGGCCAGATCCAGGAAGCGCATCCGGCCGTTACCCCTCTCGGTGAGGCTGGCGAGCACGATGTAGTCCGCTGCTGACATCCCGGAGTCGGCCTGGACGCGTCGCGACAGCCGTCCGATGAGCTTCTCCTGCATGCGGATGAAGCTGTCCCAGGCGGCCTTCTGGTCCGGGTCGAGCCAACGCGGCTGTGCGTCCATGAGGTCAGTCTACGAAACCGTTGACAGCTCACCTACCGGACGTGCCGGTGTGAGGCGTGCTTCCCGCAGGTCCGGAGTCCGGCACCTCGCGCTCGCGCTGCATCGCGGACGCCCTGGGAACGTTTCGGTTGATGCGTCAACTTCGTAGGGCTAGGCTGATGTCCTGGCTGACGGGATGCTGCCGAGTCGAGCCGGATCAGACGCACGAGGAGGACATATGACGGTCGAAGTGAGCGACATGCCCGAGGCGAAGCGCTACGAGGCCCGTGTCGATGGAGAGTCCAAGGTGGCGGGCGTCGCGGAGTACATCCGTACGACGGAACTCGTGGCGTTCGTGCACACCGAGGTCGAGGCGGAGTACGAGGGCGCGGGAGTCGGGTCCGCGCTGGCCCGCACAGCCCTCGACGAGGCGCGCGCCGCGAACCTGCGGGTGCTGGCCACCTGTCCCTTCATCGCGGGCTGGATCAGCAGGCACCCCGAGTACCAGGACCTGCTGTACCAGTCCCGCAGCAAGGTCACCGACTGACAAGCCGAGCACGACGGGAGCGGAGGCGGGCATGAGCGGCGAAGCCGAACAGAAGTCCTGTCAGACGGAATCGATCACGGTGACCTTCGAGGCGAGGCGCTGCCTTCACGCCGCCGAATGCGTCCATGGTCTGCCCGAGGTGTTCGACCCGACGAAGCGACCGTGGATCCAGCCGGACAGGACCACGGCCGAGCTCCTGGCGGAGATCGTCCGGCGCTGTCCCTCGGGCGCGCTCCAGTACGAACTCGTGCCGGGCGGGACGGAAACCCCGAACGGCCCACCACGATCACCCGAAGCGCCACCGGGCAACTGGCCGTGCGCGGGCAGCTGAGCGTGGACACGCCGCACGGCGCGCGCGCCGAGACCAGGGCCGTACTGTGCGGCTGCGGTCGGAGCGGCCTCCAGCCATACTGCGACCACGCGGGGCCACGCGTTCAATCGCGCATCGATCCTGAGCAAGCACCGCGTACCGCCGCCTCGTGACCATTAGGGCCACTGCTCCGGATCTTGACGGTCACCGGATGACGCTCCCGGCTCCTGCGTCCGGGAAGTCCCCGAAGTTGTGCGCCGGTCGATCTCCGAGGGCCGAGCTCTGGGCGGGTCTGCCGGGCAGCCGAGGGTGTGATCCGGTGGCCACCTTCTCGGCAACGTCCCTAGATGGTGACCGCCACCCAGATCGTGGCCGAGATCTTGTCTGCGGAGAGGACCTGCTGGGCGGCCTCGTACGCGGACGTCTGCTTCGAGGCGTTCGCCGGATCGGTTGCGGCCTCCGCCAGAGCGAGGGCGGCGCGCTCCGGGGGAGTGAACAGGCCGGTGTCCCGCCATGCGCTCAGGACTCCGAGTCTCTGGGGTGATTCGCCGGCGCGCAGGGCCGCTCTGGTGTGCACGTCGAGGCAGTAGGCGCAGCCGTTGAGCTGGGAGACGCGGAGGTTGATCAGTTCCACGGTGGTGCGGTCGAGTCCGGCCTCGGAGGCTGTCGTTCGCACCACTTCCGACACCTGCACCAAGGCACGGAAGGCCTGGGGACTCTGTTTGTCGATGAAGACCCTTCGGGTCGGGGAGTTGTGGGTGTGGTCGCTCACGACGGGGCTCCTTCGGGTCACGCTCACAGTGGCCTGTCTCCGGGTGTTGTGGCCATCGGCCTGCCTCCATGGCATTCTAGTTGACGTGACAACCAGAACCAGGAGGTGCTCCCCATGAGCAACGCGGAAACCGGTCCCGCGGCTCTTCGCTGCGGAGCGTTCACCGAACGCGACCGACCGGCCGGATCCCCCCATGTCGACGTCCTGTCGGCTCGAGAGGTCCCCCTCGGCGGTCCACGCGCGCTACGCGTGCGGCGGACGCTGCCCCAGCGGAAGCGCACGCTCATCGGCGCCTGGTGCTTCGCCGATCACTACGGTCCGCACGATGTCGCCGCGTCGGGCGGCATGGACGTGCCGCCGCACCCACACACCGGCCTGCAGACGGTGAGCTGGCTGTTCAGCGGAGAGGTCGAACATCGCGACACCCTCGGCAGCCATGCCCTGATCCGGCCCGGCGAGATGAACCTCATGACCGGCGGACGCGGCATAGCCCACTCAGAGGTCTCCACCGCGAACACCACCGTCCTCCACGGCGTCCAGTTGTGGGTCGCACTGCCCGGTGAACACCGCGACGCCGCCCGGGACTTCCAGCACTACGTGCCCGAACTCGCGCAGGCCGACGGGGCCGAGATCAGGGTCTTCCTGGGCTCGCTCCTCGGCCGGACCTCCCCGGTCCGGACCTTCACGCCGCTGCTCGGCGCCGAAATCGTCATCGAACCCCACGCGACGCTCACTCTCGCCGTGGACGCGACTTTCGAACACGGCCTCCTCGTGGACACTGGGGACGTCCGCTTGATCGACGCGGTGCTGCGGCCTGCCGAACTCGGCTACGTCCCTCGTGGCTCGGCCACCCTGACGATGGTGAACGAGGCCGACGCCCCGGCGCGGGCCGTCCTCCTCGGAGGACCTCCCTTCAGGGAAGAGATCGTCATGTGGTGGAACTTCATCGGTCGCAGCCACGAGGACATCGTGAAAGCTCGCGAGGACTGGGAAGCCTCCTCCGACCGCTTCGGCGTCATCGAAAACTTTCCCGGCGGGCGCCTCCCCGCACCGGCCCTGCCGAACGCCGTCATCACACCGCGCCGGAACCCACCAGCCGTCTGACCTCCCTCACGAAAGGCACACCATGAGCGAGTCCTCCACCACCACAGTCGTCGAGCGTGCGGACGCCGATCGCCGGTACGAGATCCTGGTCGACGGCCGACGCGCCGGTCTGACCGCCTACCGTGACCTGAACGTGCAGCGTGTCTTCTTCCACACGGAGATCGACGAGGCCTTCGCCGGCCAGGGACTGGGCTCACAGCTGGTTCAGCAGGCACTCGTCGACGTGCGCGCATCCGGAATGCGGATCGTCCCGGTCTGCCCGTACGTCGCCAAGTTCCTCAAGCGGCACGACGAGTTCGCGGACATCACCGACCCGGTCACACCTGATGTCCTGCGGTGGCTGAAGGCGCAGCTCGGCTGAGTGCCCATCCGACCGCCGAGGCAGTCGGGCGCGGAAGCTGCGGGAGCTGTAACCCTTGTCTGCGATGACTTGGTCGGGCCTGCAGCGCGGCCGGCCGGGGCCGGGGCGGGGAACACGAATCCGTTCCAGCAGAGGGCGTGCGCAGACGCTGTCGATGGTGGAGCCGATCTGGACCAGCCAGTCGATGTCGCCGGCCGCGTCGGCGTAGGCCTGGATCTGGTGCAGGGTATATCGAGCCACGCTCGACGTTCCGCACGAGCTTGTCGAGCACGTTGCCTGGCCGCTCTACGAGCACTGCTCATGCTGGGCCGCCGTTCGCCCAGCCCGGCGAATCAGCCCGACCGTCCCAGCCACCCACACGCTCCTGACACGCGACTGTGCAGGATGAAAGGAGGCTCTTTGACGGTTCAGTAGTCACGTTGTCTGAGGGCGATCCGCCGAGTGAGGTTGATCACCGCTCGAGTCGACTTCCCCACCACCTGACCACGATCAAATCCTGGCTTGATCGGACACCAGATGCCAGTCGCTTCAGGCGGAGCAGACGGGTTGGCCGTCGAGGCCGGCCGGGGTCGCCGTGCCCGAGAGGTAGCGGTCGAGCATCTCGCGGCGCTGAGTGATCTGTTGCTCCTGACGGGCGAGTTCGTCGCGGACCTGCCGGACGCGGGCCAGGAGTTGGGTGCACTCGCCTTCGGGAGGCGTCGGTGCGGTGCAGGGAAGAATGTCCCGGATGATCTGGGAGGGCAGTCCCGCGCGGTAGAGGTCCTGGATGAAGGCGACCTGGCGTACGGCCTCCTCGCCGTAGTCCCGGTAGCCGTTGGAGCGGCGGTCGCTGGAGAGCAGCCCTTGGCCCTCGTAGTACCGGAGCGAACGGGTGCTGGCCCCGGTGGCCCTGCTGAGTTCTCCGATGCGCATACTCTCTCCTCCGCCGGGCCAGGCTTGACATTGACGTTAATGTCAGAGTTTACCGTTCCGGGCATGAAGTCGAAAAAAGAGACGAGCGGGGTGTTGCTGTCGTGACCGGTGCCGCGACAGGCATTGGGGCCGCGATCACCGAGCGGCTGGCCGAACAGGGCATGCACCTGGTCCTGGTCGCACGGGACGGCGCCCGCCTGGAGGCGGCGGCCAAGCGGCTGCACGCCGAGTACGGGGCCCAGGTGTCGACGCTCGCGCTGGACCTGTCGCAGCAGTGTGCTCCAGCTCGGCTGGCCAAGTGGCTGACGGGTTCGGGAACCGAGGTCGACGTGCTGGTCAACAATGCCGGCGCCAGCCTGATGGGGCCGGTCGCCAACAGCGATCCCGCGCGGCTTCGGGGCCTGGTCAACCTCAATGTCGGCGCGATGGCGGAGCTGACAGCGCTCTTGCTGCCCGCGATGGTCGCGCGGGGGCGGGGGGCTGTCGTCAACATCGCGAGCACCGGTGCGTACGCACCCGCTCCGTATGTGGCCGCTTATGCGGCCTCGAAAGCTTTCGTGCTCTCCTTCACCCAGGCGGTGTGGGCCGAGACGAAGGCGACGGGGGTGCGGGTCGTGGCGGTCAGCCCCGGCCCCACCGACACTGCGATGAACACGCGGCACATGCCGGGCAAGCGCGAGCCCGGTTCCGTCGCGGACACCGTGATGACTGCCTTGCGCAGCCGGGGCCCGGCAGTTGTCGATGGCGGTCTCAACGGCTTCCAGACCTTCGTATTCGGTCGCCTGCTGCCCGCGTCACTGGCTGCCCGGATCGCCGAGCGATCCCTGCGCAGGGCGGCGCTCGGGCACTGAGGCTCCGTGCCTCCCGGACCTATGACGCCTCGTCAGGAAGCAGCATTGTCGTGGCAAACGCCCTACCGCCACCACGCCGGACCACGCACCGACGCGAAGTGACACCAGCCTGCCTTGTGTTGGGGGTGCCACAGCCTTCGCGGGCCCGGTGTTGGTATAGACGCGGGGTCGCCTCGCCTGCCTCTCCGCCCGGCGGCTCCCGGCTTCCGCGAGCCGTGACCGGCGGTGCTCACGCAGAGATTCGCACCTTCAACACCCCGCGATACAACGGATATGCCCTGATCGCGGCCTTCTGCAAAGCCCTTGAATGCAGCCGGACCGGTACAGGCGTGGGTGAGACCGAGCGCTGGAAGGCCGCACGCCAGGACAGCAGGCCATCACCCCAGCCAGGCCGGGCCCCATCCGGCTTCGTACAGGAGGCGCTCGGCTTTGGCTGATCCGACGACAGCGGGGTCGGATGGGATCACCCCGCCCGGCCCCGCTGCTCGCTCCCGGCTACTCACCGGCTGAGGCGGAACGGGCGCGTGCAGGTGTCCGTCTGCCACGGCAGGCGTGCTGGCCGTGACCTTCTCCGCCGGGCGCAGCCCTGGCCTATGAGCCCGTCACTTTGGCGAATGACTTGGGCTGGTGCGACGCTTGCTCGTCCACCTGTCTGCGGTCCGACGCGGCGGCGGAGCCGTAGAGCTCTCTCGTTGCGGACTGATGCACTGGTCCATGCCCGTCAGGGAGCCTCATCGTTCAACTGGCGCCGCCCCTGGCGGTCGTCATCAGTGCGTGGCTGCGGCTGCGGGAGGTGGCCCCAGACGGTCGTCGAGACCTGGGTTGCACTTCCGGCAATGCTCTTACGCCGTCGGCATTGCCGGCGGCGTAAGAGCGGAGGTCAGGGAGCAGGCTTGGCCGCTTCTGCCTCTGCCGCACGGGCGAGGCGCTCGACCCAGTCCTGGTGGTAGCGGTAGAGCGCACCGGGGTGCTTGCGTCCGAGTTCCTCGACGAAGAAGGGGCCCTGCTGGGTCTCCTCGGTCAGTACGTGACAGCCGTCGGCCGTGGGCGTGATGACCCAGCCGTGGTACGCGCTTGAGCCCGTTTCGTCGCCGTCGACCGTCGTCTCCCACGCGAGCCGGGTGAACGGCTCGTACTCCGTCACGTTGAGAGACATGGAAAATCCGACCGTCACTCGGCTGAACTTGGTTCCGAGATCCAGTTCCGGCCCGCCGGTGAGGATCTTCACGCGGTCCTCGGGAGGGAAGTAACTCGACCAGTTCTCAGCTTCGACGAGCAGCTTCCACACCACTTCAGGCGGCGCCTTGACGTCGATATCGTTGAGCGCGTAGAGGGCCGAAATTTTTGGATCATACTGTTCGGGCCAAATGACCTTGTCATACATGGCTATTCACACCTTCTGGATGTCTTGGTGAGCGCTTCGATGCCTATCGTGGGTCAATGCATCTGAATCTCGCGCTCGGTCGCCACCTTGGCGAGCGCTGCAAGCAGCCTCTCGTGCGTACGCCAGAAGACTTCCGGGTCCTGCTTTGCCAGTTCGATCCAGAGCGGGCCCTGCATCGTCTCCTCGGTCCAGAGATGGCTCCCCTTCGGGGTGCGTGTAATGATCCAGGCGTGGTATGCCACGGATGCCTCAGCGGCCTTGGGATAGCCACCCCAGGCAATGCGCGTCTCAGGCTGGAACTCCTGCACGGACGCGAAGACATCCTGGCCGGCCAGGTTGGTTTCGAACCGGGTTCCGAGGCGTAGTGAGTCGTGGCCGTCAAGCAGCTGGACATGTCCGACGCCCGGGTAGAAGCTGGGCCAGGTTCGAGGGTCTACGAGCAGGGACCAGATCGTTTCCGGAGAGGCTTCGACCTCGAGCTCGTTGGTGAAGTGGATGGGTGAGCGGCTGGGGGTCATGGCCGCCGGCCAATTTACTGCTTCAAACATGGAACTCTCCATTTGTCGGACCGTTGCCCAGTCGTCGCTTATCTGCCACGCGACGGAAGGCGGATGATGCTTCATGCGCGGCTGAGGGCTACCGACTTCCTGACGGCGTCGAGGCCGGCGGCATGGTCAACAACGGGCTCGTATCCGAGTTCGGTTACGGCCTTGTCCGTGCGAAGGGTGCATTGCTGCCCGAGAAACCATCGAACGGGGACGGGGACCGCGACAGCGGCGGTCTCGGCGGCCATGTCGGGGATCGGAGCGTCTACGCCGTAGATCTCGAACTGGGCCTCCAGGAACTCGCGGAGGATGACGCGGTGCCGGTCGGTGATGAAGTAGGCCTGCCCCGGCCGACCACGCTGCCATCCGAGCACGAGTCCCTCGACGGCGTTCTCGACGAACGTGACATCGGTTGTGTGCCGGCCTCCGCCGATCCAGGCGAACTGCCCCGCCTTCACAGCTTCGGCCAGGCCCTCGACGAGGAAACTGTCGGGACCCCAGACGAACCGCGGGCGAATCGATACCGTGGCGAAGCCCGGGGCATTGGCGTCGAGCACGATCTTCTCGGCCGCAGCCTTCGCGGCACTGTAAGCGGCTTCCGAGTCGGGGCGCAGCGGTGCGGTCTCATCGACGTCCACGAGCGGCGCACCGGCGAGAAGCGCCGCTTCGCTCCCGCAGTAGACGAAGCGTGGGACCCGCGCGTAGCGAGCAGCGTCGACCGCTGCCTGGGTGCCACGCACCGTCACCAGCTCCTGCCGCTCACGATCAGCGGAGACATCCGTCTCGGCGGCGAGGTGGAACACCACATCACTGGCCGCCAAATGGTCCCGCCAAGTCAGCGGGTCGGTCAGCTCGCCCCGCATGGGCTCCGCGCCCAGCGCCGAGATCTTCGCAGCCGATGCCTCACTTCGGACGAGGACACCCACCGTGTGACCTGCGCCGAGGAGCCGACGCACCAGCACCTGGCCGATGAACCCAGAACCGCCAGTGACGAACACTTGTGCCATGAACTTCTCCTTCGTTCCGCGTGAGCCCGCTCGTCAACCCTGAGTGAGAAGGTCTCGCTGGTTGCAGCAATCAGGCGTCCGGAGGGCTTCCCTCAACTACAGTCATGTTGCGAAGGTCTGCGATAGAATTCTTGGATGGCTTCTCTGCGGGCCAGGGAGTGCCTCGTCGCAGTCGCGGACTCCGGATCGATCACGCAGGCCGCGGTGCTGCCGCATTCATCGCAACCCGCTGTCTCTCATCAGCTTGCTTCGTTGGAACGCGTCGGGGTGGAAGACGACACCGTGGAGCCTGCCGCCGCGGGCGACCACGGTCATCGCGATCGCGTCGGCAACCAGGCTGGTGCGCATGTGGTCGGAGATCGACCAGCCCACGACCTTCCTCGATCAAATGTCGATCACCGTGGCGATGTCGATCCACGTCGAGCCGACGGCTGGTACGTGATGTCGCCGCACCATCTGGTGTTCAGCGTGTCCGCGGTGAACTCGCGCATCACCAGGTCCGGCACGGGCGGCGTCGCGTGGTCCGGGATCGTCGTCCGCTTCGTCTACCGCTTGCGGTTGAACCTCCGTCCCCTCGCACGCAGCTCGGCATGGCCACGCGGAGCGCCGTAGGCGCCATGGTGTCCGGATCACCCTCAGGGGAGGTCCGATGCGGGTCGCTGCGCATCGTCGGAATCGACCTGCCCCAGCGCCTCGTCCTTGCGCGCAGGGGGCGCGGCTTGTGCCTTCACGGCGGACAACGGCCTCGCCGTATGGCTCGACCAGTCCTTCGCCCGGGCGATGCGGTCTGCCCGGTGAGCGCGGTCCGTGCGGGTCTTCCGCGTGCAGTCCGGTCCTTCTCACCGCGGTGGACCAGGTGCGGGGCTGCGCCGTCACGGACCGGCAGAGGTGCAAGCGGCGTCTCGCCTTGCCGTCAATTTGCGACCTGCTGACCAGTAGCTATCGAGATCTGGAACAGGTCATATCCAATTTTCGAATGAGGAATCCCTGTCTCATCAGGAATCCCGAGGGTGGCGCTCAGGGTTCTGGTCGCCATGACACACCTGCGCACCACATCCGAGGCGACCCACGATGCGCCCACCCGCACCCGCAGGAAACCGGTGGGGCTGTACGCACTCGCCCTGGCCAGCTTCGCACTCGGCCTGGCCGAGTTCGTGGTCGCCGGCCTGCTGCCCGACGTCGCCGACGATCTTTCGGTCAGCGACGGCAGCGCGGGCACGTTGGTGACGACGTACGCGGTGGGCATCATCGTGGGCGCCCTCGCCCTGACCACAGCCCTCAGCCGCATCCCGCCGAAATCAGCCCTCACCCGGCTCGGGGTCGTATTCATCATCGGCAACCTCCTGTGCGCGCTGGGACCGAACTTCGGGACCGTCATGGCGGGCCGGATCATCGCGGGAACGACCAACGGGGCGTTCCTGGGCATGGGCATCGTCGTGGCCGTCCAACTCGTCGACGCACGGCACCGGGGACGGGCTATCGCAACCATGCTGGGCGGTCTGACGTCGGCGAACGTGTTCGGCGTGCCGCTCGGCACCGTGTTGGGCCAGCAGTTCGGATGGCGCGTCGTGTTCGGCGTCATCGCGGCCATGGCGGTCGTCGCGACCCTGGCCATCCTCGCGGTCGTCCCCCACGTGGCGTCCGCGCCCACGAGTTCGCTCGTCGACCTGCGGCATCTCCTCAACCGGCAGGCGCTCCTGGCGATGGGCACGGCGATGTTCGGGTTCGGCGGCATGTTCGGCGCCTTCACCTACATCGCACTGACGCTGACGAAGGTTTCGGGCTATCCCACCAGCGCCGTTCCCTGGCTGCTCGTGCTCTTCGGTATCGGCCTCATGGTCGGCAACACGCTGGGCGGCAGACTGGTCGACCGTGCCCTGGATGCCACCCTGGCCGTGTCGCTCCTGGGCCTGCTGGCCGTGCAGATCGTCCTCGCACTGCTCGCCGGCCACCCTGTCGTAGTGGCGATCTCACTGGGGCTCATGGGCATGTTCGGCTTCGCCGCCGCACCCGGCTACCAGCACAAGGTGATGCGAGCGGCGGGCGCCGCCGGAGCGATCGCGTCCGGAGCCCCTATCGCCGCGGTGAACCTCGGCAACGCCCTCGGCTCGTGGATCGGCGGACTCATGATCTCGGCCGAGCTCGGCTACACCTCCCCCATCTGGATGGGTGCGGCTGCCACCGCGGCAGCCCTCGTCCTCTTCACGGTTGCCGTCGGCTCAGCGCGTAAGGCGGCGCTGTGACCGGGGTTCGTGGACGGCCGGGAGACAGACTCCCAAGCTGTTCCACCCCTGCGTGGTCGAGGACACGGCCAGTCCAGCCGCGCAGGGCGGGGACCGCTGGACATACCTGACGTACGCGCCGCTGACGCCGCGCCCCGACGACGTCGTGGCCGGCGCCATCACGGACCAGTACCTGGTGGGACACATGGTGCCGATATTCTGCGATCGTCGCACGCCGACTCCAGGGGCCCTGATGCAAGCGCGGCGGAGTGACCGGACCCGGCCTCTTCGCGGACGATTTTGAGAAAATTGTCCAATGCGTGGGGAATCGGTCCGGAGGCCCAGGCGACAGCCAGTTCCGTCGAAATTATTTCCTGCTTCAGTGAGACCCTAGCGATGTACTTCGAGCTAACCGACGTTCCGGATGTGGGCGCCAGTGAAACGCCCATCCCGCAAGCCACGTAGCCCAGTTGAGCTTGAATGGAAGTTGCCTCAATGACCGTGTGCGGCGTAATCCCCGCGGTAGCCAAAGCGGAGAGGGTCTGGTCATAGTAGTACGGTGAAATATGTCGTGCCGTCAAAACGAAAGGCTCGAACGCGAGATCAGTGATCTCTATGGGGCCGGCTCCGGCAAGCCGATGGCCGGCCGGCACGACAGCTTCGAATCGACCTGTCCTCACGGGTAGGACTGCGAGGCCGTCGACCGGGTCTCCTTCGCGCACGAAGCCGACGTCCACTGTGCCGGCCAGGAGAGAGTCGAGGCTTTCCTGTGTTCCGGCCTCTCGAAGGTCAACAATCATGTTGGGGTTCTCCAGGCGGAACCTGGGGATGACCATGGGAAGCATTTCCGCGAACGCGTATGGCACACCCGCGACCCGCAGGCAGCCGATCTCACCGACGGCGGCCTGGTTCACCGCACGCCGCGCCCTGCTGACCTGGTCGCAGATCTGGCGCGCCTCCAGGAGGAATACCTCTCCCTCTCGCGTGAGCGTCGTGCGCCGCCCGGTTCGGTCGAAGAGCTTGACCCCGAGGTCCTTCTCAAGCGCCTGGATCTGCACGCTGAGAGGCGGCTGAGCTATATGCAGCCGTGCCGCCGCCCGGCCGAAGTTCAACTCCTCCGCCACGGCGATGAAGTACCTGACGTGCCGCAACTCCATGCTCACTGTTCCCGGTCCCTTCGTTCCCTCCGCCACCCCGGAGGGTGCTGCCCGGATACGAGAGCCACGTCGCCATGGAGCCGGAGCATGCATCCGCGACATGGCCGCCCTAACGGGCACGCCTTACGGTACGCCTTGTCCGCACCCCCGGAGGTATTCATGATTTGGTGGTCTGCGATAAGGTTTTCGAATGGCTTCTCTTCGGGCGTTGGTCTTCACCGGCCTTGCTCCCCGATGCCTCGGCAAACTCGTCACTCTGGTCGCGCCGCGTTTCAGCTGCGGCACGTCGCCCTGCCTGAATCGTCCACGTGTGCCTGGCGGTTCGTTTCGTTCCGCAGTGTGGCCGCTGTGATTGAGGCCGGTGGGTCGCGTGCTGTACCGGTGGCGTCGGCTTCCCCCGTGCCGGAAGTGGTGCGGGCTCTCTTTCGGGGTCTGCGGGCGCCGGCGTGCCGGTCAGGACGCGGTACGTGCCGCAACGACCTGCCGGGCACCGCATCGAAAAGGTCATCTCCGGTGCTATCCGCGACACCCCGCGCGTGCCATCCCGCTCCCGGGCATCACCAACAGCACAGCCGTTCCACGAATTGGACCGCACCCCGCCCTTCACCACGGCGGCATAGAACGATTCGGCGAAGCTATACGGTCACGTACTGACAAGCGTGCGCTCGTCGGACCTCCACCGCAGTGGCCCCTGCGCCCGAATTGATTTTATTCGGCTCAGGGAACAGGCTGAAGGGTATGAACGCCGCTGGCGACGTCTCTCCGGACGAGGCCGGTCAGTCCGCCGGGCCCCTGGGAGCGGGACTGATCGTGATGGACGCCGAGGGCCGCGTCACCGCGTGGAGTCCGGCTGCGGCACGGCTGCTCGGCTACAAGGCCGCGGACGCCGTCGGCCGCCGTGTGGACGACCTGCTGGCCGCGGAGCCGCCACGGCCGTCCGGCCAGGAGGAGTGGCACGGCGAACTGTCCGTCCGACACCGCGACGGCCGCCGCCTGAAACTCTCCCTGTCGGCGCACCGGCTGGCGGAGGGCGGCATCGCCGAGCCGGTGTGGCTGCTGATCGCGGCAACACAGCCTGCCGTCCCCCCGTACCTCGGGGCGCAGGCACTTACGGACTGGGTGCTGACCAGTTTCCCGGTCGCGCTGTCGATCCACGACACCGGCATGCGCTGTGTGCGGCAGAACGCCACGATGCGGCGCCTTACCGGAGCTCGTGAGGACCCCGGACAGGGCCTGGCCGCGGTGTTGAGCGGCCCCGATGCCGCCCAGTGGGAGTTGCGGATGCGCCGGGTACTGGAGACGGGCCTGGCCGAGGACGGCTTCCTGGTCCGGGGACGCACCCGGGCGGCTCCCGACCATGATCGCGTGTTCACCGTCTCCGCGTCGCCGCTCCGTGACCGGGAAAGCCGGGTAATCGGCCTGTGTGCCACCGCGCTGGAGATCACCCAGGAGCATCACGGCCGGGAACGGCAGGCTCTGCTGTACGAAGCCAGCACGCGTATCGGCAGCACCTTGGACGTGATGCGCACCGGGCAGGAACTGGTCGAGATGGCCGTTCCCCGGCTCGCCGACTTCGCCAGCGTCGACCTGTTGGAAGCCCTGCTGAGCGGTGAGGAGCCGGCCCCGGGCCCGGTCACCGGTGCCGTACTGCGCCGGGTGGCGCAGCAGTCCATTCTGGACGGCGCGCCGGAGAGCGTGGCCAGGGTGGGCGATGTCGACCTCTACACGGAGGACTCACCACACGCCCGCTGCCTCGCCACCGGCCGGTCCGAGCTGCTCCGGGTGATGGATCCAGCCGCCATATCGTGGGCGCCGGGGGATCCTGTGCGTCGTGCCAAGACCCGCGAGTACGGGTTCCACTCCTGGATGATCGTGCCGGTGACCGCCCGGGGCACGGCGTTGGGGGTGGCGGAATTCCTCCGGTCCGGGCGTCTTGAGCCGTTCGAGTCCGAGGATCTGGCATTGGCCGAGGAACTGGTCGCGCGGGCGGCCGTCTCTCTGGACAACGCCCGGCGCTTCAGCCGCGAGCGCACGGCGGCGCTGGCGCTGCAGCGCAGTCTGCTGCCGCGGCGACTGCCGGAGCAGTCCGCGGTCGAGGCCGCCTTCCGATACCTTCCTGCCGGGCCCCGGCCGGGGGTGGGGGGCGACTGGTTCGATGTGATCCCCTTGTCCGGCGGGCGGGTGGCGCTCGTGGTCGGCGACGTGGTCGGCCACGGCATTCAAGCCTCCGCGACCATGGGCAGGCTGCGTACCGCCGTACGGACCCTCGCCGACGTCGACCTGGCCCCGGACGAGCTGCTCACCCATCTGGACGACCTCGTCCTCCGGCTGAGCGCAGGCTCCGAGGTGGACACCGACACCACCGAATCCGGAGGCCTCGGTGCCACCTGCCTGTACGCGGTCTACGACCCGTTGTCGGGCCGTTGCAGTATCGCCCGCGCCGGACACCCGGCGCCCGCCGTGGTTCACCTGGACGGCAGTGTGACCTTCCTGGACCTGCCTGCCGGCCCCCCACTCGGCCTGGGCGGGCTTCCTTTTGAAGCGGTTGAGACGGTACTGCCCGAGGGGAGCCTGATCGCCCTCTACACCAACGGCCTGGTCGAATCCCGGCAGCGCGACATGGACACGGGGCTCGAGTCGTTGCGGCGGGCCCTCACCGCCCCGGCCGGCTCGCTGGACACCCTGTGCGGCCAGATCGTAGGGACCCTGCTTCCGGAACGCCCCGCTGATGATGTGGCCCTCCTGCTGGCCCGGGTCCGGCGCTTCGACTCCGGTCAGGTCGCCTCCTGGGACGTGACCGCCGATCCCGAGGCAGTGGCCGGGGTCCGTGCGGACGTCCTGCGCCAGCTGTCGGCGTGGGGCCTGGAGGAGGTTGCCTTCGTCACCGAGCTGGTGGTCAGCGAGCTGGTCACCAACGCCATCCGGTACGGCGGCGCCCCCATCCGGCTGCGGCTGATCCGCGACCGTACGCTGATCTGCGAGGTCGCCGACACCAGCAGCACTGCACCCCACATGCGCCGGGCCCGCGTGTACGACGAGGGAGGCCGGGGCCTGCTGCTCGTTGCGCAGCTCACCGAGCGCTGGGGTACGCGCTATACCACCACCGGCAAGATCATCTGGTGTGAGCAAGCGTACGCAGCGGATTCCCACACCGAGCCTCGGCCCAGGTCCGACTGAGCGGGGGTCGACGCTGCACGGACGGCCACTCGGCACACGGAGCGCCCCACACGTGACATCGTGCGCGCCATCGCCGGCTGGTACAACCCGTCGGGCAACGGTTCGACCCCGCGGTGACCGGGACCGCCCGGCGTCATCGCGCCGGTCCTCTGCCGGTTCCCGCCGTGCTGGTGGAGCCGGGTCCGCAGAGTGCCGGTCGTACCGCCGGCCCGGCGTCCCTGGTCCGACTCGGAACCCGACCCGCGCTCCCGGCGGGGCCGGTGGTATCCGCTGTCCGCGATCCTGCTTGGACGGGCCCGTGCAAGCGCCGCCGTGACCCACGCACAGGTGGAGGCCGGCGCGCGAAGACCAACCATGGTCCCGGCCAGTTGTCTCATGCCTGATCGTTACCGAACCAGGGCCTCCCACCTGCTACTTCGGGACGGAAGGCACCCGGTGCCGGACATCATCGCGGATGCTTTCGCCATCGGCCGCAGCAGTTTCCGACGTTCGCAGGAAACCGAAGATCATTCCACCAGATCGCCCCCGCGCCCATACCGCTGAGCAGCCAGAAAGCGCGCGGGACGAGATCAAGTTCGATGACCTGTAATACCTCAGAAGTATCGACGGGGGTATGCAGAAGTATTGGACAGCTTGTTCGCGGCTTCGTACGTTTTGCGCCACACCACGTGCTGACTCCAGAGAAGGGAACCTCGCGGACAGCTCAGCATACAAAGCCGAGAATGATCTGAAGGCGCCGATGACAGCCGCCAGAGAGCCGGATCCCCGGAGGTCGGCGATCGAGGGCGTGATTACGTGACATCGAGGAGATCTTAGAATGCAACCGGAGCCGTACGCGCTTGGGCGAGGAATACCGACAGCGACAAACGTCGACCATATCGGGTGGACGGTGCCAGATCTTGACGAGGCAGTCGCCTTCTGCGTCGACGTTCTCGGGGGAGAGGAGATCTTCCGAGCCGGTCCTTTCGCCGACCCCGTGGGCGACTGGATGACGACGCAGTTCGACGTTCACCCACGGGCCTCAACGACGGTCGCCATGGTGCGTCTTGGGCCCACGCAAGTAGTGGAACTCCTCGCATGGGAATCCCCGGACGGACCGGGCGAGTGGCCCCGCACCAGCGACGCGGGCGCTACGCATCTTGCGATTCATGTCGGGGATGTCGAGGCAGCGATGGCCTATCTCAAGGCCCACGGATGCGTCGCATGCGGCGAGCCAGTGCTCTTGGCCGATGTTCCGCAGGCAGGCATCACGATCTTGTACGTCCGAACGCCGATCGGGCTCTACCTGGAACTGGTTTCGCACCCGGGCGGCGTACTGCCGTACGAGGAATCGACCAGTGCACGCCTTCTGCCCAGGGCAGTCGAATGGCGCAACGGATGACCTCCTACCGGGCCTGCACGCGCCGCCGGCCTGCGGCCGAAAGGCCGGGGAGCCGCCCCGGCGGATGGACGGCTCCCCCAAACAGGCCCGACAGGAATGTCTGGGTGCGCTGACGCGACCGGTGCCAACGCCGGGCTCACGAACTGAACGCCAGAAAGGACGAGTGCAGTGTCGCATTCAGTAGGAGAAATCCCGCTCAGCGCGGACGTGGTGGTCGTTGGGAGTGGAGCCGGCGGGGCAGCCGTGGCCGGCGAACTCGCACGCAAGGGCTGCCAGGTTGTCGTCATCGAGGCCGGTACGGCCGGGACAGGCGAGCACGGCCGCAATCTGGACAGCACCCCAGGCGGTACCCGAGGCTTCGCCGACTTCCTTGAAGGTGCCCTGGCACCTCTCAACCGGGCTGCGGCCACGCCGCCGAGGCTGCCCGGCCTGGTCGGGATTCACGGCGTCGGCGGAATGCTGGTGGGATGGACGCACAACTCGCCCAATCCCGATTGGTGGGAGCTGCCGGGCTGGATTGAGCACGACTGTTGGGGCCGGCTCGTCGCCCGCGCATCCGACCTGTTGCACGTGGGCGTCGCAATCAGCACTGAAGACGGGCGGTACAAGGACTTCGAGGAAATCGTCGCCCGCCGCGTCGGCGCGTTGCCCGACGGGCGAGAGGTACAGCCGATGCCGATCGCGGCCGAACCGCTGGACAGCGGCGGGTGGAGATTCAGCGCAGCGGATGACCTGCTCCGAGGCGCGCACGAAAACATCCGCCTCATTACCGATCACGTGGTCCGCACCGTGGTACATCGGCGAGGAGCCGCGACGGGAGTACTGGCCCACCCGGTCGGGGGCGGCGATCCCCTTCTCATCAACGCCGACGCCGTCGTCATCGCCGCGGGCACAGTGGGCAGCGCGCAGTTGATCGCCGCTTCCGGTCTGGAGGCCGGCCCGGCGCTCGGCGCGTACCTGACGGAACACACCATTGTCGCTTCGCGTGTACTCCTCAAGGCGAACCTGCGGCGAAACGAGGAGTCGGATCGGTTCCCGCCCTCCGTGTGGATCCCTCCGTCGCGCGCACACGAGTGGTCCACCACGATCAACGCCACTCAGTGGAACTTCAACCCCGCGATCCCAGCCGACGCGCCGTTCGACAATACGATCGACCTTCTCTCCTTCTGCCCCGTAGAACCGCAAGAGTCCAATCGACTTCAGTTCGATGCAGAGCGTGAAGACGGCTTCGGCCTTCCAGTCGCAACGGGCGCGGTCGAGTTGAGCAACAGCGATTTCGACGTGGCAGGCGATGCCCTGCGGGAGCTCTTCCTACTGTCGAGCGACCTCGGTGACCTCGTCACAGGATGGGGTATGCGAGTGCCTGCACGCGGAGGCTCGATGCACCTCATGGGGTCATGCCGAATGGGCGCAGTTGAATCCGAGAGCTCGGTCGTCTCACCGGAGGGCCGCCTTTGGGCCTACGAGAACTGCTACGTCGCGGGTAATGCCGTACTCGGCGAGAGAAACGCCTCCAATCCGACCCTGACCACCATCGCCTTCGCGCTCCATGTTGCCGATGCGATCTCCAGCCCTTCCACTTCGACTCTGGTAGCCGACTGCAAGGAGTCCTCATGATCATCGGCATCCATCACGCAGCCATCTCCACCCCCGATCTCGAGCGACTCAAGTCCTTCTATTGTGACCTGTTCGGGCTCGAGGAAGTGATGCGGTACGGCTGGCAGCAGGGCGACGACCTGTGCGACAGCATTGTCGGGCTCAGCGGATCCGAGGCGACCTTCGTCTATCTCCGTGGCGGCAATGCACACATCGAGCTGTTCCAGTACACCCACCCCGCCCCCAAGCCGCGAGATCCGGAGTGGCGAGTCTCTGATCATGGATTCACCCACATCTGCTTCGAAGTCACCGATATACACGCGGAATTCGAGCGCCTCGCCGGTGCGGGTATGCGGTTCCAGAACGATGGGCCAATAGACGCACTCGGCATGCTTCATGTCGCGTACGGCTTCGACCCCGACGGCAACATCGTCGAACTCATTGAGTTTCCCGACCGCGAGAAGGGAAGCGAGTCGGCATCACTGACCGGCGCGCCACTGCTGACCGAAAAAAGATCGCTGTCATGAGAGGAAGATCCGGCAAGAGCCAGACACGCTCCTATGAAATGTGGGCGACCGGATGACTGAGCAGCTGGTAGCAAGAAACATATCCATGTTCTTCGCCGGACAGCGTGCGCTGGACAAGGTTGATCTGGCACTGCACCGTGGCGAGGTACAGGCCCTGCTGGGGGCGAATGGATCTGGCAAATCGACCCTGATCAAGGTCCTCGCCGGATATCATACTCCGGAACACGGCGCTGAGGTGACAATTGGCGGCCGAGTGCTGGCTTTCGGCTCGGCCCGTGCATCTCATCTGGCTGGACTGCGATTCATCCACCAGGACCTGGGGCTTGTCGACTCGCTTGATGTCGCGGAAAACCTCAGGCTGGGAGGCAATTACGGGCAGACATGGTGGCTCTCCGCTCGTACACAGCGGTCGCAGGCCGGCGACATGATGCAGAAATACGGGCTTGACATTGATCCGGCGATGCCGGTCGGTGCGCTCAGCGCGGCACAGAAGTCGATGGTCGCGATCATCCGCGCTGTCGAGGACGGACTCGCAAGCGAGGGCGTGCTCGTACTGGACGAGCCAACAGCATCATTGCCGCAAGAAGAGGTGCATCAACTGATGGACCTGCTTGCCGCATTGAAGGCCCAGGGGGTGACGATCCTGTACGTCACTCATCGCCTGCCCGAAGTCTTCGCCATAGCCGATCGGGTAACAGTGCTTCGCGACGGTCGCCGCATGGCCACCAAGACCATCGGGGAAGTTGCCGCAGATGACCTGATCGAGCTGATCCTCGGAAAGAGAATCGAAAAGCGGCAGGAGTCGGCCAGACTGGATCGCAGGGCTCCTGTACTGACGGCTGACCGTGTGTGCGGGGAAAATGTCACTGACTTCAGCTTCAAGGCGCACGCAGGAGAAATCCTCGGCATCACGGGACTCATCGGCTCCGGATATGAGTCAATATTGGGCCTGGTGTACGGATCTCTGATGCGCACCTCGGGCGAAGTGCAGGTTTCAGAGAAACGAATCACCGGCGGGTCACCGCGAACGGCAATCAGGCTTGGTGTGAGCTATGCACCTGCTGACCGTCGGAAACTGGGGTCCTTCGTCACCTGGAACGTCGGTGAAAACCTCACGATTCCGCTACTGAAATGTGCACGCGTTACTCGCCGACTTTCGCAACGAGCGGAAGAGGCCGAAGCGAAAGACTGGATCGGTCGCCTCGATATCCGACCGGGTCGCGCGCAGGCAACGTTTTCTGATCTCAGCGGTGGCAATCAACAGAAGGTCGTCATTGCCCGAATGCTCCGCTGCTCGCCTACCGCACTCCTCCTCGACGAGCCCACCACAGGAGTCGACGCCGGCGCAAAGTCAGCGATCTACTCGGAACTGCGTGACGCAGCATCGAACGGCGCAACAGTAGTCGTCGCCTCATCGGATACCGAAGAGTTGGCAGAGCTGTGTGATCGCGTCATCGTCGTAGCCGACGGACGACCGATCCGGGAGTTGGTCGGAAAGCAATCCCCGGCCGACATCGCTCGCGCCAGCCTGAATGACGAGAAATCCGCCGGCACCAGCCCGCGTGTAGGAGCAACTGAAGCTATAGAAGCGGAGTATTTCGGATGGAAAAGCGAAGAAGCGTGATCGTCGCGGCGTCGATCGCAGCGCTGCTTACGGTAGCAGCGTGTGGCGGCTCCGGCTCGAACGGCGGTGGATCCGCATCGGATGCCGGTGCAACGGGCTCGTCATCTGGCGTCGGTGGTGAATCAAGCGTGGTGAAGGCCGACATCGCGAAGCTCGCAGAGTACGAGAATCCGAAGCCAACAGTAACTGTGCCGGCACTCAGCAAAAGGCCGCCGACAGGTAAGAAAGTCGACATAATCAACTGTTCGGTTCCAGTCTGCGCGCTTTACACGCAGGCCGCCGAGAAGGCGGCTGCAGCGCTGGGCTGGAAGACAAAGATCGTGTCCACGCAATTCACACCGGAATCGTACACGGCGACCTGGAATTCCGTTGTTCAGGACAAGCCGGACGTCGTCTTTGCCGCCGCGATCCTTCCCTCCTCGATGGTGCAGTCCCAGGTCAATGCGCTGCACGCTGCCGGGACGATCATCCTGCCCTACGCGGGCGACGCCCCAGCTGGTCCCGGAACGCCTTACCTCTTCAGTAAGGCGAACACGCCCGAGCAGAAGCAGCAAGGCGTCGTGCAAGGTCTCATCGCTGTTGCCGACGCGAAGGGCGGCCCGAATGTGTTGTTCCTCGCGGTGCCGGACACGCCGTCCACGGCGCCGACCGGCGAGGCACTGAAGTCAACGGTTGAGGAAGCCGGCGGGAAGTACAGCGAACTCGACCTGAACACCGCAGATATCGGAACCAAAGCTCCCGGCCAGGTCGTGAGTTACCTTCGATCGCACCCGAAGGTCAAGTATGTGTGCCTTCCGTGGGATGACTGGATCTCGGGCCTCCCGCAAGCGCTCAAGAGTGCTGGACTCGGTTCTGTCAAGGTGATCGGAACGGCGGCGAACGCAACGTCGCAGAAGGCTGTCAAAGACGGTCTGATTTTTCGCAGCGTGGTTCACCCGACGGCACAGAATGCTTGGTGGATGATGGACGCCGCGGCACGCCAAATGGTTGGTGACCCGATCCGCGACCCAAATCCGCCCGGGCCGGTCGCGGTTGTGCAGCCGAGCAATGTGAGTGCCCTCGGGGACGCGAGTTCATGGCCCCACATCGACTCGGTCTTCCGAACGGCGTGGGGTGTCTCGTGATGGCTGAGAAATCACCGCCGGACGGGACGACGCAGATGGTCGACCGGGGGGTTGTGGACGCAGTACCCGCACAGACGGCTCGGCACGGTGCGCATGCGCGTACTGCCATGAGGCCGTCCTCGCTGGTGGCGAACCTCGGACAGCTCCGTTTGGGAAGGTTCGGCGGCCTGGGCCTGATCGTCGCGTTGGTCGTGATATTCGGGTTTTGGATTCCGGATACCTTCCTGACGGCGGCAACGGCGCAGGCGGTCACGCGCAACCAGGCCATCACCATCATCCTGTCGCTGAGTCTCATGGCCTCGCTCTCCGCCGGCGTTTTCGACCTGTCCGTAGGGCAGAATGTCGGCCTGGGAGCGGTCGTGTGTATCAGCCTGGTGTCCAAATATCACTGGGACACGGTTCCCGCGTGTTTGGCAACTGTGCTGGTGTGTGCGGCTGTCGGCGGGATCAACGCACTGCTGATCGTCGTCGTCGGAATCGACAGTTTCATCGCGACACTGGGCGTTGGCTCCGTGTTGCTTGCCGCGGCCGAGTACCTCAGCAAGAGCCAGTACGTCGGCCCGGCACCGACGGACTTCCAGAAGATGGCCGGGTGGCAGCCATTCGGAGTTCCGGTCCTGATCATCTACGCGCTGGTGCTGGCGCTGGCTGCTTGGTACGTCCTCGAACACACTCCGGTGGGCCGACGACTTTATGCGACCGGCGCGAACCCGGACGCCGCGCGGCTGGCCGGAATCGCGACGAAGAAGTACGTGGCCTGCGCGCTGATCCTCACGGGCATTGGATGCGGCGTCGCCGCGATCCTGCTGAGCGCGGCGGTCGGGAGCATCTCGTCGTCGGTGGGCAGCAGTTACCTGCTGCCTCCCTTCGCCGGCTGCTTCCTGGCCACCACCCAGATCAAGCCGGGACGATACAACGTGGGCGGACTGCTCGTCTCGTTGTTCCTGCTCGGTATCGGGGTCGAGGGCCTGTCGCTGGTCAAGGGCGATGTGTGGATCCCGGACCTGTTCAACGGTGTCGCTCTGGTCCTCGCGGTCGGCCTGACGGTGGTACTTCATCGTCGTGCGGCGAGCCGGTCCAAGCGGCGGGCGATCTCGACGGAGACCAGCCGCGAGGACCGCACAAAGCTGGCATGAGGGCACCAGTTGCCGGCGCGTCCGGTGTGCCGGCCGTGACGCGCCGCTCTCCCAGACTCGCTTCGAGGTCGCCCTCCGGTTCCGGCTGGGCGACCTTGGACGGCAGCCGGACCAGGGCCAGGCAGGCGGCGGTGACGCACAGGACTTCGATGCCTGGGTGCCCCCGGGACGGCTGCCCGGCCGTCACCGGCCTGACTCGCCGCGGTGAGCGTGTGCGGAACCGGACGACCCCGGCTCTCTTCCTCGCCCTGACCGACGACAAGGGGCACCTGACCTTGACCCGCCGGCCGTGCCGGGACGCTCCAAGGAGATCACCACCGCCCGCCGGCACAAGCTCACCGCACAGTCCGGCATGGGCGATTGCGTGACTCGTCGAGATTCGGCGTGCCGACGATGCTCCAACCCGAGTTCCACGACGATCCCCGGCTATCGCCGATAGCCCCTGAGTATCGGTGCCTTCATGGAGAAGTATTGGACAGCTTGGGTGCACGACGCGACAAGATGTCTCTGCCGGCGGGTGCGCCGAACATACGCGGAGCAACACCAGAAACGAATGGAGTCGGTCGCAGTGCTCGTGGCGCAGACATCGGCAGGTGTAGCACGCATCATCGGAACTCGGTACGAGGTCCTCGACGTCGGAGGCTTGAACTTGTCCGGCCTCCTCAAGTCCGGCGAGATCGGCCGGCTCGAGCAAGCGAGAGTCACCGCCACCCTGGGGGGCGACGAGGTGACCGTACAAACTCCGATCGACGGGCCCGGGAATATGATTATCGTCGGGCTGAACTACAAGGACCACGCCGCGGAAATCGGCACGGAAATCGCGCAGGTTCCGAGGGTGCATCTGGTGGCGCCCTCGGCGGTGAGCGGGCCCACCGATGACATTCCGCTTCCGAGGATCGCAGGGTCCGCGGTGGACTACGAGGGAGAAATGGCGGTGGTCATCGGAGCGCCTGCGTCCGACGTCTCGGTAGATGAGGCTTGGTCGCACGTGGCAGGCATCACCGCTGCCAACGACGTCACCGCCAGGGACGTCCAGAACGGAAGCAATGCCCTGGTGTCCGGTCCGAACGTCGGACTGGCGAAGGCGTTCGACGGATTCAAACCGCTCGGTCCGGCGCTCCTCACGACGGCGGGCGTGCGTGACGGCCAGGCGCTGCGCCTGCGCACACTGGTGGACGGCGAGGTACGTCAGGATTCCAGCACCGCCGAGATGCACTTCTCGGTCGCGGAGCTCATTTCGTACATCAGCCAGTACATGACGTTGCACCGTGGCGACGTGATCCTGACCGGTACCCCGGGTGGAGTAGGGGTGTCGAGTGGCCGGTTCCTGCGGGCCGGTCAAGTCGTCGAGGTCGAACTCGAAGGCGTAGGCGTGTTGCGCAATCGCGTCGCGTCACAGCTTCAACGGTGAAGACATCCCGGTCCCGGCACGATGCCGGGACCTACTCTCCAACAGAGATGCTGCGCCGATAACCCCGTCGCCTGGCAACGCGCGCGGCGGTCACCTCGATCCAGTAGCACTTCTTCGAACACTACACACGACAAGGACGACACAGGCAATGAGCTACCGCACCGTAATTGAAAACGTCTACAACCGCCTTGCCGAGGGCGACTTCAAGCCGATTTTCGATATCCTCTCCACCGACGCGCTGTGGATTGAGGCCGAGAACATTCCCTATTCTCCGGGAAGTCCGCTGGTAGGCCACGAAGCAGTGCAGGCGACCGTCTTCGATGAACTTGGAAAGGACTTCGCGGACTTCCACATCAACGTCAGTCGCATCGTTGCAGGAGGAACGACCGTTCTGGTCGAGGGGCGCTACGTCGGCACGACAAAGGCCGGGAAGGACATCGACGCGATCTTCGCGCACGTGTGGGACTTCGACGGAGACATGATCGTGCGGTTCCAGCAGTACAGCGACACGTGGCAGTGGCGTCGTGTCCTCGGCGTGGACGCCTGACAGCCGGCTCTACGCGCGCCGAGCAAAGGCTGGGCAAGCCGTCCTCGCATGCAGCCACAGCGTCGAGAGGGAGCAACGATCGTGGATTTGAAACTGGCAGGCAAGAGGGCCCTGGTGACCGGCGGGAGCCGAGGGCTGGGGTTTGCCATCGCAAGGGAGCTCGGCGCCGAGGGAGCGCGTGTCGCGCTTCTGGCACGGGACGCCGCCGCTGTTGAGGCTGCCGCCTCCCGGCTTCGCACTCTGGGCCACGACGCCATCGGCGTGGCGGCCGACACCGGTCGGGACGAGGAAGTCGAGTCCGCGGTGGCGGAGGCTACACAGCGGTTCGGCGGCATCGACATTTTGGTCAACGGCGCGGCCAAGGCGGCCGGCGGACCTCCGACGGGGCTGATGGACCTCGACGACGATGACCTGCGCTCCGAGATGGAGATCAAGGTTCTGGGCTACCTGCGCTGCGTGCGAGCCGTCGCACCGCAAATGATCGAGCGCGGCTGGGGCCGAGTCATCAACATCAGCGGGCTCGCGGTACGCCGCACGGGTTCTGTCTTCGGCTCCGTGCGCAATGCTTCTGTCGCCGCGGTGACGAAGAACCTGGCCGACGAACTCGGCCCCAAGGGGGTCAACGTGACGGTCGTCCACCCCTGGATCACCGAAACCGAAGGGGTCCGGGACCTGATCCGGGCAGGGGCGGCCGCGCGAAGGGTTACCGAATCCGAGTTCGCGGCCACGCTTGCGGCCGATGTCAGCATCGGCCGCCTGGTGCAACCCTCGGAGATCGCGCACGTGGTGACCTTCTTGGCCTCGCCGCTGAGTGTGGCGATCAACGGCGACGCGGTCGCTGCCGGAGGTGGCCTCGTCGGACCGATCTTCTACTGATGCAGAGGGCTGGAGAATTCGGAGAGTCGGAAGTGAGGCGGGCGAGTGCCGAGTGAACGGGACACGCCGGCCAGGAGGGCAGCCCGGGCGATGTCCCGGTCGGCGACGGCCTGGCTGGCAGACCTCGACGACGAACAGCGCGAACTGGCGTGGTGGGGGCCGCCAGGAGGGGAGCACGAAGCC
This sequence comes from Streptomyces sp. CB09001, assembly GCF_003369795.1. Lineage (NCBI taxonomy): Bacteria > Bacillati > Actinomycetota > Actinomycetes > Kitasatosporales > Streptomycetaceae > Streptomyces > Streptomyces sp. CB09001. The sequence goes on from NZ_CP026730.1 coordinate 6,754,684, forward strand.
GAACGCAGACGCTGGTACTACGCACCGACAGACCACGGAGGTCTTTCGCTCAACGGCCAATTCGCCCGGCAGCAGCGCCGCGCGATGGAACTCGTCTCCGCCGGATTGTCCCCCGAGGGTTACGCCCTCGTCTCGACGATCATGGGCACCGAAAACGTCCTGGACCAGGTCGAGGGCTTCTCGTCCGAATTCGACACCCGCCGGGGGCGTGACCCGTCCCGATACTACCTTCGCATCTTCGGAGACCCGGAAGGCGGGGCCCCTTGGGGCTGGAGGTTCGGCGGTCACCACGTCTCGCTGAACTTTCTCATCGTTGACGGGGAAGTACGGTCCTCGACGCCACGCTTCTTCGGCCTGGACCCCGCGGTCACGCCGTTGCCGGGTGGAGCGACGCTCGATCCCCTCAAGGGGTTCCAGTCGACGGGTCGGGAACTCGTGAACTCGCTGTTCCCTGATGCCCGAGCCGCGGCGATCCTGCTCGACCGTGCTCCGGCCGACATCGTCATGGGAAACCGGTCCTCCTTTCAGGACGGCGCAACCATGATGAAACTGCCCGACATCTTTCGTCGGCGGCCCGGAGACGAAGCGCTGATGGAACGGATGCGCACCGGCGGGGACGCACGCGATGCAGGGACCGGATACGAGCGTCGGGACTACGAGCGGCTCTCGGTGACATCTACACCGAAAGGCATCTCCGGGGCGGACCTCGACAGCCACCAGCAGGAATGCCTTGACCGCCTGGTACGGACGTACCACGACGGTCTGCCGGCCGGCCTCGCCCCGAGCTGGGACGTGAAGAGACTGCACTTCGCGTGGGCCGGGCCGACCGATATCGGCGCTCCGAACTACTACAGGGTCCAGGGCGACGGCATCCTCATCGAATGGGACAACACTTCCCGGAACGCCAACCACGCTCATGGGGTCGTGCGACACCTGTCGAACGACTTCGGTGGCGACACCCTGCGGCAGCAGTGACGGCCTCGGCCCGCATCGTGCAAGCCGGCCCGGAATTACCACTAACAGGAGGAAATACGATCATGAGTGAAACGACAGGGCAGCTCTTTGATTGGGTCGATGTGCGTGCGATGCCGGAGTCTGTTGCGGACGACGTCATTTCGCGTTTCCGTGCACTCGACGATCTCTCGGCCACAGTGGCAGATGCGCTTGACGCCCTCGGCATCCACGGGTGCGTGGGTTCTTCGACCTTGTTCCCGACCCTGCCTGACGAGCGCATAGTCGGGCGAGCCATCACTCTGCGAAACTCTCCCAGCAGGATGGACACCTATCGAGCCGTCACCGACGGCAGCTGGCTGATGGCCGAGATTCATGCCGTCGAGATAGCGGAACCCGGGGACGTGGTCGTCGTTTCTGGCCTCCCCGAGGTGTCGAACATGGGAGGCATCGTCGCCGCACTTGCCCGGCGGGGCGAAATCGCCGGCGCGGTCGTCGACGGTGCGGTCCGGGACGTGGCGCAGTCGCGTCGACGTGGGTTCCCCATCTGGACCCGGGACGTCACCCCGCGGACCGGGAAGTGGCGTGGGTCGTCGGTCGAGATCAACGGCACGATCTCCGTTGCGGGCGTGACCGTCGCGTCAGGTGATCTGGTTATTGCCGACGAGACGGGTGTGTGTTTCGTCCCGCACGCCCTGATCGACGACGTGCTCGCACGGTGCGAGGCGATCGACAAGAAGGAAGCCGTGATGTTTTCAGCCATCGCCGACGGTCTCCCCACGGCTGACGTCATTCGGCAACTCTACGGCCTGGACTGAATCCCTCGGGGGGCAGCGTCCGGCTTCGAGGCCGCGCTGCCCGGGCAGGAGTCGCGCGGTCTCCCGCACCGCGCGAACCTCCTTGTCATTCCGAACAAGGATCTTCGGTAAGGAGCATCGATGATAGTGCCTTTCAGCTTGTCCGACTTCATCGGCCGCGCCGCTCAGGTCTACGGCGATCGAGTGGGGGTGGTGGACGAGCCCGATCAGCCCGCGGCCTCACTCGGTGAGCTGACCTATACCCAGATGCATACGCTTGCGGCTCGGCAGGCTGCCCAGCTCGACCGGCTCGGTATCGGCTTCGGTGAACGAGTCGCGATCGTGTCGCACAACTCCGCACGCCTGCTGACGTCATTCTTCGGGGTCGCCGGCCATGGACGGGTGTTGGTGCCAGTGAACTTCCGGCTGCGCCCTGACGAGATCAGCCACATCGTCGCTCACTCGGGCGCCCGGATGCTGTTGATCGACCCCGAGCTGGACGAGGCGCTGGCCGGGGTCACCGCGGAACATCGGTTCGTCCTCGGTGACGACCAGCACCTCTACGCTCCGGCGGGGGCCGAGCCGAAGCCGTGGGCACCTGACGAGAACGCAACCGCCTGCATCAACTACACATCCGGCACGACGGCACGACCCAAGGGCGTCCAGCTGACCCATCGCAACATCTGGACCAACGCGATGACGTTCGGACTTCACGCGGGTGTCAGCGACCGCGATGTCTACCTGCACACCCTGCCCATGTTCCACGTCAACGGCTGGGGAATGCCCTTCACCACAGCGGGACTCGGCGTCACCCAGATTATGCTGCGCAAGGTCGACGGAGCGGAGATCCTCCGGCGCGTCGACAAGCACGGCGTCACGTTCATGTGTGCAGCGCCCGCGGTGGTGGCCTCGATACTCGATGCCGCGGCGACCTGGGACGGCGAGGTCCCGGGCCGCGACCGGGTGCGGATCATCGTGGCCGGGGCCCCACCGCCCACCCGGACCGTGGCCAGGGTGGAGGAGGAGCTCGGCTGGGAGTTCATCCAGCTCTACGGGCTGACCGAGACGTCGCCGTTGCTCACCATCAACCGCACCCGCGCCGAATGGGACGGGTTGTCGGCGGACGACCGGGCGCGCAAACTGGTCCGCGCCGGTGCTCCGGCGCTCGGCGTCTCCTTGTCCACGGCGCCCGACGGCGAGGTGCTCGCCCGCTCCAACACAGTGCTCGCGGGCTACTGGCAGCAGCCGGAGGCGTCAGCCCAGGTACTGGTCGACGGCTGGTTTCGCACCGGTGACGGTGGGGTCGTTGGCGAAGACGGGTACCTGACGATCACCGACCGAAGGAAAGATGTCATCATCACCGGCGGTGAGAACGTCTCGTCGATCGAGGTCGAGGATGTGATCTTCTCGCACCCCGCGGTCTCCGAGGTCGCGGTAATCGGGGTGCCCGACGAGAAATGGGGCGAGACGATCAAGGCGCTCGTCGTGCTCGCGCCGGGGAAGGAGGTCACCGAGGCGGAGCTGATCGCCTGGTCCAAGGAGAGGGCGGCCGGCTTCAAAGCTCCTACTTCGGTCGAGTTCCGCGACGAACTCGCTCGCACGGCAACGGGGAAGCTCCAGAAGTTCAGGCTGCGTGCCCCCTACTGGGAGGGCCGCGAGCGCCAGGTCAACTAGTGCGCTGAGCCAGAAATGGCGAGGCTGAGTCTATTTCAGGTTTCAGTGGTCGGCGGGTTGATTTGGGTGGGGTGGTCGGCGAGGGAGTTGACGACCTCTTCGTACGGGACGGGTGCCATGGGGGAGCCCCCTCGTGTGGTGTGAAGCGGGCGGCTCGGGGGCCGATGTGTGTGAACGCCGCCCACCTGCTGGGGTGCTCGGGGCTGTCGTTTCTCGGCCTGATCACGGCCTCCGTGACGGCGGCCGCGAAGGCCCGTGGGCGGAACCGTCCGCCGCGCGTCTGCGTTCCGAAGACGTGGCCGGCAGGGCCTGCTGGGACCGGCCGTCGACGAGGAGTACGGCGGTGGTGGCAGCGACGACTTCCGCCACAGCGCCGTCCTCATCGGGGAGTTCGCCCGCGCCGGCGCCTCCGGACTGGCCCCGAGCCTGCACAACGACATCGTCGGCCCCTACCTCACCCGGCTCGCCACCGAGGAACAGAAGCGGCGCCGGCTGCCCGGCTTCATCTCCGACGGCATCCTCGCCGACCTCGTCGTGATGGTCGCCCGCAGCACGCCCGAGGGCGGCAGCGCCGGGCAGAGCCTGCTCGTCGTCGAACGTGGCGCGGACGGCTTCGAACGAGGCCGCAACCTCGCCAAGATAGCCAGAAGGCCCAGGACACCGCCGAACTGTTCTTCAACGACGTACGCGTCCCCGAGGAGAACCTGCTCGGCGAGGAGAACCGCGCCGGCGTTCATCAGGGCGAGGTCGCCGGCGCCGGTCGTGAGCGTCAGCCAGTTCGGCCCCGCTCGGGCTCCGTGCCCCTGTGGCGCCACGAGGACGACCTGGGCACCTTCGTGGCGACCCCCGAGCACCGGCGGATCGTGCGTGCCTACCGTCACCGGGGCACCCTGCGCTCCGCGACCTGGCATGCGGACCGCTTCGACCCGGAAGCCGCGCAGCGGGCCGCGCGGTTCCTGATCGCGCGACGGGGTACCTCCGCCCCCCGTCGCCCGTCACCGACAGTGACCGTTTCTGATCGAGTCCGACCGGTCCTCGGCCATGCCGGAACGGTTGCGTATCCGGCTTATCGGTCTGTCGTACGAGGCCTCATACCAGAGCGGGACGTTGTCCGAGGGACTTTGGCAACTGCCCACCGCACATGAGGGGCAGCCGACTACTGTCAGTGTCCGTCGGGCGACGTAGGGCCGACGGACCAGTACACGGACCAGTACGAGGACACCGATGTCTCACCTCCGCGCCCCGGCCGCGCGAGCAGACCGCCGCGAGGGCGGGCGGCACGGCCGGCCGGCCCCACGTACCACCGCCGCGCTGCCCGAGACCCACATACGGCCCCAACTCCTGAGGCTCGCCGTCCTGCCACCGGTCGCGGTCGCCCTCAGCGCCTGCGCGGTCGTCCTGTTCACCGTCCGGTCCACCGGCACCCGGCCCGGCCCGGTGCTGTGGGGCGTACTCGCGGGTGCGGTCTCGGTGACCGTCGCGGCCGTCGTCATCGCGGCCGTCGCCGCCGACCGTGCCGCGAGGTCCGTGCACGACCGGGTGGGAGCGCTGCGCCGCAGCACCGCGCGCCAGGAGGGCGACCTGCGCGCCGTCGTGGAGGCGTTGCGCCGGGGCGAGTCGCCGACCCCGCGCACACCCCGCGGCGGACCGCCGGACGACGCGGACGAGTTCGAACTGCTCGCCGCCGACCTCTCCCGCGCCCACGACGGCGCCGTCACCGCGGTGGTCCGCGCCGCCCAGCTCTCCAGCCAGGCGGGCAGCGAACAGAAGCTGGAGGTCTTCGTCAACCTCGCGCGCCGCCTGCAGTCCCTGGTGCACCGGGAGATCTCCATCCTGGACGAGCTGGAGAACGAGATCGAGGACCCCGACCTGCTCAAGGGCCTCTTCCACGTCGACCACCTGGCCACCCGCATCCGGCGCCACGCCGAGAACCTCGCCGTGCTCGGCGGTGCCGTCTCCCGCCGTCAGTGGAGCAACCCGGTCGACATGACCGAGGTGCTGCGCTCGGCCATCGCCGAGGTCGAGCAGTACTCCCGGGTCCGGCTGGTCCCACCGATCAACGGCACCCTGCGCGGCCACGCGGTCGCCGACGTCATCCATCTGCTGGCCGAACTCGTCGAGAACGCCACCCTGTTCTCCGCCCCGCAGACCCAGGTGCTGATGCGCGCCAACCTCGTCACCTCGGGCCTCGCCGTCGAGGTCGAGGACCGCGGACTGGGCATGCCGGTCGGCGAGCAGGACCGGATGAACGCCCTGCTCGCCGACCCCGACCAGGTCAACGTGGCCCGCCTGCTCGCGGACGGGCGCATCGGACTGTTCGTCGTCTCCCAGCTCGCCAAGCGGCACGGGATCACCGTGCGGCTGCAGACCAACATCTACGGCGGTGTCCAGGCCGTCCTGGTCGTGCCGCAGGCCCTGCTCGGTCCGGAGCCGGACGCGCTCCCCAGGGGTGCCGCCCACCCGGCCCAGGTCACCGGTGCCCGACCGGTGACCGTGGTGCCGCCCCGGCAGCAGCCGCGGGCCGTGTCGCCCGCGCTGCCGCAGGTTCGGGACGTGTCCGCCACCGCGCACGTACCGTCCCCGGACGTACCGGCCTATGACGCCCCGGCCTTCGACGCCCCGGCCTTCGACGCCCCGGCCTTCGACACGCCGGCCTTCGACACACCCGCTCCGGCCGCACCGTCGCCGGTCGTCCCGGCTCCCGCCCCGCCCCCGCCCGCTCCCGTTACCGCTTCCGAGGCGCCCGGCCCGGTCGAGGCCCGCAGGGCCGACGGCGAACCCGTGCCGCTGCCCGTGCGCGGCACGCACCGGAACCGGCCCACCCCGGCCGCCGCCGTGCCCGGTGTGCGGCCCGAGGACCGGGGCGTCCTCGCCGAACACGCGGCCACCCCGCCCGTCCCGCGGCACAGCGTGGTGCGCGGCACCATGGGGAAACCCCAACTGCCGCGCCGCCGTGCCCAGGAGCACATCGCGCCCCAGTTGCGCGGTGGCCCCGCACCCCGCCAGGAAACCGAGCAGTACACGGGGCACGACCCGGGCCTGATGGCCGCCTTCCAGCGCGGCGTCGGCCTCGCCGAGGCCCAGCAGCACAGCGAATCCGCGCCCCTGACACCGGCCCACGGCGATACGGGTGCGACACCCGAATGACCCTCCGCACGACCCCCCCCACCCGGACGACCACCCCCATGACCACCCTCACCCCCACGACCAGCGCTCCCGCAGACCTTCGTACCCCAAGGAGTCGATCCACCATGGCGAGCGATGCGCCGACCGGCCAAGTGTCCGACCTCGACTGGCTGATGAGCGGCCTCGTCCAGCGTGTGCCGCACACCAGCAGCGCGGTGCTCCTGTCCGCCGACGGACTGGTGAAGTCCGTCCACGGACTCGACGCCGACAGCGCCGACCACATGGCGGCCCTGGCCTCCGGCCTGTACTCCCTCGGCCGCAGCGCCGGTGTCCGCTTCGGCGACGGCGGGGACGTGCGGCAGGTCGTCGTCGAACTCGACTCGACCCTGCTCTTCGTCACCACCGCGGGCTCCGGCACCTGCCTCGCCGTGCTGGCCGGCCGCGAAGCCGACGCGGCGGTCCTCGGCTACGAGATGGCGATGCTCGTCAAGAGCGTCCGCCCCTACCTGGCCACCGCGCCCCGGCAGCACGCCGTCGAACCCCCGGCGATGAGGCCTTGACGGTGGCCGCGGTTGGCGACGGGCCCTGGCTCGACGACGCCGCCGGACGGCTGGTGCGCCCCTTCACCGTCAGCAACGGCCGTACCCGGCCCACCGTCGCGCTCGACCTGATGTCCCAGGTCATGGCCACCGGGGCGACCCCCCTCGGCTACCTCGGACCCGAGCACACCCAGGCACTCGACCTGTGCCGGGGGCCCCTCCCGGTCGCCGAACTCGCCGCCCACCTGCGGCTTCCGGTGGCGGTCACCAAGGTGCTGCTCTCGGACCTCGTCGACTGCGGCGCGCTGACCACCAAACCCCCCGCCGCGTTCCACCACCACCCCACGGACCGGGCCCTTCTGGAGGCAGTGCTCGATGGACTACGACGACAGCTCTGACTACGCGCACGGCGAAGGCGCCGACCCGTTCCCCACCGCCCTGAAGATCCTCGTGGCGGGCGGATTCGGCGTCGGCAAGACGACCTTCGTCGGCGCGGTCAGCGAGATCGCGCCGCTGAGCACGGAGGAACTGCTCACCACGGTCAGCGCCGCGACCGACAACCTCGACGGAATCGAGAACAAACTCGAAACGACCGTGGCCATGGACTTCGGCCGCCTCACCCTCGACCCGGAACACGTCCTGTACCTGTTCGGGACACCCGGCCAGGAACGCTTCTGGTTCATGTGGGACGAGCTGTGCGAGGGCGCGCTCGGGGCGGTGATCATCGCCGACACCCGCCGCCTGGAGGAGTCCTTCGCCGCTGTCGACTTCTTCGAGGAACGGGGACTGGGCTTCGTCGTCGCGATCAACCAGTTCGACGGCGGTTACCGCTACGACCCCGAGGAGGTGCGCGCGGCCATGGACCTGCACCCCGAGATCCCGATCGTGCGCTGCGACGCCCGGATCTCCAGCTCCGGCGTACAGACGCTGCTCACCCTCGTACGCCACCTCATCGACCACACCCCGGCCCCGGCATCGGGCTTCGGCGCCGGAGTCCGCCCATGAGCTACGACCCACCGCGCCCGGCCGGACGTCTGCTGCTCACCCCCGAGGACCGGGAGGCCCCCACCCGGGTACGGCGGCTGCGCCGGCTCGGCCTGGCGGAACGCGCCGACCCGGCCCTCGACGCCTTCGCCGCCCGCCTCGCCGGCCTCGCCGAGGCGCCGTACGCGATGGTCAACTTCCTGGTCGAGGGCGGGCAGTTCTTCGCCGGACTGCGGGTGCCGGAGGTCCCGCCGGTGACGCGGGGCGACGGGACCAGCCCCGAGTTCGGCCGGGTCCAGCCCCGCGACCACGGCTTCTGCCCCCACGTGGTGGTCCGCCGCAAGGCGCTGGTCCTGGAGGACGTGCGCGACTACCCGCGCTTCGCGGGCAACCCCGTCGTCGACGCGTTCGGCATCCGCTCCTACCTGGGCGCCCCGCTCATCGACAGCACCGGGACGGTGCTGGGCACCGTGTCCGCCGCCGACGTACAGCCCCGGACCTGGGGGACCGCGGGCCTGGCCACGATCAAGTCGACGGCGGCCGACCTCGTACGGCGCATCGAGCGCAGCGCGGAGGACGGGCTCCCGCTGTGAGCGGCGGCGCTCCCTCGCCGGGCGTACGCGGACCCTCGCCGGGCGCGTGAAGGAAAGCTGCGGCCGGGCTTAAGAAAGGCTCGATGGACGGGGGCGGTCCCGTACGGCAGATTGCTGTGCGATTCCCCTCCCCTTCCCGGACGCGGGCCGCCTCGGCATGCCCACCGCCGGGACCTCACCCCCGTCAGGAGCCGTAGCGTTGAAGGCGCTGGTCAAGGAGAAGGCGGAGCCCGGCCTGTGGCTCGCGGACATCCCGGAGCCCACCATCGGGTCCGGTGACGTACTCATCAAGGTGCTGCGCACCGGCATCTGCGGCACCGACCTGCACATCCGGGCCTGGGACGGCTGGGCGCAGCAGGCCATCCGCACCCCGCTCGTCGTCGGTCACGAGTTCGTCGGCGAGGTCGTCGAGACCGGGCGCGACGTCACCGACATCAAGGCCGGCGACCGCGTCAGCGGCGAGGGCCACCTGGTCTGCGGCAAGTGCCGCAACTGCCTGGCCGGCCGGCGCCACCTGTGCCGCGCCACCGTCGGCCTCGGCGTCGGCCGGGACGGGGCGTTCGCCGAGTACGTGGCCCTGCCCGCGTCCAACGTCTGGGTGCACCGGGTCCCCGTCGACCTCGACGTGGCCGCGATCTTCGACCCGTTCGGCAACGCCGTGCACACCGCGCTGTCCTTCCCGCTGGTCGGCGAGGACGTCCTCATCACCGGCGCCGGACCGATCGGGCTGATGGCCGCCGCCGTGGCCCGGCATGCCGGTGCCCGCAACGTCGTCATCACGGACGTGAGCGAGGAGCGGCTGGAACTGGCCCGCAAGGTCGGCGTCAGCCTCGCCCTGAACGTCTCGGACGCCACCATCGCCGACGGACAGCGCGCGCTGGGCCTGCGCGAGGGCTTCGACATCGGGCTGGAGATGTCCGGCCGCCCCGAGGCCATGCGCGACATGATCGCCAACATGACGCACGGCGGCCGGATCGCCATGCTCGGCCTGCCCGCCGAGGAGTTCCCGGTCGACTGGGCCCGCGTCGTCACCTCCATGATCACCGTCAAGGGCATCTACGGCCGCGAGATGTTCGAGACCTGGTACGCCATGTCCGTGCTGCTCGAAGGCGGCCTCGACCTCGCCCCGGTGATCACCGGCCGGTACTCCCACCGCGACTTCGAGGCCGCGTTCGCCGACGCCGCGAGCGGCCGCGGCGGCAAGGTCATCCTCGACTGGACCGCGTAAGCCAACCCCGCAACTCCCGTATCTCCAGGAGCTTCTGAGATGTTCGACTCCGTGCGCGACGACCTGCGCGCCACCCTCGACGAGATCCGCGCCGCCGGCCTGCACAAGCCCGAGCGCGTCATCGGCACCCCGCAGTCCGCGACCGTCAACGTCACCGCGGGCGGCCGCCCCGGCGAGGTCCTCAACTTCTGCGCCAACAACTACCTCGGCCTCGCCGACCACCCCGAGGTCGTCGCCGCCGCCCACGAGGCGCTGGACCGCTGGGGCTACGGCATGGCGTCCGTGCGCTTCATCTGCGGCACCCAGGAGGTGCACAAGGAACTGGAGGCCCGGCTCTCCGCGTTCCTCGGCCAGGAGGACACGATCCTCTACTCCTCCTGCTTCGACGCCAACGGCGGCGTCTTCGAAACCCTCCTCGGCCCCGAGGACGCGGTGATCTCCGACGCCCTCAACCACGCCTCGATCATCGACGGCATCCGGCTGTCCAAGGCCAGGCGGCTGCGCTACGCCAACCGCGACATGGCCGACCTGGAGGCACAGCTCAAGGCCGCGGGCGAGGCCCGCCGCAAGCTCATCGTCACCGACGGCGTCTTCTCCATGGACGGCTACGTCGCCCCGCTCGACGAGATCTGCGACCTCGCCGACCGCTACGACGCCATGGTCATGGTCGACGACTCGCACGCCGTCGGCTTCGTCGGCCCCGGCGGCCGCGGCACCCCCGAACTGCACGGCGTCATGGACCGCGTCGACATCATCACGGGCACCCTCGGCAAGGCACTGGGCGGCGCCTCCGGCGGCTACGTCGCCGCCCGCGCCGAGATCGTCGCCCTGCTGCGCCAGCGCTCGCGTCCCTACCTCTTCTCCAACACCCTCGCCCCGGTGATCGCCGCCGCCTCCCTCAAGGTGCTCGACCTGCTGGAGTCCGCCGACGACCTGCGCGTACGGCTCGCCGAGAACACCGCCCTGTTCCGCCGCAGGATGACCGAGGAGGGCTTCGGCATCCTCCCCGGCGACCACCCCATCGCGCCCGTCATGATCGGCGACGCGACGCAGGCGGGCCGCATGGCGGAGCTGCTCCTGGAGCGCGGCGTGTACGTGATCGGCTTCTCCTACCCGGTCGTCCCGCAGGACAAGGCCCGCATCCGCGTCCAGCTGTCCGCCGCCCACTCCACGGACGACGTGCACCGCGCGGTGGACGCCTTCGTCGCGGCCCGGGCGCAGCTCGACGCCTGAACCCCCGGTGACCTGAGAGAATCGATCCCATGATCGAGGCGCGGCGGCTGCACATCCTGCGAGCGGTGGCGGACCACCGCACCGTGACAGCGGCGGCCGCCGCGCTGTACCTCACCCCGTCGGCGGTCTCCCAGCAGCTCGCCGCGCTGGAGCAGGAGACCGGGCACCGCCTGGTCGAGCGCGGCGCCAAGGGCGTACGGCTCACCCCGGCCGGAGAGATCCTGCTCAGCCACACCAACGCCGTCCTCGCCCAGCTGGAGCGGGCGGAGGCCGAGCTGGCCGCCTACGGCTCGGGCGAGGCCGGCACGGTCACGGTCGCCTCCTTCGCGACCGGCATCGCCCTCGTCGTCGCGCCCGCCCTGGCGCGCCTCGCCGCCTCGGCGCCCGGCATCCGCATCCGCGTCCAGGACGCCGAGGGCGACGCCAGCCTGCCGATGGTCCTCGACCGGCAGGTCGACGTCGCGGTCGCCGTCGAGTACCGCGGGGCGCCGCCCGCCGACGACCCGCGCCTGACCCACGTCTTCCTGTACGCCGAGCCCTTCGACGCGGTCGTGCCGGTCGCCCACCGCCTCGCCGGTGCCGACGAGGTGCCGCTCGCGGAGCTGGCCAAGGACACCTGGATCGGCCCCTACCCGGGCAACCCGTGCCACGACGTGGTCGTGCTGGCCTGCGAGAGCGCCGGGTTCCAGCCCCGCCTCGAACACTCCTCGGACGACTTCCGCGCCGTGGTGTCCCTCGCCGCGGCCGACGCCGGGGTGGCGCTCGTCCCGCGCTCGGCGCTGCTCGGCACCGACCTGACCGGGGTGGTCGTCCGCCCGGTCGACGGGGTGGCGCCCACCCGCCGCGTCTTCGCGGCCGTACGGCGGGGAGCGGAGGAACACCCGCTGATCCGCCCGGTCCTCGACGCACTCGGCGACGCGGCCCGGGCGTGAGCCTTCCGTAACACGGGCGTCTCACGAACGGGATAGCGTCCCGGATATGAGACATGACGACGTCGTCGCGGATCCGGTGGACGCCCGGCTCGCCGCCCGGCTGGCCGAACTGCGGGCCGAACGCGGCTGGTCGCTGGGGGAGCTGGCGGAGCGCAGCGGGGTGAGCCGGTCCACGCTGTCCCGGGCCGAGCGGGCCGAGACCAGCCCCACCGCCGCCGTACTGAACCGCCTGTGCGCGGTCTACGGACGGACCATGTCCCGGCTGCTCAGCGAGGTCGAGGCGGAACCCGCGCTGCTGGTGCGGGCCGCCGAGCAACCCGTGTGGGAGGACCGCGCCGCCGGGTTCGTGCGCCGCTCGGTGTCACCGCCGCACGCGGGACTGCGCGGCGAACTCGTCGACGGACGGCTCGCGGCGGGCGCCGACATCGCCTACGACCGGCCGCCGGTGCCCGGCCTGGAGCAGCACGTCTGGCTCCTGGAGGGGGCCCTGAAGGTCACGGCGCAGGACGTGGAGCACCACCTCGCCGCCGGTGACTGCCTGCGGATGCGCGTGTGGGGGCCGACGCGGTTCCGGTGCCCCGGACCCGAGCGTGCCCGCTACGCGCTGGCGGTGGTGCTGCCGTGAACGTGGAGCCTGTCGACGAGCACGAGGTGACGGCGCTGCTGGACGGCTTGGCCGCACTGCTCACCGACACCGTCGCGGGCGGCGCCTCCGTCGGCTTCCTCGCCCCGCTCGGTCACGCGGAGGCCGCGGACTGGTGGCGGAGGCGGGCCGCCGCGGTCGCCGACGGTCGGCTCGCCGTCTGGGTGGCACGGGACGGGCACCGGGTGACCGGGACCGTGAGCCTCGCCCTGCCGGACAAGCCCAACAGCCGCCACCGCGCGGAGCTGGTCAAGCTCATGGTGTCCCGCGCGGTCCGTGGCCGGGGACTGGGCCGCCGACTGCTGGCCACCGCCGAGGAGGCGGCCGCGGCGGCCGGAATCACCCTCCTCCACCTGGACACCGAGACCGGCAGCCCGGCCGAGCACCTGTACCGGACCGCCGGGTGGACCCGGGCCGGCGCGATCCCCGACTACGCGGCGGACCCGCACGGGGAACTGCGGCCGACGACGCTCTACTTCAAGCAGGTCGGCGTGCGGCTGGGCGCACCCGCCGGCACCGGGTGATTGTCAGTGGCGGCGGATACCGTGCCTGTCATGCCGGACGCAGAAGACGTACGCCGTATCGCCCTGTCCCTGCCGGACACGACGGAGAAGACCGCCTGGAGCATGCCCACCTTCCGGGTCGCGGGCAAGATGTTCGCGACGCTGCCCGAGGACGAGACCTCCCTCGCGGTGCGCTGCCCGAAGGAGGAGCGCGACGAACTGGTGCTGGCCGAGCCGGAGAAGTTCTGGATCGCCGGACACGAGGCCCAGTTCGCGTGGGTGCGGGCCCGGCTCGCCGCCCTGGAGGGCGAGGACGAGCTGCGCGACATCCTCGCCGACTCCTGGCGCCAGGCGGCCCCGACACGGCTGCTGGAGGCCCACCCCCGGCTGGGGCTGCCCGCCGGGAGCTGAAAACCCCTCGGGCGTTGTCAGTGCCCCGTGGCATGATCCGGAGACGTGCGTGACAGCCGGGACCGGAGGGGGGTCCCGGCTGTCGGACGTACGGTGCCACGGGAGGGCAGGGCGGGCGCTGGGGGAGCGCAAGGGGAGGGGAGAGCACGGCATGGCCGGTACGTCATCGCGGCCGACGGCGGGGCGAGCCGTCTGGTCGCGGGACTTCGCGCTGTTCTTCGCCGCCCGGGCCGTGGCCCGCCTCGGCGACACCATGCTGCCCGTCGCGCTCGCCGCCGGACTGCTCCAGCATGGATACGGAGCGGGCGCGGTGGGCCTCGCCATGGCCGCGACGGCCGCCGCCTTCGCCGGTCTCGTCGTCTTCGGCGGAGTCCTCGCCGACCGCTTCAGCACCCGCAAGCTGATGATCGGCGCCGACCTGGTGCGGCTCGGCACCCAGGCCCTGGCCGCCGCGCTCTTCTTCTCCGGGCACGTGGTGCTCTGGCAGATCTGCGCCATCGGCTTCGCCAACGGCGTCGCGGGCGCCGTCTTCCAGCCCGGCGTCGCCAGCACCGTGCCCCGGCTCGCCTCCGACGTCCAGGGGGCCAACGGCGCGATACGCGTCGCCGAGTCCGCCGCCCAGCTCGCCGGCCCCGCGGTGGCCGGTCTCCTGGTCGGCTTCGCCTCACCCGGCGGGGTCTTCGCCGCCCACGCCACCACGTACGCGATCAGCGCGCTGTGCCTGCTGCTGCTCCGGCTGCCCCCGCTCGCGCCGGGGAGCCGAGCGGTGTCCGGCCGCGGCAGCAAGGCCTTCCGCGCCGACCTGGTCCAGGGGTGGCGGGAATTCCGGTCGCGCCGGTGGCTGTGGAGCGTCATAGCCGTCTGGTGCGTCTACATGATCGCCGTCTGGGGCCCGACCGTGCCGCTGGTCGCCACCGAGGTGGTGCAGGAGCACGGACCGCGCGCCTACGGGCTGGTCAACTCCGCCCTGGGCGCGGGGACCGTCGTGGGCGGCCTCCTCGCCCTGCGGCTGCGGCCCGTGCGCATGCTCCGGGCCGGCGCGATCGCCCTCGTCGGCTTCGCCGCCTTCCCCGCGGGCGTCGGCGCGGGGCTCGGCGTCCCCGCCATGGCGGCCGGCGCCGCCGTCGCCGGGGCCGGCGTGTCCTTCTGGGGCGTCATGTGGGCGACCAGCGTGCAGACTCAGGTCCCGCCCGACGTCCTCAACCGCATCCACGCCTACGACGTGGCGGGCTCCCTCGCGATGATGCCGGTCGGCCAGGCACTCGCGGGTCCGGCCGCCGCCGCGCTCGGCGCCGACCACGTACTGCTCGTCGCGGGTGCGACCAGCTTCGCCGTGTGCGCCGCCCTGCTCCTGATACCGGCGGTGCGCGGACTGGTGCGGGTGGACGCGGCCGCGGCGGGACCGGGCGGGACCGCGGCCGGGGCGGCCGAGCCCTCCCGCACACAGAAGTGCTGACGCCACCGGACCGCGCCCAGGAAAAGCGGTGCGCGACCACCAGTCCGAGTGCGGTATGGTTTTCCTGCACGTTCGGCCGGGGGAAACCCCAGGTCAGGCGGGCAGCGGGACGTGGCGCAGCTTGGTAGCGCACTTGACTGGGGGTCAAGGGGTCGCAGGTTCAAATCCTGTCGTCCCGACTGGAGACAGTCGTTGATCGAGGGGCGGTTTCGGAGAGATCCGAAACCGCCCCTCGATTGTTCTCCCTGCGGCGTGCCTGGGCGCGCGGGTGAGATGCCCGATATATCACTGTCGGGTGTCCGCGCTCATCCTCTGCCACTTCGCGCTCGCGCCGTTCGCCGCGCCGCTGGTGCGACGGTGGGGAACCCGCGCCTTCCTCCTGCTGGCCCTGCCGCCCGCCGCGGCGACCGCCTGGGCCGCCACCCGGTGGAGCACGACGGCCGCGGGCGGCGCGGACACCGCCGTATGGCGCTGGCTGCCCACCTACCAGGTGGACTGGGCGCTGAGACTGGACGCCCTCGCCGAACTCATGGTGCTGCTCGCCGCGGGCGTGGGCACCCTCGTCCTGGTCTACTGCGCCTCCTACTTCGACGACCGCTCGCGGCAGCTCGGCAGGTTCGCCGGAAACCTCCTCGCCTTCGCCGGGGCCATGCTCGGCCTGGTGCTCGCCGACGACCTCGTCCTGCTCTACATCTTCTGGGAACTGACGACCGTCTTCTCCTACCTGCTGATCGGCCAGACCAGCGACCACAAGCGGAACCGGCGCAGCGCCCTGCAGGCCCTCACGGTCACCGCGCTCGGCGGACTGACCATGCTCGTCGGCTTCCTGCTCCTGGGGCACGAGGCGGGCACCTACCGCATCTCGGCGATCCTGGCCGACCCGCCGTCCCCGTCGGCCGCGCTGTCCACGGCGATCGTGCTGATCCTCGTCGGCGCCCTGTCCAAGTCCGCGATCTGGCCGTTCAGTCTCTGGCTGCCCAACGCCATGGCCGCCCCCACGCCCGTCAGCGCCTACCTGCACGCCGCCGCGATGGTCAAGGCCGGCGTCTACCTCGTCGCCCGGCTCGCCCCGGCCTTCGCCGAGGTCACGCCCTGGCGCCCGCTCCTGCTCGTCCTCGGCTCGGTGACGATGCTGCTCGGCGGCTGGCGGGCGCTCCGGCTGCACGACCTGAAACTCGTCCTCGCCTACGGCACCGTCAGCCAGCTCGGCTTCCTCACCGTCCTCACCGGCGCGGGCCGTCACGACACCGGCCTCGCCGCCACCGCCATGATCCTCGGGCACGCCCTGTTCAAGGCGCCGCTCTTCCTGGTCACCGGCATCGTCGACCACGCCACCGGCACCCGCGACCTGCGCAGGCTCTCCGGACTCGGCCGCCGGCTGCCCGCCGTGTGCGCCGTCGCCGTGCTCGCCGGAGCGTCCATGGCCGCGGTGCCGCCCCTGCTCGGCTTCAGTGCCAAGGAGGCAGCCTTCCTGGCACTCCTGGACGGGAGCACCGGCGACCGCTGGGCGCTCGCCGCGGCCGTCGTCGGTTCCGCCCTGACCACCGCCTACACGCTGCGCTACCTGTGGGGCGCCTTCGCCCGCAAGCCCGGCCTCCCCGACACCGCCGCGCACCCCGTCCCGGCGGCCTTCCTCGCGCCGCCCGCCGTGCTCGCCCTCGCCTGCCTCGTCCTCGGCCCCGGAGTGTCCTGGCTCCAGGAACTGCTGGGCACCTACGCCGGGCAGTTCCCCGCGCCCGCCCACCCGTACCACCTGGCGCTGTGGCACGGAGCGGGCCTCGCCCTCGGCCTGTCCGGCGCGTCCTGGGCCGGAGGCGTCCTGCTGTTCCTCGCCGCGAGCCCCGTCGCGCGCGTCGGTCAGCGGCTCGCCTGGCGCTCCGCGGACCTCGTCTTCGGGCGGATGCTGCTCGCCCTGGAGCGCACCGCCCTGCAGTGCACCGGCTTCGTGCAGCGCGGCTCGCTGTCGGTGTACCTCGTCACGACCATGAGCGTCGTCCTCGCCGGACAGATCGCCGTGCTCGCCGCGGACGAACCCTGGACCGACGTGCCCGCCCCGCGCCTGTGGGACCACCCCGCCCAGGCCGCCGTCGCCCTGCTGACCTGCGCCGCGGCCCTGCTGTGCCTGGGTGTGCGGCGCCGGATGAAGGCCGTCGTGTTCGCCGGCCTCACCGGTTACGGCACCGCGCTGCTCTTCGTCGCTCAGGGCGCGCCCGACCTCGCCCTCACCC
This sequence comes from Streptomyces sp. CB09001, assembly GCF_003369795.1. Lineage (NCBI taxonomy): Bacteria > Bacillati > Actinomycetota > Actinomycetes > Kitasatosporales > Streptomycetaceae > Streptomyces > Streptomyces sp. CB09001. The sequence continues at coordinate 6,771,982 of NZ_CP026730.1, forward strand.
AGTTCTGCGTGGAGACCGTCTCGATGATCGTCTTCGTGCTGGTGCTGCGCCGGATGCCGGTGCGTTTCGAGGAGAACTTCAGCCGGTGGCGGCGCCTGCTGCGGATGCCCGTGGCCCTCGCGGGCGGCGCCGCGGTCGCCGTCGTCGTCTGGATCATGGCGGGGCACCGCCGCGCCGCCAGCGCGGGAGCGGCGATGGTCGAGGAGACCGCGCACCACGGGCTCAAGGACGTCGTCGCGACGATCCTCGTCGACCTGCGGGCCTGGGACACCATGGGGGAGTCCGCGGTGCTGGCCGCCGCCGCGATCGGCGTCACCAGCCTCATCTACCTGCACCGCCGCGCCGACGGCGCCGAACAGCCCGTACTGCCGCTGCCCGGGGACCATCCGCACGCCGGACTGCGCACCGCCTGGCGGGCGAGCCGGTACGAATCGGCGGGACTGCCCAGCGGCGACGAGGGCGCACCCGAGCGGACCTGGCTCGCCGCCAGCGCCACCCTCGCCCCAGAGCGCCGCTCCCTCGTCCTGGAGGTGGTCGCCCGCCTCATCTTCCACCCCGTCCTCGTCCTCTCCGTCTACCTGCTGCTGTGCGCGGAGAACCTGCCGGGCGGCGGCTTCGTCGCCGGCCTGACCGCGGGCGTCGCCTTCATCGCCCGCTACCTCGCCGGCGGCCGTCACGAACTCGCCGACGCCGTGCCCTTCAAACCGGGCGTGTTCACCGGCCTCGGCCTGTTCCTGTCCACCGGGGTCGCGCTCGGCGGCCTCGGCGAGGGCACCGTGCTGCACGGCTGGACCTGGCACGGCCACCTGCCCGTGTGGGGGGACGCCCACCTGTCCACCGCCGTCCTCTTCGACTGCGGGGTCTACCTGCTCGTGCTCGGCGTCGTCCTGGACATCGTGCGGGCCCTCGGCGCCCGGATCGACCGCCAGATCGAGCGGGCCGCGCCGCGCCCGGAGGCGGGCCGCGCATGACCGTGAGCCTGTCCCTGCTGGTGGCCGCCGCCGTCCTCAACGCCGTCGGCGCCACCCTGCTGCTGACCCGGTCCCTGACCCGGATCCTGCTCGGCGCCGTCGTCCTCGGCAACGGCGTCAACCTGCTGGTCCTGGCCGCCACCGGCAGCGCGGGCGAGGCGCCCCTGCTCTACCCGCACATCATCCGCAACCGCGTCACCGACCCGCTGCCCCAGGCCATCGCCCTGACCGCCATCGTCATCACCCTCGCCACCACCGCCTTCCTGCTCGCCATGGCCTACCGCAGCCACCAGGTCACCGGCTCCGACGAGATCAGCGACGACACCGAGGACCGGCTGGTCGCCCTGCGCGCCGAGTTCCTCGACCGGCGCGGCGAACTCCGCGACCGCTACCGCGAGGCCCGCGCCGAGGACGGCGGCGCCGACGCCGAGCAGCGCGCCCGCTACCGCGCCGCCCGCCGACGGCTGCGCCGGCGGGTCCGGGAGGAACGCGCCTACCAGGCCCGTGCCAACGACGTCTCCGGGAATCTCTGGAACGACATCCTCGGCGCCGACCCCGAGGACTACCGGGAAGGCCGGGAGCTGGGCTCCACCGACGCGGCCGGCCGCCCCGGACCGGCCCCGGCCCGCGTCGCCGGGCCCTCCAACGACCCCGAGGAGACCGGCCGCGAACCCGACTCGCTCCCCGGCGAGGACTCCTGCCACGCGCCGCCCGACCAGCCCGACGACCCCGAGGGCGCCGGCACGGAAGGAACCAGTTGAATCCTCTCCCAACTGGCGCAGGGAGATTCCTGGCTCACGCTGCCTGCCGGGTCAGCGACCAGGCAGGTCTTCCACGATCAGCACCAGCCGGGTTGAAACCAGCCCGGTTCGGAACCACGAACTTGGAGGTGCATGTGCTGTCTTGGTTCTCGATCAGCACGGTGTACGCGCTTGGTTCTCGCGACGCACGGCTCGCAGCTTGCCCGGTCCCGGGGCCGGAGATCCGCCCTGCGGGCAGAACGCCGATTCCGCCCGGGACCGAAGGCCGGGGCTTCCTGGGAAGTTTCCGGTGAACGCGCTCGTCCCGCTCCCCGTCCTGCTGCCCCTGTGCGTCACGGGCCTGAAGCTGGCCATCGGGCCCCGGCTGCACCGGTTCCAGCGCTTCATCAGCATCGCCGTGCTCGGCGCGGTCCTGGTGCTCTCCGTGGTGCTCATGGTCGCCGCCGACCGCCACGGCCCGCTCACGGTGCACCTCGGCGACTTCGCACCGCCGGTCGGCATCACCCTCGTCGCCGACCGGCTGGCGGGCCTGATGCTCACCGTCTCCAGCGCCGTCACCCTGCTCGTCCTCGTCTACTCGCTGGGCCAGGGCATGGCCGACCGCGACGACCAGGCGCCGGTAGGTGTCTTCCACCCCGCCTACCTCATCCTGGTGGCGGGCGTCTCCTGCACCTTCCTCGCCGGAGACCTCGTCAACCTCTACGTCGGCTTCGAGATCATGCTCGTCGCCAGCTTCGTCCTGCTCACCATCGGCGGCACCGCGACCCGCATCCGGGCCGGTTCGACGTACGTGATCATCTCGCTGTTCTCCTCCGTGCTCTTCCTGGTCGCCATCGCCATGGCCTACGCGGTCGCCGGCACCGTGAACCTCGCCCAACTCGCCCAGCGGCTCCAGGAGGTGCCGCTCGGTGTGCGCACCCTGCTGGAGGCGATGCTGCTGACGGTCTTCGCCATCAAGGCGGCGGTGTTCCCGCTCGCGGCCTGGCTGCCCGACTCCTACCCCACCGCCCCCGCACCCGTCACCGCGGTCTTCGCCGGTCTGCTGACCAAGGTCGGCGTGTACTCGATGCTGCGCACCCAGACCCTGCTCTTCCCCGGCCACCGCCTGGGCGACCTGCTGATGCTCGCCGCGCTCGCCTCCATGGTCGTCGGCATCCTCGGCGCCGTCGCCCAGACCGACCTGAAGCGGGTGCTGTCCTTCACGCTCATCAGCCACATCGGCTACATGGTCTTCGGCATCGCGCTCGCGGGCGGGGGCGGGATCAGCGGCGCGATCGTGTACGTGGCCCACCACATCACCGTGCAGACCACCCTGTTCCTCGTCGCCGGACTCATCGAGCGGCGCGACGGCACCACGGAACTCACCCGCCTCGGCGGCCTCGCGAAGACGGCGCCGCTGCTCGCCGTGCTGTTCTTCGTGCCCGCCATGAACCTCGCGGGCATTCCGCCGCTGTCCGGGTTCATCGGCAAGCTCGGCCTGATGCGCGCGGGCGTCGCCGACGGCGGCGGCTGGGCCTGGGCACTCGTCGCCGGGTCCGCCGCCACCAGCCTGCTCACCCTCTATGTCATGGCGAAGGTCTGGAACCTCGCGTTCTGGCGCGACGCGCCACCCGGGGCCGAGGAGGAGGGCGTCGTGCTGGAGTCGGCCGACGACACGGCCGACGACACGGGCGACGACGAGGAGGACAGGCCGACCGGGTCCGGGAGCGGGCTGCCGGTGCCCGCGGGTGCCGTGGTCGCCGCGGGCTTCCTCGGACAGTCCATCACCACCACCAAACGGCTGCCCTGGCCGATGCCGGTGGCCACCGGCGCCGCCGTGCTGCTCGGCCTGTCGTACACCGTGTTCGGCGGCCCCCTGACCACCTTCACCCAGGCCGCCGCCACCGAACTCCTCGCCCGTACCCCCTATGTCGAGGCGGTGCTCGGCCGGTGAGCAACCTCTTCCGCGACCGTTCCCCCTACAGCTGGTCCTTCCGCGTGGGCCGCGGGCGACGCGTGCTCGACCTGCCGCTCGTCGGCTGGCTCACCGTCATCTGGATCCTGCTGTGGGGCACCCCGTCCTGGGCCAACCTCGTCAACGGCGTCCTCGTCGCGGTCTGCCTGTGCCTGGCCTTCCCGCTGCCCGCCGTGGACATCGGCCTCAGGCTGCGCCCCCTGGGCGTCCTGCGCCTGGCGGCCTACCTGCTGTTCGACATGTTCTCCTCCAGCGTCGAGGTCACCCGGCAGATCTTCGCCAAGGGTCCCTACCACGCCGCGGTCGTGGCCGTCCCGCTGCGGGTGCGCAGCGACCTCATGCTCACGGCCACCGCCGTCGCCGTCTCCAACGTCCCCGGCGGCTCCGTCATCGAGGTGCGCCGGTCGACGGCCACCCTGTTCCTGCACGTCCTCGACGCGGGCAACCCCGGCGAGATCGAGGGCGCCCAGCGGCAGGTGTGGCGCATGGAGGAACTCGTCGCCCGCGCCTTCGGCACCGCCGAGGACATCGCGGACGCCGCCCGTCCCGTACCGGAAGGAGAGCCCCCGTCGTGACCACCCTGCACGCCGTCGAAGACGCCATGCTCGTCGCCGCGCTCGCGATGATCCTCGTCGCCGGCGTACTGCTGCTGTACCGGATCTGGTACGGCCCCTCGATGCTGGACCGCGCCGTGGCCCTGGACGTGGCCGCGGCGCTCATCATCGCCGGCATCGGCGTCAAGGCCGCCCACGACCGCGACTCCTTCTACTTCCCCGTGATGCTGGTGCTCGCCTTCCTCGGATTCACCGGCTCGGTGGGCATCGCCCGCTTCATCGCCGTACGCGACCGGCCCGCGGTGCGCCCGGACGGCCGGCAGGACCACCGGTGAACGCCTGGGCCGAGGCCGCCGACCTGGCCGGGACCGTCCTGCTGCTCCTCGGCTGCCTGCAGTGCCTCCTGGGTGTGATCGGGATGGTCCGCTTCCCCGACGTGCTCTCCCGCAGTCACGCCGCCACCAAACCGCAGACCCTCGGGATGCTCCTCGTCCTCACCGGGGTGGCGCTGAGGCTGCGCCACGGCACCGACGTGGGCACCCTCGCGCTCATCGCCTTCTTCCAGTTCCTCACCAGCCCCGTCGCCTCCCACCTGGTGGCCCGCTCCGCCTACCGCACCGGGCAGACGGGGTCCCGGGGCCTGCTCCGGGACGACCTGGACCCGCAGCTGAGCGACGGGGACCCGCGCGAGGAGTAGCCCCGGGGAGCGGTCAGTCCACGCAGCCCACGTGCGCCAGCGCCTGCTTCAGCAGCACCCCGTGCCCGCCCGGCATCTCGCTCCGCACCGCCTCCGACAGGGCCTCGCGCGGATCGAACCAGACCAGGTCCAGCGCGTCCTGGCGCGGCCGGCAGTCACCGGTCACCGGCACGACGTAGGCGAGCGAGACCGCGTGCTGCCGGGGGTCGTGGTACGGCGTGACACCGTGCGTCGGGAAGTACTCGGCCACCGTGAACGGCTGGAGCGAGGACGGTACCCGGGGCAGCGCCACCGGGCCGAGGTCCTTCTCCAGATGACGCAGCAGGGCGTCCCGGACCCGCTCGTGGTGCAGCACCCGCCCGGAGACCAGCGTCCGGCTGACCGTCCCGTCGGGCCCGATGCGCAGGAGCAGGCCGACGCTGGTCACTTCGCCGCTGTCGTCCACCCGCACGGGCACGGCCTCGACGTACAGGATCGGCATGCGGGCGCGCGCCATTTCGAGTTCGTCGCTCGTCAGCCAGCCCGGCGTGGTTTCGGTCATGTCAGACATCGCTTGATCATACTTTCAGCCGTTGGTGCTTCCCGGGCGGCGCTCCGGGACTGTGACCCGTCCCACGCCGCTCAGCCGTCGTCCGCCGGACCCCCGGGCAGCCGGTAGACCCGCCGGGCATTGTCCCGTCCCGCCCAGCGGGCCAGGCGCAACGCGTCCGGGAGGGACAACTCGTCGGCGTCCAGCCGCTCCTGCAGCAGACCGGCCAGTCCCTGCCGGAAGGCCAGCGCCCCGAGGTGGTGGAACTCGGCCAGTCCATAGGCGTCGGAGCTGTGGAGCAGCTTGCGGAACGGGGTGATCTCCAGTGCCTCCGCGAGGACCGCGCCCGCCCGCGCGGGGCCGACGTGGTGCAGGGTGAGCCCCACGTCCAGGTACACCCGCTCGAAGACCGCGGAGAGATAGGCCGCCTGGCGCTGGTAGGGCCAGCAGTGCAGCAGCAGGACCGGGATGGTGCCGGCGGTCAGGTGCAGCCAGTCGGTCAGCAGGGCGGGGTCCACCCGGTGCAGGCGGATGTCGCTGTCGCCGAACCCGGTGTGCAGTTGCAGCGGCCGGCCGAGGTCCACGGCGGTCCACAGCAGGTGCCGCACGAGCACCGGGTCGTCGAGCCGGCCGCCGCCGCGCGCGAGCCAGCGCCGGGCGGCCTCGGTGACCTCGCCGGGCGAGGGGCGGGCCGGGTCCAGGTCGAACCCGGTGCGGTAGGCCGCCACCGACTTGACCGCCACCACGCCCGGCCGCCGGACCGCCTCCCACGCGGCCGAGCGGAACGCGCGCGCGTACCCGTCCGGTTCGACACCGCCCGCCGCCACGGCCTCCGCGACGCCCTCCAGCCGGACCACTTCGTACGCCCTCGCGTCCGCCGCCTCGGCCAGCCCGGCCGGACTCGTCACCGGGTGCGGGGCGTACCCCGTGTCCACACAGAACGCGCCGGTGCGCGCGGCCCGCAGGAAACGCCGGTTGACCTCGGCGGCGCCCAGTTCCGACCGCCGGGCCAGGTACGCGTCGGCGGGTGAGTGGCGCGGCAGACCGAGCACGGGCGCGCAGTGGCGGCGCACGGCGAGGCCGACCGGGCTGTCGAAGGGGGAGACGCCGGGCCACGCCTCGCCCTCCGTGAGCAGGGACTCGAAACCCGCGCGGTCCAGGTCGTCCGTGACGGCGCCGTGGCAGTGGTGGTCCACCAGCTCCAGCGCGGCCAGCCGCTCGTGCACGGGTCCGGCGGCCATCTCAGTACTTCCAGCGGTAGGCCGCCGCCACACCGTCGTCGTCCAGCCCCTCGACCGACCGGGCCTCGCCCAGCCGTACGGCGATCACCGCGTCGGCCAGCACCGGACCCAGCGCCTCGCGCAGTACGCCGTCGGTACGGAAGGCGGCCACCGACTCCGTGAGCGTGACCGGCAGCCGCCGCACGCCCCGGGCAGCGGCCTCGGCGGCTTCGAGCCGGGCCGGGTCGCCGGTGATCTCCTCGGGCAGCGGGGCGGACGCGGTGAGCCCGTCCAGTCCGGCGGCGATCACCGAGGCGAGGGCGAGGTAGGGGTTGGCGGCGAGGTCGACCGGCTTCACCTCCAGGTTGGCCGCGCGGTGGCGGATCCCGGCGGTGCCGGTGACGATCCGCAGCGCGGCCTCGCGGGTCTCCCGGCCCCAGGCGGTGAACACCCCGGCCCACTGCGAGGGCCGCAGCCGCAGTCGGCTGGCCGGGCTCGGCGCGGTCAGCGCCGTGAGCGCCGGGAGGTGGTCGAGCACCCCGGCCACGAAGGACTCCGCCTCGGCGGTCATGCCGTACCGGCCGGTCCCGCCCGCGTGCAGGTTCCTCCCGTCGCGCCAGGCGGAGAGGTGGAGGTGCCCGCCGTTGCCGACGCCCTGTCCGAGGACCGCCGGGGCGAAGGAGACCCGCAGCCCGTGCCGCCGGGACACCGCACGGATCGTCTGCCGCACCAGCACGCTGTGGTCGGCCGCCGCCACCGGGTCGAGCGCACCCACCGAGACCTCGAACTGCCCCGCCGCGTACTCGGGATGGAACTGCTCCACGTCCACGCCCTGCGCCGCCAGCGCCGCCAGCAGGTCGGCGGCGCAGTCGCTCAGCTCGACCTGCCGGGCCGCGCCGTACGCCGGTCCGGACACCGCCGGGACGAACGCGCCGCCGTCCGTGTCGTCCCGGCCCACGACCCACTCGATCTCGACCGCGGCCCTGAACGTGATGCCGTGCCGCTCGGCGGAGCCGGCCGTGGTGCGGCGCAGGACGGTGCGCCCGCACGCCGGATGCGGGTCGCCCTCCTGCGTGATGCGGTCCACCGGCGCCCATGCCCAGCCGGGCTGCGCCGCGAGCACGGTCAGCCGGTCGAGGTCGGGATAGAGGCGCAGGTCGCCGTCGGGGGAGCCGAGGACGTCCGTGCCGACGATCGAGTCGTCGGCCAGGAAGGTGTCGAACACCGGCGACATGCCCACGCCCCAGGCAGCGGCCGTGGCGAGCCTGGCGGTGGGCACGGTCTTCACCCGCGCGATCCCGGCGGTGTCGACGTACGCCAGCACCACGCCGTGCACGCCCCGTCCGGTCAGCTCCCCGCTCAGTGCGGTGGCCCGCTCGACCTCGCCGGGGCGCCCGCCGGGCACGGGGTCGCTCTCGCTCACGTGTCGGCTCCTTCGCGCGTGCGCCGTCCGTCGCGCACCATTGTGCCGTCCGGTGATCACCCTGTCCGGGTTTCGCCGGATGTGCGCTCGACGCGGCGAAGGCCGGCCGGGATCAGTCCATGGGGGTCGGCTGTGGGGAGGGGGTCCCGCCGTCCAGGACGGTCCGCAGACGCTCGGTGCCCTGCCGCACCGCCTGTTCGACCGAGTCGGTCTGCCCGCCCTCCAGGCCGCCGCCCATGACGGTGACGGCGGAGGTGTCGACGCGCACCGTGGCGATGTCCAGGGTGAGCGTGACGGGGCCGCCGTCGGCGTCCCCCCGGACGCTCACCCGCAGCCCGGTACGGGCGTCGCCCACGTCGGGCACCGACGTCTCGGTCACCTGGACCGTGCGCTTGGCGCCCCCGGAGCCGGTGGCGGTGAACTCGTCACAGGTGTCCGGCAGGGTCCCCAGCCACTTCATCCGGGCGTCCAGACCCGCGCGGTCGTACCCGGCGACCTGCTCCAGCAGGCGGGAGTCGCCCTGCTCGAAGCCGGTGAGCGCCGACGGTCCCGACGGGTCGCCCAGCAGGCCGTCGTCGTAGAGGGCGTCCAACAGCGCCTGGCAGTCCGTCGCGTTGGACTTCGCGGTGAGGAAGTCGGCCACGTCGACCTGGCCGACGAGCAGCCGGTCGCGCCACTTGTCCGCGTCCTGGACCTGGTTCCAGTCGCCCTCCAGGTCGGCCTCGGTGAGCAGGGCGGCCTTGGCACCGGCCTCGGTGAGGGCGGCGGGGGAGGCACTGGGGGAGCCGGTGGGGGTCCGCTTCGCGGCGTCGGGCGGGGCGACCCCGGCCTGTTCGGCGGCGGTGTCCGAGGCGCTCTGCGACCCGCCGTCGTCCGAGCAGGCCGCGGTGGTCAGCAGCGCGCCCGCCGCCAGGGCGGAGGCCAGGAGACGGACGGGGTGGGACGGACGACGGCTCATCGCGGGATGCCTCCTGGGACGGGAAACGGTGTCCTCAGCGCATCACCGGGGCCGGGGGCGCACCAGTGCACGGGCCTGTTCGGGTGACCGGTGCCGCCGGGCGGCGGGAGCGGGCCGGACCGCCGGGCCCGGCGCCCTCAGCCGACGCGGTCGAGGGTGTCCTCGGCCACCTCCTTGTCCACCGCCGCGCGCACCAGGGCGGCGGCGAGGACGGCCGGTTCCGTCTTCCCCGCCAGGGCGAGGAGGCGGTCCTGGTCTCCGGGCAGACCGAGTCGCTCCGCGCCCCGGAGGGCCTTGCGGTCCAGACGGGGACCCGCCTCCGGCCAGACCAGCTGGGCCTCCCGCAGGAAGATGTCCGCACCGGTCGGCCCCACCCCGGGGAACTCCTGGAGCAGCCGCCGCACCTCGAAGACGTCGCCGCCCGCCTCGTCGCGGAGCCGGCGCAGGTCGCCGCCCCACCGCTCGGTCAGCAGTTCGGCGGCCTCGCCGAGCTGCGTGGCGGTGCGCTCGTCGTAGCGCCGGTAGCCGCCCCGCCCGAGCGCGTCCACCCGCTCCTGCCAGGTCGCCTCGGCCATGCGGCGCGGGTCGCGCAGTCCCGCCCCGCTCAGGGCACGGGCGGTGGCGACCGCGATGGAAGCGCTGATCCGGGCGCTGAGCAGGTGCGCGAGGACCAGCAGCCGGTACAGCGGCTGCGGGGTGTCCTTCAGCCGGATGCCCGCCTCTTCGGCGTACGTCTGTCCGTGCGCGTCGACGAGTTCGCGCACGGTCCGCCGTTGGTCGCGGCCCACGGCTACGGCTTCAGCGGGTCGTGACCGACCGTCATGAGCCGGTGCCGCAGGCGGGTGTCCTCGGCGGTGGGCTCGTTCTCCAGGTCGGTCTGCGAGGTCACGGTGTCCACGACCTCGCGCATGGCGCCCAGGTCGTCCTCGGTCAGGTCGGTGCGCCGCTTCTGCAGGATCGCGAGGACGTGCCGTCCCAGCGGCGGCCCGGCGTCGTCCGGCAGCGGCTCGGTCAGCTCGCCGGAGTCGCGCACCCGGAGCCAGTCCGCGAGTTCCGCGGAGGTCATGTTCACCACGCGGTGGAAGTCCTCCCACAGCGCGTCGAGTTCGACGGCGTCGGCCATGAGGTGTCCCTCATTTCGTCGTGCGTACGTGCGTGTTGCGTGCTCAGCCGGAGCAGTGCGTCGCGCTCCGCCTCGTCGGTGCCGCCCCACACACCCGACGTCTGCCCCGACTCCAGCGCGAACGTCAGGCACTCGGGGGTCACCGGGCATCTGGCGCAGACGCGCTTGGCGGCCGCCGTGTCCCGCAGGGCGGGTCCGGCGGTGCCCACCGGGAAGAACAGATCGGGGTCCTCATCCACGCAGGCGGCGCGGCGCAACCACTCCATGCGGGCGCGGGTGCCCAGGGGGAGCGGGGGACAAACGCCCCGTGCACCCCCGGGACCGGACGCCGGACGCCCCGGCGCCCCGCCGCCTCAGCGGGCGAGAACACCGTCCAGGAAGCGCGTGACGTCCGCGAAGACCTCCGCCCGGTTCGTCTCGTTGAAGACCTCGTGCCGGGCGCCCGGGTAGATCCGCTCGGTCAGGTCGCCGCCGCTCAGCGCTTCCACGCCGACGCGACTGCCGGGCAGCGGCACCAGCCGGTCGTCGTCCCCGTGCACCCACAGCAGCGGCAGCCGGCCCACGTCGCCGCCCTTGGCCACGGTCTCCAGCGTCCGCACGAACGCCTGAAGCGTCGGCCGCTTCATCGGCCCGTGCCAGACCAGCGGGTCGGTCGCGTACGCCGCTCCCACCGCCGGGTCCCGGGAGAGCGAGGCCGGGCTGATCGGGGTGTCGGGGATCTCCTCCAGGGCGAGCAGCCGGCGCGGCAGCTCCCAGTCGCCGATGACGGGTCCCGACAGCACCAGCGCCGTCAGCTCGCCCTGGTGGCGCTGGGCGTAGCGGGCGGCGATCAGGCCGCCCATGGAGTGGCCGACCATGACGAGGGGCAGGCCGGGGTGGGCGGCGCGGGCGAGGTCCGCCACGGCGCGCACGTCGGTGACCACGTCCTCGAAGTCCTCGACGACCACCCGCTCGCCGTCCGAGCGCCCGTGCCCGGTGTGGTCCGGCGCGTAGACCGCAGCGCCGTGGCCGGTCAGGACGCCGGCCACCTCCTCGTAGCGCCCGGCGTGCTCGCCGTATCCGTGGACCAGCAGCGCAACGTAGCGGGGACGCCCGGCGGGCCACTCGCGGACGGCGATCCGCCCCCGCGTTCCGGTCAGCGTGTGCTCGCGGGCCTCGGCCATGGCTCCTCCGGCTGCGTCGGTGACGGTCCTCCGGAGGATCTTCCCAGGACGCCGTCCGGCGGTCTATAGTCCAAAACTAGCAGTGCTAATTAAGAGTAGTGATCATCAAGGTTCGTGGTGGTCGACGCGGCGGCGGTGCGCCGTCCGGTGACCGCGCGACGACGGTCAGGAGTCCCTCGTGCGTCCCGTCCACTTCGCGGCCGCCCGCCGCACCCCGATCGGCAAGCTGCGCGGTGCGCTGTCCACCGTACGGCCCGACGACCTCGCCGCCGCCGTGATCCGCGGCCTGGTCGCCGACGTGCCCGCGCTGGACCCGGCCCGGATCGACGACGTGTACTGGGGCGCCGCCAACCAGGCGGGCGAGGACAACCGCAACGTCGCCCGGATGGCCGCCCTGCTCGCGGGCCTGCCCGAGACCGTGCCCGGCGCCACCGTCAACCGGCTGTGCGCCTCCGGCCTCGAAGCCGTCACCACCGCCGCCCGCACCATCGCCGCGGGCGAGGCCGACATCGTCCTCGCGGGCGGCTCCGAGTCCATGAGCCGCGCCCCCTTCGTGCTGCCCCGCCCCGACGAGGCGCTGCCGCACCGCATCGAGACCGCAGACACCAGGCTCGGCTGGCGCCTGGTCAACCCGGCGATGAAGGACCTGCACGGCCTGCTCGCCATGGGGGAGACCGCCGAGGAGGTCGCGGAGCGGTACGGCGTCCCGCGCGAACGCCAGGACGCGTTCGCCCTGCGCAGCCACCGCCTGGCCGCCGAGGCCCGGAAGAACGGCCGCTTCGACGACGAGATCCTCCCCGTCGAGCGCCCCGACGGCGTGGTCGTCGACACCGACGAGTGCGTCCGCGAGGACACCTCCCTGGAGAAGCTGGGCCGCCTCAAGCCCGTCTTCCGCCCCGGCGGCACGGTCACCGCGGGCAACGCCTCCCCGATGAACGACGGCGCCGCGGGCCTCCTGCTGGTCAGCGAGGAGGCCCTGAACGACCTCGGCCTGGAGTCGCTGGGCCGCTATGTCGCGGGCGCCTCCGCCGGTGTCCACCCCGACGTCATGGGCATCGGCCCGGTCCCCGCCACCCGCAAGGTCCTCGCCCGGGCCGGCTGGGGCGTCGACGACCTCGCGGAGGCCGAGTTCAACGAGGCGTTCGCCGCCCAGGCCCTGGCCTGCGTCGACCGGCTCGGCATCGACCCCGACCTGGTCAACCCCACCGGCGGGGCCATCGCGCTGGGCCACCCGCTCGGCTGCTCCGGCGCCCGCATCCTCACCACCCTGCTCCACCGCATGCGCCGCACGGGGGCCGGGCGCGGACTGGCCACGATGTGCGTGGGCGTGGGGCAGGGCAGCGCGGTCCTCGTCGAACGTCACTAGGCCCCATTCGGCCGTAGAGCCCCCAGCCGCACAGCCACCCCTCTGCAGAGCCGCAGCAAGGAAACGGAGCAACACCCCATGGCAACCCTCTCCGTCGCCGCAATCCTCGCCGAGAACGCCCGGCGCCGTCCCGACAAGGAGGCGCTGGTCGAGGGCGACCTGCGGCTGACCTTCGCCGAGGTGTGGCGCCGGGCCCGCGCCCAGGCCGGTGCCCTCGTCGGCCTGGACGTCCGGCCCGGGGACCGGGTGGCGCTGATGGCGCCGAACACCGCCGACTTCCCGGTCGCGTACTACGCCGTCGCCGCGGCCGGGGCCGTCGTGGTGCCGGTGCACCTGCTGCTGTCGCCCGCCGAGGTCGAGCACGTCCTGCGCGACAGCGGTGCCACCCTGCTCCTGTGCCATCCGGCGCAGGCGGAGACCGGCGCCGCCGCCGCACGGGAGACCGGCGTACGGATGATCACGCTCGGCGAGGAGCTCGACCGGCTCGCCGCTGACGCCGAGCCCCTGCCCTCGTACGTCACCCGCGACGCCGACGACCCGGCCGTCGTCTTCTACACCAGCGGCACGACCGGCGTCCCCAAGGGCGCCGTGCTCAGCCACTTCAACCTGGTGATGAACGCGACGGTCAACGCCTTCGACGCCAACGACATCCGGCCCGACGACGTGGCGCTCGGCGCGCTGCCCCTCTTCCACGCCTTCGGCCAGACCGTCTCCCTCAACTCCACCTGGAGGGCGGGCGCGACCCTCGTCCTGCTGCCCCGCTTCGACGCGGCGCGCGCGATCGAGCTGATGGTGAAGGAGGGCGTCAACACCTTCCACGGGGTGCCGACCATGTTCGTCGCCCTCGCCGCCGCGGCGCCCGGGGCCGAGGCACTGCCGGAGCTGCGGGTGTGCATCTCCGGCGGCGCCTCGCTGCCGGTGGCCGTCCTCGAACGGTTCGAGGAGGCCTTCGGGGCGAAGATCTACGAGGGCTACGGGCTGTCGGAGACCTCTCCGGCGGCCGCCGTGAACCAACCGGTGTTCGGCGCCAGGCCCGGCACCATCGGTCACCCGCTGTGGGGCGTCGACGTGGAGATCGCCCGCGCCGAGACCGAGGAGGTGGTGGAACTGCTGCCGGCCGGCGAGCTGGGCGAGGTCGTCGTCCGCGGCCACAACGTCTTCTCCGGCTACCTGGGCCGCCCCGAGGCCACCGCTCAGGCGCTCGTCGACGGCTGGTTCCGCACCGGCGATCTGGGCACCAAGGACGAGGAAGGGTTCCTGACGATCGTCGACCGGAAGAAGGACGTCATCATCCGCGGCGGCTACAACGTCTATCCGCGGGAGGTCGAGGAGGTGCTGATGCGCCACCCCGGCATCGCCCAGGTCGCCGTCATCGGACTCCCGGACGAACTCCACGGCGAGGAGGTCTGCGCCGTGGTCGTGCGCGCCCCCGGCACGACGCCCGACGCCACGCCGGACGCCGCCGAGGTCACCGAGTGGTCCAAGCGGCACCTCGGGCGGCACAAGTACCCGCGCCGGGTGGAGTTCGCGGACGAGCTGCCGCTCGGGCCGAGCATGAAGGTGCTGAAGCGCGAGCTGAGGGCGACGTACACCGACCACCAGGGATCACGCTAAGGATCAATGGGCGAGACGGTGCTTACGGCACCCGTGGGGTGCGCATAGCATCGGTCCCCGCAATGGACACCATGACGCTCTGGCACCTCACCGGCTGGGAATTCGCCGCCCTCGCCTTCGCGGCCCTGCTCGTCGGCTTCTCCAAGACCGCGGTGAGCGGGGCCAACACGGTCAGCCTCGCGATCTTCGCGGCCGTCCTGCCCGCCCGCGCCTCCACCGGCATCCTGCTGCCGGTGCTGATCGCCGGGGACGTCCTGGCCGTCCTCACCTACCGGCGCCACGCGCACTGGCCCACCCTGTGGCGGCTGTTCCCGGCGGTCGGCGTGGGCGTGGTCGTCGGCACCCTGTTCCTGGTGTGGGCCGACGATGCGGTCGTGCGCACGTCGATCGGCGTGATCCTGCTCTTCATGGCCGGAGTGACGGTGTGGCGACGGCGCCGGGCCGACGCCGCCGAGCGGCCGGACGAGGTCACCTCGCGCACCGGACGCGTGAAGGCCCGTTCGTACGGCGTCCTGGGCGGGTTCACCACGATGGTCGCCAACGCGGGCGGCCCGGTGATGTCGATGTACCTGCTCTCCGCGGGCTTCCGCAAACTCGGCTTCCTGGGCACGTCGGCGTTCTTCTTCCTGATCGTCAACGTCTCCAAGCTGCCCTTCAGCGCGGGCCTCGGCCTGATCGACGGGCACTCGCTGCTGCTCGACGCCGCGCTGGTGGTGTTCGTGGTGCCCGGCGCGTTCCTCGGCAAGTGGGCCGTGAACCGGATCAACCAGCGCCTGTTCGAGCGTCTGGTGATCGCGGCGACGATCGTGGGCGGTCTTCAGCTCCTGCTCGCCTGACGCGCTGCGGGAGACCGCTGCCGAGGTCCTCCACCAGCAGGCGCTTGGCGATGGCGTCGACGGCGGCGCGCAGCTCCGTGTCCGTGGGGCGGCCGATGTCCTGCTCCACCCGGTCCTCCAGCCAGGTCGCCCACGCCCGGCCGATCACCAGCGCCTCGCGGGCGCCCGCCTCGGTGTGGGAGAGCAGGGAGCCGTGCCGGGTGAGGAAACCCTCCTCCACCATCCGGTCGAAGACCGGCAGCAGCACCTCGGGCGGCAGCCGTCGGCGGGCGGCGATCAGGCCGAGGCTGGCGTGCCCGACCAGTCGCGTGAACAGGTCGACCTGCATCACCGCCCAGGCACCGGCGACATCCAGCCGGGTGTCGCTGTCCGCGACGATCCGGCGCGCGGTGTCCAGTTCCGTACCGCCGATGATCTTCCCGACGGAGGCCTCCAGCGTCCGCCTGCTGCTGGCGTCGTGCGGTGAGGCGAAGCCCTCGCCCATGTCCGTGGAGCCCGCGCGGGCGCTGTCGCGCAGCTGGACCTGTTTGAGGAAGAGCGCGACCAGGAAGCCCAGGGCCGCGACCGGCACGGTCCACAGGAACACGGTCTGGATGGTGTCCGCGTACGCGCCGACGATCGGTGCCGACGCCGGGGGCGGCAGCCGGTGCACGCCCTCCGGACTGGTCGACGCCCGGGCGATCACCGACGGGTCGGCGGCCCCGGTGCGGGCCGCCGCCGCGACTCCGTCGCGCAGGTTGGGGCCGAGGGCGTTGGCGTAGATCGTGCCGAACACCGCGGTGCCGAAGGAACTGCCCAGCGTGCGGAAGAAGGTGACGCCGGAGGTCGCGGTGCCGAGGTCGGAGTACTCGACCGTGTTCTGCACGGCGATGGTCAGCACCTGCATGGCAAGCCCGATGCCGGTGCCCAGCACGAACATGTACAGCGACTCGAGGCCCGCGCCCGTGTCCGGACCCATCAGCGACATCAGGTACAGGCCGACGCCCATCACCAGCGTGCCCGCGATGGGGAACAGCCGGTACCGCCCCGTCTTGCTGACCACGTTGCCGCTGAACACCGAGGCGATCAGCAGCCCCGCCACCATCGGCAGCGTCCGCACCCCGGAGACGGTGGCCGAATCCCCGTCCACGTACTGCAGGTACGTGGGCAGATACGTCAGCGCCCCCAGCATCGCGAAGCCCACGATGAAGCTGAGGATCGAGCAGACCGTGAACACCGGGTTGGAGAACAGCCGCATCGGCAGCATCGGTTCGGCCGCCCGGGTCTCCACCCAGCAGAACAGACCGAGCGCGATCAGCCCGCCCGCGAACAGGCCGATGATCACCGCCGAGCCCCACCCGTACTCGTTGCCGCCCCAACTCGTCGCCAGGATCAGCGCGCTCGCGCCGACCGCGACCAGCGCGATGCCCAGGTAGTCGATGACGGGACGGGCGGCCGACTTCACCACCGGGATGGTGCGGGCGGCGGCGATCACGACGACGACCGCGATGGGCACGTTGACGTAGAAGGCCCAGCGCCAGGAAAGGTGGTCGGTGAACAGGCCGCCCAGCAGCGGCCCGATGACCGTCGCGACGCCGAACACCGCGCCGATCGCGCCCTGGTACTTGCCCCGCTCCCGCAGCGGGATGACGTCCGCGATCAGCGCCATCGCCGTCACCATCAGGCCGCCCGCGCCGATGCCCTGCACCGCCCGCCAGAGGATCAGCAGCGGCATGTTCGTCGCCAGCCCGCACAGGAACGAGCCGGTGATGAACACGACCGCGGACACCTGGAAGACCACCTTGCGGCCGAACAGGTCGCCGAACTTGCCGACCAGCACCGTCGCCACGGTCTCCGCGAGCAGGTACGAGGTCACCACCCACGACATGTGTTCGGCGCCGCCCAGGTCCGACACGATCGTGGGCAGCGCGGTGCCCACGATCGTCTGGTCCAGGGCCGCGAGCAGCATGCCGAGCATGATCGTCACGAAGACGACGTTGCGGCGCCGCCGGTCCAGCACGGGCGGCTGGGCGGCTGCGGTCCGCGGCGACTCCTCGGCGACTGTCACACGGTCACGATCACACCGGTGCACGGGCCACGCATGCGGGGACGGGCCGCCCGGGTGCGCCCGAGCGCCCCGTCAGAGCCGGTCGGAGCCCGGTCCGGTCAGCGCTCGCCGGGATTGCGCCGCAGCAGGTAGGTGTCCATGATCCAGCCCTTGCGCTCCCGCGCCTCGGCGCGCAGCCGCTCGATGCGGGGCGCGGCCTCGGCGATCGGGCCCGAGTCGAGTATCTCGTCCGGGGTGCCCAGATAGGCGCCCCAGTAGATGTCGATGTCCTGGTCCGCATACTGCCGGAAGGCCTGGTGGGCGTCCAGCATCACGACGACGTCGTCCGCGTCCTCGGGGAAGCCCTCGGCGAGCCGGCGCCCCGTGGTGATCTGAACCGGGCGGGCCACCCGGTTCAGCCCGGTCCGGTGCCGGGCGACCAGCGAGGAGACGCTGCTGATGCCGGGCACCACGTCGTACTCGAACACCACCGGGCCGCGCTCCAGGATCTCCTCCAGGATGCCCAGCGTGCTGTCGTAGAGCGCGGGGTCGCCCCAGACCAGGAAGGCGCCGGTCTCGTCCTCGCCCAGCTCCTCGGCGATCAGCCGCTCGTAGATGCCGGCCCGGGCACTGCGCCAGTCCCCGACGGCGGGGGAGTACGCCGCGCCGCCCGCGCTCCGGTCCCGCTCGGGGTCGCGCGCCTCGACGACCCGGTACGTCCCCTCCGGTACGTGCGTCTCCAGCATGTCCCGGCGCAGCCGCACCAGGTCGGCCTTCGCCTCGCCCTTGTCCAGGACGAAGAACACGTCCGTGGCGCGCAGCGCCCCGACCGCCTGGAGCGTCAGCTGCTCGGGGTCGCCCGCACCGATACCGATCACATGAATTGTCCGCACGCCACGAGTCTGCCGTACGCCACCGACACCACCCCGGCCGGGCCGCTCCCGGCGGGATTCAGCTCCGCAGCCGGGGCGCCCGCGCCGCCGCGTCCACGCTCGCGCCGCCTTCCACGTCGCCCGCCAGCTGCCGGGCCCACCCGGCGACCGCGCCGAGATCCATCCCGTACGGCCGCTCCCGCCCGTCCCCCGACGCCGCCCACTCGGTGACGGCGCCCGCCCCGCGCCGCAGCAGCCTGGCCCCGCCGGTGACGTTCCCGCGCGCCGCGTGCGTGAGCCCGACGGCCAGCTGGGCCATCCCCCGCCACAGGCCCCGCTCCTCCTCGGGCCCCGACTTCCAGGCGTCCTCGAACACCTCGTGCGCGTGGAACGGCTTCCCTTCGTCCAGCAGCCGCTGCGCCTCGGCGACCGTCGCGTCCGGAGCCCGTACGACGCCCTCGGGCTGCCGGGGCACGCCGTCCGCGCCGTACGGCAGCGGGCGTCCGAGCCCGTCCCGCGGCCGGGCGTTGCGCGCCCGGCCCTCGTCGTCGCGGTCCCGTTCGTCCGCCGGACGGTCGGAGGCGGTGCTGTCCACGGTGCTGTCGGCAGGGCTGTCCATGGCACCGATTGTCCCTCGCCCGTGCCCGCTTAGGCGCGGCCCGGTCCGTGGGGTAAAGTGCTGTTCGCGTGATCGCGCGGTACACCGCGTGTGACGGCACCGGGACGTGGCGCAGCTTGGTAGCGCACTTGACTGGGGGTCAAGGGGTCGCAGGTTCAAATCCTGTCGTCCCGACCGGAGACGGTCGCAGCCGAGGGCTGATTTCGGAGATGTCCGGAATCAGCCCTTCGTCGTTCCCGGCCGCCGGTGGGGGTGTGGCGCCCCCGGTCAGTTCCTGACCAGGAGCTGGAAGTCGAACGCGTACCGGGACGCGCGGTAGACGTGCGTTCCGTACTCGACCGGCCGTCCTGTGTCGTCGTACGCCGTGCGCTGCATGGTGAGCAGCGCGGCGCCCTCCTGCTCGCCGAGGAGTTCGGCCTCCTCGCGCGAGGCGATGCGGGCGCCGACGGTCTGGCGGGCGCTGTGCAGGGTGATGCCGCGGGCGCGCATCATCCGGTACAGGCCGGTCGACTCCAGCCGGGCGTCGTCGAGTTCCAGCAGGCCCGCCGGAAGGTGGTTGCACAGCATCGCCACCGGCTGGCCGTGGGTGAGGCGCAGCCGTTCCAGGACGGTCACCTCGGTGCCCTCCGCGACGCCGAGGGCCGCCGCGACCTCGGCGGTGGCCGGAACGTCCTCGTTGCGCATCACCCGGGTCCCGGGGCCCTGTCCGGCCGCCTCCAGGTCGTCGTAGAGACTGCTCAGTTCCAGCGGGCGTTTGACCTGGCTGTGCACCACCTGGGTGCCGACCCCGCGCCGCCGGACCAGCAGTCCCTTGTCGACCAGCGACTGGATGGCCTGCCGGACGGTCGGCCGGGACAGGCCGAGGCGGACGGAGAGGTCGACCTCGTTGCCCAGCAGGTTCCCCGGAGCGAGGACGCCGTGCTCGATCGCCGCCTCCAACTGCCGGGCCAGCTGGTAGTAGAGCGGCACCGGACTGCTCCGGTCCAGGGCGAAGTCCAGGGTTCCGGTCGCGGGGGCGGTCACGGCACGTGCGGGGTCGCCGGTCTTCGCCATGGACGTACCTCCCTTGCGTAGGGGGACGGGCTGTCGGGGGAGCCGGGCAGGCCGGGGGCGTCAGAGGTGGCGGCGGCGGTCGGCTACGGCGCGCTCGTAGGCCGCACGCGCTCCGGTGGCCGCCTCGCGGGCCGACACCTCGGCCACCGGCACGTCCCACCAGGCCTCCGCGGGCGGGGCGGCCGACGGGGGCGCCGTCTCGACGTACACGCAGGTCGGGCGGGTCGCCGCACGGGCCGTCGCCAGTGCCTCGCGCAGCTCCCGCACCGTCTTGGCGCGCAGGACGTCCATGCCGAGGCTGGCCGCGTTGGCGGCGAGGTCGACGGGGAGCGGGGCGCCGGTGAAGGAGCCGTCGGCGACACGGTGGCGGTAGTCGGTGCCGAAGCGCTCGGCGCCGACCGACTCGGACAGGCCGCCGATGGACGCGTAGCCGTGGTTCTGGACCAGGACCAGCTTCACCGGCAAATCCTCCTGCACCGCGGTGACGATCTCCGTCGGGTTCATCAGATACGTGCCGTCGCCGACCAGGGCCCACACGGGGGTGTCGGGCGCGGCCTGCTGGACGCCGAGGGCGGCCGGGATCTCGTAGCCCATGCAGGAGTAGCCGTACTCCAGGTGGTACTGGCGCGGGGAGCGGGCCCGCCAGAGCTTGTGCAGGTCGCCGGGGAGCGAGCCGGCCGCGTTGATCACCACGTCCTCGTCGCCGACGACGCCGTCCAGTGCGCCCAGCACCTGGGTCTGGGTCGGCACCGCGCCGTCGTCGTCGGCGCGGAACGCCGCCTCGACCGCCTCGTCCCAACGGCCCTTCCCGGCGCGGTACTCCGTCTCGTACGCCGCGTCCACCCGGTGCCCGGACAGCGCCTCCGTCAGGGCCGCGAGCCCCGACCGCGCGTCGCACACCAGGGTGTCGGCGGCGAGCTTGTGGGCGTCGAAGGCGGTGATGTTGAGGTTCAGGAAGCGGACGTCGGGGTGCTGGAAGAGGGTGCCGGAGGCGGTGGTGAAGTCCGTGTAGCGGGTGCCGACGCCGATCACCAGGTCCGCGGTGCGGGCGAGCGCGTCACTCACCGCGGTCCCGGTGTGGCCGATGCCGCCGAGGTCCGCCGGGTGGTCGTGGCGCAGCGCGCCCTTGCCGGCCTGGGTGGAGGCGACCGGGATGCCGGTGGCGTCCACGAGCGCCTTGAGGGCCTGTTCCGCCTCGCTGTGGTGCACACCGCCGCCCGCGACGACCAGCGGGCGGTCGGCGGCCCGGATCGCCCGGACGGCCTCGGCCAGCTCCGCCGGGTCGGGAGCCGGACGGCGCACCCGCCACACGCGGTCGGCGAAGAACTCCTCGGGCCAGTCGTACGCCTCCGCCTGCACGTCCTGGGGCAGTGCGAGGGTGACCGCACCGGTCTCCGCCGGGTCGCTGAGCACCCGCATCGCCTGGAGCGCGGAGGCGACCAGGGCCTCGGGGCGGGTGATCCGGTCGAAGTACCGGGACACGGGCCGGAGGGCGTCGTTGACGGACACGTCGGCCTCGACCGGGTGCTCCAGCTGCTGGAGGAGCGGGTCGGCGGCGTGCGAGGCGAAGTAGTCGCCGGGGAGGAGCAGGACCGGCAGGCGGTTGACGGTGGCGAGGGCGGCCCCGGTGACCAGGTTGGTGGCGCCGGGGCCGATGGAGGTCGTCACCGCCTGTGCGGACAGGCGGTTGAGCTGCCGGGCGTGGCCCACGGCCGCGTGCACCATGGCCTGTTCGCTGCGGCCCTGGTGGAAGGGCATGACGTCGGCGTACTCGACCAGCGCCTGGCCGAGACCGGCCACGTTGCCGTGGCCGAAGATCCCCCAGGTGCCGGCGATCAGGCGGTGCCGCACGCCGTCGCGTTCGGTGTACTGCGCGGCCAGGAAACGCACCAGGGCCTGGGCGGTGGTCAGTCGGCGGGTGGCGGCGGCGCTCATGCGGACCTCTCCGGTGCGGTGTAGAGGGGGAGTCGGGGGTCGACCGGCTGGTCGGGCCAGGTGTCCCGGATCCAGGCGTGGTCGGGGTGGTCGCAGATCAGCCAGGCGCGTTCGGCCTCCGGCCCCGCCATGACGTTGAGGTAGTACATGTGGTGGCCGGGGACCGCCATCGACGGCCCGTGCCAGCCGTCGGGGATCAGCACGACGTCCCCGTCGCGCACTTCGGCGAGGACGTCGGTCCCCTGCCCCTGCCCGGACGGTGAGACGCGCTGGTAGCCGAGGCCCGGGGTGCCGTCGTGGGCCGCGAACTCGAAGTAGTAGACCTCCTCCAGCACCGACTCCTCGCCGGGGCGGTGCTCGTCGTGCTTGTGGGGCGGGAAGGAGGACCAGTTGCCGCCCGGGGTGAGCACCTCGACCGCGATCAGCCTGTCGCACTCGAACACCCCGGCCGCCCCGAAGTTGTTGACCTGCCGCGAACAGTTCCCGGTGCCGCGCAGCTCCACCGGCACCGAGGACGCCGGGCCGTAGCGGGCGGGCAGGCGGCGGGTGCAGCGGGCGCCGGCCAGCGCGAACCGGCCGCCGCCGGTGGAGGTCAGGGTCGTGCGGGCGTCGCGCGGGACGTACGCGAAGTCGGTGACGCCGGTGAACACGCCGTCCCGGCCGGCCAGTTCGAAGGTGTCCTGGCCGAAGTCGTCGGCGGCCGCGACCGTGCAGCCGCCGCTCAGCGGCAGGACGATCCACTCGCTGTCACCGCTGTCGAAGGTGTGGCCGCCGCCGGGCGGCAGGTTCACCACGCGCAGGCTGGAGTAGCCCCAGCCCGCGCTCTCGGGCGTCACGTCCACGGCGTACCGGCCGTCCGCCGCCGCCTTGCCCGCGGGAAGGTGATACGTCATCGTCCGCTCCTCCGCCTCTCCTCGCTCACCCAAGTCCGGTCACGGCGACCCCGCTGGAGCAGCCGCCTGTTCACAGCAGTCCGACGGCCGTGTCCACCGCCTCCTCCACGCTGCCCCCGGCCGGGTAGAGCAGCGAGCGGCCGACCACCATGCCCTGCACGGTGGGCAGCCGCAGGGCCTTGCGCCAGCGTTCGTAGGCCGCGCTCTGGTCCGCCGGGGAGCCGCCTATGTCGCCGCCGAGCAGGACCGCGGGCAGCGTGGAGGTCTCCAGGACCTCGGCCATGTCGTCCGGGTTCCGGGTGACGGGCAGTTTCAGCCAGGTGTAGGCCGAGGTGCCGCCGAGACCCGACGCGATGGCGATGGAGCGGGTCACAGCCTCGGCCGACAGGTCGTTGCGGACCCGCCCGTCGATCCGGCGGGACATGAACGGCTCCACGAACAACGGCAGTCGGCGCTCCGCCATGGCGTCGACCGCCCGGGCGCTCGCCTCCATCGTGGCCAGCGAACCGGGGTCGTCGTAGTCGATGCGCAGCAGCAGCTTGCCCGCGTCGAAGCGCAGTCGGGCGATGTCCTCGGCGCGGTGGCCGGTGAAGCGGTCGTCCATCTCGAAGGCGGCGCCCGCGAGTCCGCCGCGGTTCATCGAGCCCATGACGACCTTGTTCTCCAGCACACCGAGCAGCAGCAGGTCCTCCAGCACGTCCGCGGTGGCGAGCACCCCGTCCACACCGGGCCGGGACAGCGCGGTGCACAGGCGTTCCAGCAGGTCGGCCCGGTTGGCCATGGCGAGCCCGCGGTCGCCGACGCCGAGCGCGCCGCGCGCCGGGTGGTCGGCGGCCACGATCATCAGGCGGCCGGAGTCGCCGATCAGCGGACGGCGTACCCGGCGGGCCGCGGCCTCGGCGATCGCCTCCGGGTGCCGGGCGCGGACCGCGGTGAGGTCCGGGATGCTGGAGATGCTGAGGGACAAGGCGTTGCTCCGTTCAGGGAGTGGCTCGCGCGAGGAGGTCGTCGACCTCCGCCTCGGTGGGCATCGCGGAGGAACAGGCGAGGCGGGAGGCGACGAGGGCGCCGGCCGCGTTGGCGTATCGCATGATCCGCTCCAGCTCCCAGCCGGAGAGCAGACCGTGGCACAGGGAGCCGCCGAACGCGTCGCCCGCGCCCAGTCCGTTGACCACCTCGACCGGGACCGGCGGCACCTCGGCCGACCGGCCGTCGCGGTGCACGGCGAGTACGCCCTTGGGGCCCTGCTTGACGACGGCCAGTTCCACGCCGGCCGCCAGCAGCGCCTCCGCGCAGGCGCGGGGTTCGCGCACGCCCGTGGCGATCTCGCACTCGTCCAGGTTGCCGACCGCGACGGTCGCGTGCCCGAGCGCCTCGGCGTAGTACGGGCGGGCCTGGCCGGGGTCGGCCCAGAACATGGGGCGCCAGTCCAGGTCGAAGACCGTGGTGCCGGACTTCGCGCGGTGGGCGAGGGCGGCCAGCGTCGCCGTGCGGCTCGGTTCCTCGCTCAGTCCGGTGCCGGTCATCCAGAAGATCGAGGCCGCGCGGATCGCGTCGAGGTCCAGCTCCTCCGGGTGGATCTCCAGGTCCGGTGCCTTGGGGCGGCGGTAGAAGTAGAGCGGGAAGTCGTCCGGCGGGAAGATCTCGCAGAACGTCACCGGCGTCGGGTACGCCGCGACCGGGGTGACCCAGCGGTCGTCGACGCCGAACTCCTTCAGCGCGCCGTGCAGATAGCCGCCGAAGGGGTCGTCGCCCGTGCGGGTGATCACGGCCGTGGCGCGGCCGAGCCGGGCGGCCGCGACCGCGACGTTGGAGGCCGAACCGCCGAGAAACTTGCCGAAGGTCTCAACCTCCGCCAGGGGTACGCCCGTCTGCAGAGGATAGAGATCGACACCGATGCGGCCCATCGTGATCAGATCGAAACGCGGGACTGACTCGGCCATGTGCGACGCTCCTTTGGCTGGGCGGGGGCCTGCCGCCTCTCAGGTGTATGACTCCTGGACGACGCTGTCAATACTTTGTACTTACATTCGGACCTGTGAGTGAAATGATGTCTTGACAAAGTATTGACAGTGGGCGTCCCAAGGACTTGTATCCGGTCCCAGCGCAGCAACAGCCATTCTTCTCGGGTCTGGCACTCGGGTCAGGCACACGGCTCTCCCGTCGCACAGTCGCACAGTGAGGTGCAGGAAAAGATGGACCGCTCTTCGCACGCCCGCTCCCGCAGATTCGCCCCTGCCGTGGCCCTCGCCGCCGCCGCGGCCCTGACCCTCGCCGGCTGCTCCAGCGGCTCGGGCGGGAAGAAGGCCGACGAGGAGGGCGACTCGGGCGCCTCCGCGGGCAAGGCGAACACCCCCCGCATGACGGTCGCCCTGGTCACCCACCAGGCCCCCGGCGACACCTTCTGGGACATCGTCCGCAAGGGCGCCCAGGCCGCCGCCGACAAGGACAACGTCAAGCTCGTCTACTCCGCCGACCCGAACGCGGGCAACCAGGCCAACCTGGTGCAGAACGCGATCGACCAGAAGGTCGACGGCATCGCCGTCACCCTCGCCAAGCCGGACGCCCTGCGGAGCGTCCTCGACAAGGCGGAGCAGGCCGGCATACCCGTGGTCGGGCTCAACTCCGGTCTGGCGGACTGGAAGAAGCTCGGCCTGATGGAGTTCTTCGGCCAGGACGAGAGCGTGGCCGGCGAGGCGCTCGGCAAGCGGCTCAACGAGGACGGGGCGAAGAACGCCGTCTGCGTCATCCACGAGCAGGGCAACGTCGGCCTGACCCAGCGCTGCGAGGGCGTGAAGAAGACCTTCGAGGGGTCCATCGAAACCCTCTACGTCAACGGCACCGACATGCCCTCGGTGAAGTCGACCATCACCGCCAAGCTCAAGCAGGACGGCGACATCGACCACCTCGTCACGCTCGGCGCACCCTTCGCCATGACGGCCGTGCAGTCGGTGGACGAGTCCGGCAGCAAGGCCAAGGTCGCCACCTTCGACCTCAACAAGGAACTGACCGGCGCCATCGAGAAGGGCGACATCGAGTTCGCCGTCGACCAGCAGCCCTACCTCCAGGGCTACCTCGCGGTCGACGGACTGTGGCTCTACAAGAACAACGGCAACTACAGCGGCGGCGGTGAGCAGCCGGTGCTGACCGGCCCGGCCTTCGTCGACAAGACCAACGTCAAGGCCGTCGCCGAGTTCGCCTCGAAGGGCACCCGGTGATGAGCATGGCCCAACAGGCTGAGCCGGCGGTGAGCACACCGCCGGCCCCCGGCCCCAAGGAGACCGACGGACGGACCCGTGAGCGCCCCGTGGCGCTGCGGCTGCTCGCCCGGCCGGAGGTCGGGGTCTTCCTCGGCGCCGTCGCCGTGTTCGTCTTCTTCCTGATCGCCGCGCCCACCCTCCGCGACGGCGGCTCCATGGCGACGGTGCTGTACCAGTCGTCCACCATCGGCATCATGGCGCTGCCCGTCGCCCTGCTGATGATCGGCGGCGAGTTCGACCTGTCCGCCGGTGTCGCCGTGGTCACCTCGGCGCTCACCGCGGGCATGCTCAGCTACCAGCTGACCGTGAACGTCTGGATGGGCGTCGTCGTCGCCCTCGTCGCCTCGCTCGCCGTCGGCGCCTTCAACGGCTGGGTGCTGGTGAAGACCGGCCTGCCGAGCTTCCTGGTGACCCTCGCCACCTTCCTGGTCCTCCAGGGCGTCAACCTCGCCGTCACCAAGCTCGTCACCGGGAACGTCGCCACCGACGACATCAGCGACATGGACGGCTTCGACCAGGCCAAGTCCCTGTTCGCCTCGTCCTTCGACGTCGGCGGCGTCGAGGTGAAGATCACGGTGGTGTGGTGGCTGGTCTTCGCCGCCCTGGCCACCTGGGTACTGCTGCGCACCAAGTACGGCAACTGGATCTTCGCCGTCGGCGGCAGCCAGGAGTCCGCCCGCGCGGTCGGCGTGCCGGTCACCTTCACCAAGATCACGCTGTTCATGCTGGTCGGCTTCGGCGCCTGGTTCGTCGGCATGCACCAGCTGTTCTCCTTCAACACCGTGCAGTCCGGAGAGGGCGTCGGCCAGGAGCTGATCTACATCGCCGCGGCGGTCATCGGCGGCTGTCTGCTCACCGGCGGCTACGGCTCCGCGATCGGCCCCGTCTTCGGCGCCTTCATGTTCGGCATGGTGAACCAGGGCATCGTCTTCGCGGGCTGGAACCCCGACTGGTTCAAGGCCTTCCTCGGCGTGATGCTCCTCGGCGCCGTCCTCATCAACCTGTACGTCCGCCGCGCCGCGACCCGGAGGTGATCGGAAATGACCAGCAAGACCCCCGCAGCCCCCGGCACCCACGGCGCCGTCCTCGCCGACCCCGCACCCGAGCAGGACCGCCCGCTCGTCGAACTGCGCCGCGCCGGCAAGTCCTACGGCAACATCCGCGCCCTGCACGGCGTCGACCTCGTCGTGCACCCCGGCAAGGTGACCTGCGTGCTCGGTGACAACGGTGCCGGCAAGTCCACCCTCATCAAGATCATCTCCGGGCTGCACCAGCACACCGAGGGCGAGTTCCTCGTCGACGGCGACGCGGTGCGCTTCGGCACCCCGCGCGACGCGCTCGCCCGCGGCATCGCCACGGTCTACCAGGACCTCGCCACGATCCCGCTGATGCCCGTGTGGCGGAACTTCTTCCTCGGTTCCGAGATGACCAAGGGTCCGTGGCCCGTGCGCCGCCTCGACATCGCCCGCATGAAGCGGACCGCCGACGAGGAACTGCGCAACATGGGCATCGTCCTGGACGACCTCGAACAGCCCATCGGCACCCTCTCCGGCGGCCAGCGCCAGTGCGTCGCCATCGCCCGCGCCGTCTACTTCGGCGCCCGCGTCCTCATCCTCGACGAGCCCACCGCCGCGCTCGGCGTCAAGCAGTCCGGCGTGGTCCTCAAGTACATCGCCGCCGCCCGCGAACGCGGACTCGGCGTCATCTTCATCACCCACAACCCCCACCACGCCTACATGGTCGGCGACCACTTCAGCGTGCTGCGCCTGGGCACCCTCGAACTGAGCGCGGCCCGCGCCGACATCACCCTCGAAGCACTCACCAACCACATGGCGGGCGGCGCCGAACTGGCCGCCCTCAAGCACGAGCTGGCGCAGGTCGGCGGCGTCGACGTGGAGTCGCTCCCCGACGACGCGGGCGCCGCGGCGAAGGCCGCCGCACCCGGTACTGCGGCGAAGGACTCCGCACCCGATACTGCCGACAGGACCGACTCCGACGCATCCGACGCGGCGGAGTCCGACGCCGCCGCCTCCGACAGCACCGCATCCGGCACCGCCGAAGGGAAGGCCTGAGCATGCCCTCTGCCCTCGACCGCATCCGCGTCGGCTCGGCCCCCGACTCCTGGGGTGTCTGGTTCCCCGACGACCCCCGGCAGGTGCCGTGGGAACGGTTCCTGGACGAGGTCACCGAGGCCGGCTACGACTGGATCGAGCTGGGCCCCTACGGTTACCTCCCCACCGACCCGGCCAGGCTCACCGACGAGGTGACCCGGCGCGGGCTCAAGGTCTCCGCGGGCACCATCTTCTGCGGACTGCACCGCGGCCCCTCCGAGTGGGACGCCACCTGGGAACAGGTCGGCCGCGTCGCCGCCCTCACCAAGGCGATGGACGCGAAACACCTCGTCGTCATCCCGTCCTTCTGGCGCGACGACAAGACCGCCGAGATCCTGGAGCCGCCGGAGCTGACCGGTGAGCAGTGGGGCCACCTCACCCGGGGCATGGAACGCCTGGGCCGCGAGGTGCGGGAGACCTACGGCCTGGACATCGTCGTCCACCCGCACGCCGACACCCACATCGACACCGAGGAGCACGTCGAGCGCTTCCTCGACGCCACCGACTCCGACCTGGTGAACCTCTGCCTGGACACCGGTCACTACGCCTACTGCGGCGGCGACAGCGTCAAGCTGATCGAGACCTACGGCGAGCGCATCGGCTACCTGCACCTCAAGCAGGTCGACCCGGACATCCTCGCCGGGGTGCGCGAGGGCGGCGTGCCCTTCGGCCCGGCCGTGCAGCGCGGGGTGATGTGCGAGCCGCCGGGCGGCGTGCCGGAGCTGGGCCCGGTGCTCACGGCGGCCCAGGAACTCGGCGTCGACCTGTTCGCCATCGTCGAGCAGGACATGTACCCCTGCGAGCCGGACAAGCCGCTGCCCATCGCGGTGCGCACCCGGAAGTTCCTGCGTTCCTGCGGCGCCTGAGACGGGCCGCGCCGGCGGGGGAGCGTCCCGCCGGTGCGCCGCTCGGCGGGCCGTTGTCAGTGGCGCGCGCTAGCGTGCGAGCACTGACACCTCGTCCCGTTCCGGGAGGCACCCATGTCCTCGCGTCTCAACCCGTACCTCAGCTTCGACGGCGACGCCCGACAGGCGATGGAGTTCTACGAGCAGGTGTTCGGCGGCGCCCTGGCGCTGAACACCTTCGGCGAGTCCGGCATGCCGGACCCCGCGTACGCCGACAAGGTCATGCACGCCATGCTGGAAACCCCGGGCGGCTTCACCCTGATGGCCGCCGACACCCCGCCCGGCATGGAATACAGGCCGGGCACCAACTTCGCGGTGAGTCTCAGCGGCGACGACGCGAGCGAGCTGCGCGGCTACTGGGAGAAGCTGTCCGCCGGCGGTTCCGTCTCGGTGCCCCTGGAGAAGCAGATGTGGGGCGACGTCTTCGGCATGTGCACGGACCGGTTCGGCGTCCCCTGGATGGTGAACATCAGCGAGCCGGCGGGCTGACCGGGCAGCCCGCCGGACCGTGCACCCGCCACACCCCGCTCAGCCGCGCCGCACCTCGGCGATCGTCACCGGCCGGTGCTCGTGCAGCGACAGGGTGCACGCCTCGGCGATCCAGCCGGCCTCCAGTGCGTCCTCGACCGTGCAGGGCGAGGTGCGGGCACCGGCGACGACCTCGGTGAACGCGGTCAGCTCGGCACGGTAGGCGGCCGCGAAGCGGTCCATGAAGAAATCGTGGGGAGTACCTGCCGGGAAGGTCACGCCCGGCTCGACCGAACGCAGCGGCAGCTTGTCCTCCAGGCCGACGGCGATCGAGTCGTCGAACCCGTGGATCTCCATGCGGACGTCGTGACCGCGGCCGTTGTGCCGGCTGTTGGAGACCACCGCGACGGTGCCGTCGTCCAGGGTGAGGACCGCGCCGGTGGTGTCCGCGTCGCCCGCCTCCCTGATGTAGTCGGCACCGCGGTTGCCGCCGACCGCGTACACCTCGCTCACCTCCCGCCCGGTCACCCAGCGGATGATGTCGAAGTCGTGCACCGAGCAGTCCCGGAAGATGCCCCCGGAGGCGGGGACGTACGAGGCGGGCGGCGGCGCCGGGTCCAGCGTGGTCGACCGTACGGTGTGCAGCGTGCCCAGCTCACCGCTGAGCACGGCGGCCCGTGCGGCGGCGAACCCGGCGTCGAAGCGGCGGTTGTAGCCGATCTGGACCGGCACGTCCCGGCCCGCGATCGCCTTGAGCACCTCGACGCCCTCGGTCATGGTGCGGGCGACCGGCTTCTCGCAGAAGACGGGCACACCGGCCTCGACGGCGGCCAGGATCAGACCCGGGTGGGCGTCGGTCGCCGCCGCGACCACCACACCGTCCACACCGGCGGCCAGCACCGCCTCGGCCGAGTCCGCCGGCTCGGCACCGAACCGCTCGGCGGCGGCCTGCGCGGCGTCCGCGAACGGGTCGGCGACGACGAGCGAGTCGACCGCGTCGAGTCCGGCGAGGGTCTCGGCGTGGAAGGCGCCGATGCGGCCGAGGCCGAGGATTCCGATACGCATGTGCTGTGCTGCTCCTTGCTCGGGGCGGTGCGGGGTGTCCGTGCCGGGGCTCGCGCCCCGGACGCCCCCGGTCACCGGCTCTCTCGTCGTGTCCGGCCCGCCCGCAGGCGCGCGCGCAGGGCCTCCCGCGTCCACCGCTCGCGCAGCGCCCGCCGTACGACGTCCGCCTGGGAGGGCGGGGCCAGGCCGTCGGCCGGCGGGTCGCGGTCCAGGTTGGTCGGGAAGGGGTACCCCTCCGCGCTCGCGGCGACCACGTGCTCCAGCCACCGCTCGCCCGCGCCCTCGGCCCGGCGCTTCAGCAGCACCGGGTAGACGGCGTCCACCACCGCCTCCCGGTCCACGGTCTCCATGGCCCGGCCGAACGCGGAGGAGATCTGCAGCAGGTTGGCCATGCGGCGGATGTCCGCGGAACGGTTGGCGCCCGCCGCGTGGAACAGCGCGGGGTTGAAGAACACCGCGTCGCCCTTGGCGAGCGGCAACTGCACGTGGTGCGCCTCGAAGTAGGCCCGGAACTCCGGCAGCCGCCAGGCCAGATAGCCGGGCTCGTACTTCTGGGAGTGCGGCAGGTACATCGTGGGCCCCGACTCCACGGGCATGTCGCAGTGCGCGACCGCACCCTGGAGGGTGAGCACCGGGGACAGGCGGTGCACGTGCGCCGGGTACGCGGCGGCGGCCTCGCCCGACAGGAAGCCCAGGTGGTAGTCGCGGTGCACGGTCTGGGCGGCGCCGCCCGGGTTGACCACGTTGATCTGGGAGGTGACCTGGTAGCCGGGGCCGAGCCAGGCGCGGGCGACCAGGGCCAGGGCATCGTTGGCGTAGTAGTCGGCGAACGCCCCGGGATCGCGCAGGGCCGCCTTCTCCAGTGCGTTCCACACCCGGTCGTTGGCCCCCGGCGCGGCGAAGTGATCACCGGCGGCGGCCCCCGAGGCGTGCTGCTCGGCGATCAGCGCGTCGAACACCGCGGTGGTTCGGTCGACCACCGCCGGGTCCGGGAAGGCGCCCTCGAGGACGACGATGCCGGGACCGTCGGCAAGGGCGTGGACGAGCTCGGCGGCCGTCTCCGCGTCGTCGCGCAGCCGCCCGGCCTCGTACACGGGGACGTTGTGCTGCACGGCGGCGGCCCGCGGGTACGCGGCCGGGTCTGTCGGCTGCTCGACGAGCGCGCGGAAGGCGCCGAGATCGCAGTCGCCTGCGGACAGCCGGGAGCGGTGGGCGGGGACGGGCGCTGCGGGCATCGTCGTCCTTTCGCTGACAGGGGCGACGCGGTGCTGTCATTCTTGTCCTGACAAACGCGTCGAACAACCAGCAGGCGGCCATCAAAAACCCCTCAGAGCCCGCCGCACGGACGAAGCCGAGGAGCCGGTCATGGGGCACCCCTTCCCGATCCGGGAGATCGCACGGCAGGCCGGCCTGAGCGAGGCCACCGTCGACCGGGTGCTCAACGGCCGCGGCGGCGTGCGCGAGAGCACCGCGTACGAGGTTCAACGGGCCATCGCCGACCTGGACCGCCAGCGCACCCAGGTCCGGCTGGTCGGACGCACGTTCATGTGCGACATCGTGATGCAGGCGCCGGAACGCTTCTCCACCGCCGTCCGCGCGGCGCTGGAGGCCGAACTGCCCGCGCTGCACCCGGCCGTGGTGCGCTGCCGGTTCCACTTCCGCGAGACCGGCCCGGCCGGGGAGCTGACCGCGGCCTTGGACCGGATCGCGCGGCGCGGCTCCCAGGGGGTGATCCTCAAGGCCCCGGACGTCCCCGAGGTGACCGCCGCCGTCGGCCGGCTGACCGCCGCGGGCATCCCCGTCGTCACCCTGGCCACGGACCTGCCGGCCGGCCCCCGGGTGGCCTACGTCGGCATCGACGACCGGGCCGCGGGCGCGACCGCCGCCTACCTCATGGGCGAGTGGCTCGGCGACCGCCCCGGCAACATCCTTACCAGCCTCAGCAGCGGCTTCTTCCGCAACGAGGAGGAACGCGAGATGGGCTTCCGCGGCGTCATGCGGGCCCGGCACCCAGGGCGGGCCCTCGTCGAGATCGCCGAGGGGCAGGGCCTGGACGCCACCCAGTACGATTTGGTGCGGGCCGCGCTCGAACGCGATCCGCGGATCCGCGCGGTCTACTCGATGGGCGGTGGCAACATCGCGACCCTGCGCGCCTTCGAGGACCTGGGCCGCCCCTGCGAGGTGTTCGTCGCCCACGACCTGGACCAGGACAACACCCGGCTGCTGCGCGAGCGGCGCCTGTCCGTCGTGCTCCATCACGACCTGCGCCAGGACCTGCGCGAGGCCTGCCGCCACGTGATGCGGGCCCACGGGGCCCTGCCTCCGGCCGGTCCGGCGCGGCCGTCGGCGATCCAGGTCGTCACGCCGTACAACATGCCGTCCGACACGCCCTTCGACACCGCGACCGCGTGACGTGCCGCGCCGTCACCCGGACGTCTCCGGGCTGACCCAGGTGCCGCGCTCCGCGGACCGGGCCATCGCGTCCAGTACGGCCGCGCTGTACACGGCGTCCGCCAGGGTGGCACCGTACGGGATGCCGTCCGCGATCGAGCGCAGGAAGCGGTGGGCCTCCACCACCTTCAGGTCGTCGTAGCCCATGGCGTTCGCGGCGCCCGGCTGGAAAGCGGCGAACTCGCCGTGCCCGGGACCGACGTACACGGTGCTCACGGGCTGGTCCTGGTACTCCGTGCCGCGGCTGACGCGCAGTTCGTTCATGCGGCGGAAGTCCCAGAACACCGCGCCCGTGGTGCCGTGCACCTCGAAGCCGTAGTTGTTCTGCTCGCCGACCGAGACCCGGCAGGCCTCCAGGACTCCGCGGGCGCCGGAGGCGAAGCGCAACAGGCAGTTGACGTAGTCCTCGTTCTCGACCGGGCCCAACTCGCCGCCCGCGGCCCGCGCATGACCGGCGGTGGCGGCGGCCGGCCGGGCCCGCTGCGGCAGGAAGACCGCCGTGTCGGCGGTCAGCGACGCGATGTCGCCGAGCAGGAACCGGGCCAGGTCCGCGCCGTGCGAGGCCAGGTCGCCGAGTACCCCGCTGCCGCCGCGCTCCCTCTCGTAGCGCCAGGTCAGCGCGCCCTCCGGATGGGCCGCGTAATCACTGAAGAGCCGGATGCGGGCATGGGTGACGGTGCCGATCTCCCCGGCGGCGATCAGGTCACGGGCGGCCTCCACGGCCGGTGCGTTGCGGTAGTTGAAGCCGACCGCGCCCTGCACACCTGCCTCGGCCACCGCGTCGGCCACCGCCCGCGCGTCGTCGGCGGACAGGCCGACCGGCTTCTCCACCCAGATGTGCTTCCCCGCCCCGGCCATCGCGACGGCGATCTCGCGATGCAGGAAGTTGGGTGCCGTGATGCTCACCGCCCGCACGCGCGGGTCCGCGGCCACCTCGCGCCAGTCCCGGGTCGTCGAGGCGAACCCGAACTGTGCGGCGGCCTCCTCGGCCCGTCCCGGTACCTCCTCGGCGACCGCCACCAGTTCGGGGCGCAGCGCGAGGTGCGGATAGTGGTGGCGGACCCGGGCGTACGCCTGGGTGTGCACCCGGCCCATCCAGCCGAAACCGACGACGGCGACACCGAGTGCCTGGACCATGAGAGCCCCTTTTCGGACCTGTCCGTGATCTGTCCAGGCCACCCTGGGCGGGCTTCGGCATCATGTCAACGTTTTGACAGGACAAACCTGGCCTCGCCGGAGCGAATATCGCGAACAAAATTGCTGACAGTGTCATTTGGTCAGATCTACGTTCGACGGGCACTGGCCCAGGGAGGGCAACCATGCCGAACCAAGCCCGTCCGGGCACCGGGGAGCAGGCCAGACAGCTTGCGCTCGGGCAGCTGCGGCAGGCGATCCTGCACGGCGACATGGCGCCCGCACAGCGGCTGGTGGAGAACGAACTCGCCGAGCGGTTCGGCGTGACCCGGGCCAGTGTCCGGGCCGCGCTGATCGACCTGGAGTCCCAGGGGCTCGTCGAGCGCATCCGCAACCGCGGCTCGCGGGTGCGGGTGGTGACCGCGGAGGAGGCCGTCGCCATCACCGAGTGCCGCCTGGTCCTGGAAGGGCTCTGCGCGGCCAAGGCAGCCGCCGCCGTCGACGACGGACAGGTCGCCCAGCTGACGGAACTGGGCTCGGCGATGCGCAAGGCCGTGGCAGGAGGCGAACCGCTGACCTACTCGGACCTCAACCACGAACTCCACGCCCGGATCCGGGAGTTCTCCGGCCAGCTGACCGCCGTCGACCTGCTGGAGCGGCTCAACGCCCAACTGGTCCGGCACCGCTTCCACCTGGCGTTGCGCCCGGGGCGTCCGCAGCAGTCCCTGAACGAGCACCTGGCCATGATCGAGGCGATCGAGGCCAGGGACCCCCAGGCCGCCGAGGCGGCCGTCCGGGCCCACCTCACCAGTGTGATCGAGGCGCTGCGCGACTGACACTCGCACCCGGGGCAGGCAGCCGAGCCACGCCACCTGGGGCAGGCAGCCGAGCCACGCACCTGAGACAGGCGCCGAGGCGGGCGCCCCCCGTCCACCGAGGAGAAGCCGCCCATGACGTACGGCAACGCGCCCGCCGCCATCGCACCGGCCGCCTCGCGCGGGGAGAAGGTCACCATCGCGTGCCTGCCCTACGGCGAGCGCGGCGAGTCCGCCAGGCCTGGGGGCTGGAGACCATCGCGTCCTTCCACACCCACGGCACTCCGTCGGTCGCCTGACAGCGTCCCGGCTCCGGCACCGCGATCTTCCTCAGCAGCACCCGCGCCATGATCTACACGACTTCTCCTCCATGGTCTTCCTCGGCAGCATCGCGGCGCTGCGTACGGTTACCGCCGCCCGGCCGGCCGCAGGTCACCGCCCCCGGCGCGACAGCCATGCGGCCACCACCGCACCGGAGACGTTGTGCCACACGGAGAAGACCGCTGCGGGAAGCGCCGCCAGGGGGCTGAAGTGGGCGGTGGCCAGCGACGCGGCGAGGCCGGAGTTCTGCATGCCGACCTCGAAGGCCATGGCACGGCTGCCGGGCTCGCCCAGCCGGCCGAGGCGCCCCGCCCCGTAACCCAGGGCCAGACCGAGCCCGTTGTGCAGGACGACGGCGACGAACACCAGCCCCGCGGCCGACTTGATGGCGTCCGCGCTGCCCGCCACGACGACCGCCACGATCACGGCGATCGTCAGCGCGGACAGCCAGGGCAGCGCCGGAAGCGCCCGCCGCACGTACCGTCCCGCGAGCAGCCGTACGACGACGCCCGCGAGGACCGGCAGCAGCACCGTCTTGAGGATGTCGGTGACCATGGACCCGGCTTCCACCGGGAGGTACTCGCCGGCCAGCAGCAGCGTCAGCGGCGGGGTGACCAGTGGGGCGACCAGTGTGGAGACGGTCGCGACGGAGACCGACAGGGCGACGTCGCCGCGGGCCAGATAGGTCACCACGTTGGAGGCCGTACCGCTGGGCGCACAACCCACCAGGATGACGCCGGCGGCGAGCTGCGGCGGCAGGTCCAGCAGGTGGGCGATCGCCCAGCCGAGCCCCGGCATGATGACGTAGTGCGCGACCAGCCCGAGCGCCACCGCCCAGGGACGTTTCACGACTCCGCGGAAGTCCTCCGGGGTCATGGTGATGCCCATGCAGAACATCACGACACCCAGCAGATACGGCACCGCCTCGCTCCACCCGGTGAAACTCCCGGGGAGCAGCAGGCCGAGGGCGCCGGCCAGCAGGACGAGGACCGGGAAGACGGTCACGGCACGGCGCGCGGAGCGGTCGCCGGTGACGTCGTCGCCGGGGTGCTCGCGGTGTTCGGTTCTTTCGGTTCTTTCGGTTCGCACCGTGCGAATCAACGCCCGGAGGATGGCGTGACGCAAAGCCGTCTCGCGATGTGATCACCCCATCAGGTCCTCGGAGCGGGTGGTATCGACGGTCACGTGCTCGTCGCGGTTGTGCGAGTGCAACGGCGCCTCGACCTCACCGAGCGGCGGCGGTGCCCGGTGGCTCCACCCCGCCGCGCGCATGGGGTAGGCTTGACCGGCGCGATCATGGTGAACCCGGATCGCGCACCGGGACGTGGCGCAGCTTGGTAGCGCACTTGACTGGGGGTCAAGGGGTCGCAGGTTCAAATCCTGTCGTCCCGACTTTGCGAAGTCGCAGGTCAAGGGCCGTTTCAGAGAGATCTGAAACGGCCCTTTGATCATTTCTGAGGACTGTCCAGGACTGTCCGGGGTGTCCGGGACTGTCTGCGGATCGGCGCGCTCGACCGGGCTCCGGCGCACCGGCCGTGGGGCCCAGTACACCATCCGGCTCTTCGCCTCCGGTGCTCAGAGGGATGATCCGGTGCCCGAAACGCTGCCCGAAGAGCCCTTCCCGGAACGGCGTCGAACCAGGTACGTCAATAGGACGGCTGTGATTTTCCGGAAGGGCTCTTCTCCATGCGTACGCGACGTCCCGGCATGACATCCGAAGAGGATCGGGTCTCGGCACGCCCTGGCGTGCCCCTCCCCACCCAGGACGCGGGCCTGATGAGGGAGACCCCCGTGGCGTCGCTCTCGCCTGCCGCGCTCCACAACCTGCAGCGCGGCGCGGGTAATCGCGCCGTGGCGCGGATGGTGGGCGACGAGCGGCACCGGCAAGCTGCCGGCTCCGGCCACCGGACCGCTCCGTCCGCCGTGCAGCGCTCCGCCGCGCGTGATGCCGCGATGCCGGTGCAGCGGATGGCGGGGGGCCACACGGTCCAGCGCTGGCGCAATGGGCAAGTCGAGGACGTGAGTGCGAACGAGAGTGCCAAATACGGACGAGGCGCATGGACTCAGGTCGACAAGCAGACAAAACACAAGGTCAAGCACTACCTCATCGCCTGGAAGGACGATGCCACAGCGGTCGTCGGCGTAAAGGCGCAACTCAGCCCGTACAACGGGAAGCCGGCATACGGCGGAGGATTCCCGGCGCCCGCCGGCGGGACGAGCGAGATGTCCGAGCGCGACATGGACGGTGCGTGGCAGCGAAACGGAGATAGCACCCCTCCCGGCAACCTGATGAGGGACCACACCCTGCACCACGAGGTCGACCAGGAACTACTGCGTTCCTACCAGCTGACAGGCATCGGCCAGGAGCTGGCGACCGGGTCGGACGGGCGGAACGACTACAAGGTCTGGCACGGCACCGTCGCCCCCGTCGAGAACCCCGCGGGCATACCGCCGGGCGACCCCTCTTACCAGGAGAACGAACGCACAGTGGAGATCCGCGTCGACGATCTGCGGCGCCTGCGGATCACCGGCCGGTCGTCCACGCAGGAGGTGCTTCGCGCGGTCGCGGAACTCGCCGGCACTCCGCTGCCGGCCGAGGTGACGCGGGGCAGCCAGGCGGAGGTCTACCTCGCCCTGGACAACTTCCCGGTCCAGGAGTTGGCCAAGCAGCTGAGGGCCAGGATCGCTTGGATCGAGGAACAGGTCGAAGACGCCACGTCCCGGTCACGGGCCCTGGCCGGCGGCGGCCGATAGGGCACCCACGGGACCCCAGCCCGTCAACAACGGTGCTGGACGGCGGCTGCGGGGCGACGACGGTGACGAGGTGGACGCCGGGGAGGCCGGGGCGCCTTGACCGCCGGTGCCACGTTCCACCCGCGGTGTTGCGTCCGGTGGACCGGCGTGGCCCTCTTCTCCCGGCATCCCGGCATCCCGGCATCCCGGCATCCCGGCATCCCGGCATCCCGGCATCCCGGCATTCCGGCTTCTTCTTGGTGGGCGGACACCCTCTTGACGCCTCTTCGGTGCCGGTCGAGACTTCCCCAGTAATCCTAGTGATTAGGTAGGGAAACAACCGGGGAGAGCCATGACCGTCACACCGATCGTCCCTGCCCCCGCCTTCCGCGGCCGGATCGGCCGCGACCCGAGCAGCGGCCACTACGCCGTGCCGCGCCGCTACCGCCTCCACCTCTCACCCGGCCACGACGACTGTCTGGGCATCGCCGTCGTGCACCGCCTCCTCGGTCTGGACGAGATCTGTCCGGTGACCCTTCTGGCACCGCGCCCCGACTGTCCCGACGGCGGGTACTCCGACCTGCGCCCGCTGTACGAGGCGAGCGCGCACCACTACCGGGGGCCGGCCGTGGCACCGGTGCTCAGCGACGGCTGGTCCGGCCGCATCGTGAGCACACACGCGCGCGACATCATGCGCGACCTCGCCCGGTCCTTCACCCCGGCCGCCGGCCCGGCGCTGTATCCGCGCGGCGCGGAGGCGGCCGTCGCAGCCGTCGAGGAACTGTGCACCCGGGCCGCCGACCCCGCGGCGCTGCCCGGCGTGCTGGACGTCCTCGAGCGCCGCCTGTCCGAGCACTCCCACGTCGTCGGCGACCTGCTGACCGCCGCCGACGTCGAGGTGTGGGCGGCCCTCGTCCGGCTCGACACCCCGCTGCCCGCGGACGATCACCCCGCCCTGTGGACCCACGTCCGGCGTCTGACCGCCCACCCGGCCTTCGGCCGCCACCTCGTGGGCCGTCCCGCCTGAGCGGACAGGACACCCGGAAGTCGCCGTGTCCGCCGCCCCCCAGCGGCGGACACGGCGTGTGCCGCGGCGCGTCGCCCTCCCCCGAAGGCGGCGCGCCGCGGCCGGCCCCCGGCGCCGGTCTGTGGCCACGGCGCGCGGGTGCTTGTGAGCCGCGCGGTCACCAGTACATGACCGCCGTCTCGCCCGCACCCCACGAGGAGTACAGGCGCACCCGGACGACATAGCGGCGGCCCTTGACGAAACGGGCCCTGATCGTGGCGTTGCGGGAGGTTCCCCCGTCGTCCTGTCCGGCGAAGTAGCGGGGCACACCGTCCCGCTCCTCGAAGACGACGACGACGGCGTCACTGTCACCGAAGGTGCCCACGGTGTACTCGCGGGTCTCCGGCGGATCCACGCGGAAGTCGGCCTGCTCGCCGGGCCCGAGACCCAGCGGCACCGAGCGGAACGGCACCAGCGGACCGGGCCGGCCGGTGGGCGGGTACCAGCGCAGGGTGAACTCCTTGTCGGCGGCGGAGAGCGTACCGGGCGGGTGCAGGCCGGAGCGGTAGTGCTCGGGTTCCAGTATCAGTCCCGAGGAGAACGGGTACTCCATGATCGACTGCGGGTCCCAGACCGGGGCGTTGGCCTCGTCGCCGTCGAGCTTGCGCAGGATGTTGTGGAAGGTCCGCTCCCGGCTCCAGTGGTTGGGCGGGCCCGCCAGCTCGGCGTAGACCGCCTCGTCGTCCCACAGGATGCCCGCGAACGGGCTCTGGTGCTCGTGCAGCATGCCGAGCGCGTGCCCGATCTGGTGCAGGGCCGTCGCGCGCTCGCCCGGAGCGGTCAGGTCCCAGCCGAAGTTCATCGTACGGTCGTTCAGACCGACCCGGAGCGCGTCCTTGCCCACCGCCGACCAGGATCCGTCGCCGGGCTGGAAGCCGATGCGCAGCTCCGCCTCCGACCGGTCGCGGACCTCCACCAGATCGAGCCCGATGCCGAGGTCCCGCCACTCCCGGAAGCAGTCGCGCACCACGTCCCGCTGCTCCTCGGTCCCCGCCCACGAACCCCGGCGCGGCCGCCCGCTCCCCGGCATCGGGACCACCGAGGCGTCGGTGTCGCCGCCGAGGAAGCAGTAGTGCAGCACGGTTGCGTTGACCCACATCCGCTGCCCGCCGACGAGCGCGGCGACGCGCTCCACGGCCAGCCCCGGCGGAAGCACCGGGTCAGGCTGCTGCGCGAGCGAGCAGTAGCGTGCGGTCATGGCCCTCAGGGTGCCGTCCGGTCCGGCCCCGGCGCCTGAGTCGGGGGGTACTCAAGTCACCCTGTATCAGGGATGAGTATGCCGACTCATGTTGCCGTGACGACTTCTCTGCGGGACGCGAAGAGGCTGGAGACCCCCTGGCCGTTCACCGGGCGGGCGGACGAACTGGAGCTGGTGCGCAGGTCCGTGGCGGCCGGACGGGGCGGCCTCGTGGTGACCGGCCCGGCGGGAGCGGGCAAGACCAGGCTCGTGACGGAGGCCGTGCGCGGCACGGACCGCGCCCGCGCCGCCGGGACGCCCGAGACCCGGGACATCCCCTTCGCCGCCTTCGCCCACCTGCTGCCCGAGTCAGTCACCCTGCACCGCGCGGTACAACTCCTGTCCGACGTACGGCTGCTGCTGGTCGACGACGCGCACCTGCTCGACGCCGCCTCCGCCGCCCTCGTGCACCAGCTCGCCGTACACGGCCGCACCCGCCTCCTGGTCGTCGCCACCGACGGCGCCCCCGTGCCGGACGCCGTGTCCCGGCTCTGGTCCGGGGAGCTGCTGCCGCGCCTCGCCCTGCGACCGCTGCCCCGCGAGGAGACCGCCGACCTCCTCACGGCCGGCGCGGACACCGTCCTGGAGCCGCTCACCGTCGACCGCCTGCACCGCCTGTGCCGAGGGGACCTGCGGCTGCTGCGCGAACTGCTGACCGCCGTCCGCGAGAGCGGCCGGCTCGTGCCGGTGCCGGACACGGACCAGTGGGCGTGGCGCGGACCGGTGCCGGTCACCCCGGCGGTCCGCGAGCGCACCGCCCAGGTACTCGACCGCCCCCGCACCGAGGAGCGGGAGACGCTCGAACGCCTCGCCTTCGCCGAGCCGTTGTCCCTGGACCTGGACCGGGACCTGGACCGGGACGCGCTCGACGTACGGATCCTGGAGCACCTGGAAACCGAGGGACTGGTCACCGTCGACGACCACGGTGCCGGCCGTCTCGCGCACCCCCTGCACGGTCCGGTGCTGCGCGCCGCCGCGGGCCGGCTGCGGGCCCGCCGCCTGGCCCGCACTCCGGACCGGACCGGCCCCGCCCTGGAGGCGGAGCGGGCCGCCCTCGCCCTGCGCATCGAGCAGGCCGACGTACGGCCGACCGAGGCCCCCGTGGGGGAGTGGCTGGCTGCCGAGGGAGTACCGCTGCCGACCCGGTACGCGGCGCTGCGGGCCCGGTACGCCCGGTTGGGCGGGCGGCTGCGCGAGGCCGCCGCGTGGGCCCGCGAGGGCCTGCGGACCGACCGCGGCGATCCCGCCTGCCTCGGCGAACTCGCCCTCGCCCTCGCACAGTCGGGCGACGGACGACTCGACGTCGACGGGGCGGGCGTCGCCGCCGCCTGGGCCGCCGCCGCGCGCGGCGACCTCGACGAGGCGGTCCGGACGGTCGACCGGGGCGAGCCGTACGACGCGGTCAGGCTCGGCGCACCCGAGCGGGCGCCCGCCGCGCTGACCGGTGTCTTCGCCGTGCACGCCGACGCCCTCGCGCGCGAGGACGGGCCGACGCTGGACCGGGTCGCCGATGAGCTGGAGCGGTGTGGATTCCTGCTGTTCGCGGCCGAGGCGAGCGCCCAGGCGGTGGGCGCCCACCGCGACCCCCGGTCCGCCCGCACCGCCCGGACCCGGGCCGCCGCCCTCGCCCGGCGCTGCCAGGGCGCCCGCACCCCCGCACTGTCCGGCCTGGTGCTGGGCGAACTCACCGCCCGACAGCGGCAGATCGTCACCCTCGCCGCCGAGGGCCTGAGCAACCGGCAGATCGCGGAGCGGCTGACCCTCTCCGTCCGCACCGTCGGCAACCACCTCTACGGCGCCTACACCCGCCTCGGGGCGCGCGACCGCGGCGCCCTGCCGTGGCTCATGGAACTGCCCGAGTCCCAACCCGCCTGACCCGGCGGCCGGGTACCGGGTGGCGGGGTGGCGGGGTGGCGGGTCAGGCCGCCCCGAACGCCGAGAAGGCCCACCCCGTCGCCTGGTGCACCGCGTCGCCCGGCAGCGCGGCCCGCGCGTCGCGCAGCGCCT
Source organism: Streptomyces sp. CB09001 (assembly GCF_003369795.1). Taxonomy (NCBI): domain Bacteria; kingdom Bacillati; phylum Actinomycetota; class Actinomycetes; order Kitasatosporales; family Streptomycetaceae; genus Streptomyces; species Streptomyces sp. CB09001. Next base: position 6,814,122 of record NZ_CP026730.1, read on the forward strand.
CCGCCAGGGACAGGCCGGCCTCCAGCCCCTTGTGCAGCGCGAGCATCAGCGGCACCACCGCGGCGTCGTTGACGGGCGCGGTGCACGCCACCACCCCGGCCGTGCCCAGCGGCAGCAGCGCGGTGACCAGGCCGAGCAGCTCGTCGGCGCCGACCGACGCGAAACGCGCCGTGTCGCAGCAGGGCAGGATGATCCGGTACGGGCTGCGGTCGAGCCGCTCGAAATCGTGCACGATGAGCGGCCCGTCGGCCATCCGCAGCGACGAGAACAACGGACTGTCCGCGCGGAAGGTCCCGTGCGCCGCGATGTGCGCCAACGCGGCGCCGTCCAGCTCCCGCAACACGCTGGGCACCCGTGCGTCGTCGCCCTCCAGCACGACGGTCCCGCCCCGTGCGGCGGCGGGGGCACCGGGACGCGCCCGCCGGCCGGCGTCGCCCTCCCGGCCGACGAGCTCCCCGCCCTCGCTGTCGACGAGCAGCGAAGCTCGCCTCCCGCCGCCGTCCGGCGCAGCCGTCTCCCGCCGCCCCCCAGGCTCCCACCCACCCCGCGGCGGCACCGCGAGCGCCCCGGCGGGCCGTCCGTGCTCGCCGAGGTACGCCCCGTCCTGGGACGGCACCGGGCGCGCTCCGGCCGGCTGCGCGTGTTCGCTGCGGTCCGGTCCGGCCTGTGGTGGTATCCGATGTGGTCCGGCGGGTTCACCGTGTTCCCGGTGGTGCGGCGGAGCCTGGGGCGGTGCCGGGGGCGTGTCGGTCGACTGTGCGTGGTTCCTGCGGTCCGGTCCGGGCTGTGGTGGTACTTGGTGTGGTCCGGCGGGATCCCCGCGGTCACCCGGCCGCCGCTCGCCCTGCGACGGAGCCTCGAGCGTGTCGGCAGCCGCCGTGCGTCCATCGCGCTCCCGTCCGCCGCCCGGTGGCGGCCGGCGTGCCCCCGCGTACCGCTCGGACAGCTCCGGCACCTCGGCGCCGCCGCTCGCCAGGCCGGGGCCGCGGACCAGGACCTGCCGGCCGCCGGGCGGCGGAGCGGTGTCCCTCGCCCGCAGCCAGCTGCTCGCCGACGGCGACACGCTGAGGACGCGTTCCCGCAGGACGGGCAGCAGCGCCCACGGCACCCGGTGCAGCCGGCCCGGCGGGACCACGACGACCGGACCGGAGCCGAGGTGGGCCGCGGCCGGTCCCAGCAGCAGGTGCTGCAGGCGGGCCCCGGCCGCCTCCACCAGGGGCAGCCGTGCCTCGGCACCGGGATGGGCCAGCCGTCGCAGACCGGCCTGAACGTGCTCGGCCTCCCGTTCCGCCTCGGCCAGCGGCCCGGCCTCGAAGCGCCGTACCCGGCCCTGCCCGCACAGCAGCACGTGCACCCGCCCGTCGAGCACCGCCAGCTCCACCAGCCGCACCTCGTCGCCCAGCCGCCGCAGCAGCCGCCCCACGTCGAACCGGTCGCCGTCGCCGGGCGCCGCACCCCGCATGTGCAGGGTGCGGGAGCGGATCTCCCGCTCCAGGCGCCGCTGTTCCCGCTCCAGCGCGGGAGCGGGCCGGCCGCCGTCCGTGCGGGCCTCCTCCGCGCGGGCGGCGAGTTCCCGGAACGCCGTCATGGCGGTCAGCAGCACCGGATCGGCCGGCGGCCGGGTCGGCGGCGCCGACAGCACCGTGGCCCGCCAGCGCTCGCTCCAGCCGAGCAGCCGCCGCGGCCCGCCCGAGACCAGCGAGGCCCGCTGCGCCAGCGCCGCCAGCTCCGCACCCTGTGCGGTGGCCCGGGCCCGCAGCTCCGAGGCGCCCAGCGTCATCCGGTGGTCGTCGAGGACGTCCAGACCGCGCCGGCAGGCCTCCAGCACGCCCCGCGCCGAGCCCGCCGCCCGGGCCCGCAGCGCCTGCGCCGCCCAGCCCGTCATCCGCGCCAGCGGCGGCCCGCTGTGCCGGCTGCGCGCGGCCACCGCCAGATGCCGTTCCGCGTCCGCGGTCCAGCCGAGGTCCAGCGCGATCCGGCCCGCCAGGAGGGACGCCTCCGGCGCGGCCGGCGCACCGAAGGCCGCCAGCCGCTCCGCCACCGCCGCAGCGTCCGCGACCAGCCGGCCCGAGCCGCGCCCCGTGGCGACCCGCGCCTCGATCAGCACCAGCCGGGCGTGCGTCTCGTACCAGGTGCGCCGCTGCCCGGCGAACAGCCGCACCGCGAGGGCCGCGCGCGCCAGCGCGGTCTGCGGCTCGTCCGCCAGCCGGGCCGCCCGCGCCGCCACCAGCAGCAACTCCGCCTTGCGGGTGGACTGCCCGCCGATCCCGTCCAGCGCCGCTACGGCTCCGTCCGCCTCCGCCAGCGCCTCGGTGGCGAGCCCCGCCGCCATCAGCACCTCGCAGCGCCGGATGGTGAGCATGAACGTCGGTGTGCCCAGCTTCGCGTACCGCTCCTCCGCCTCGTCGAGGAGCCGCAGTGCCGCGGGGACGTCACCCGACCGGAAGGCCGCCAGACCCCGGCTCTCCACCGCGTCGGCCTTGTCGTGCTCCTGGCCCGTGGTGTCCCACAGCGCCTCCGCCGCGGTGAAGTCGGCGTCCGCCCGTTCCACCGAGCCCAGCGCCAGGTGCACGGTCGCCCGCAGTGTCAGCGCCCGCGCCGTCCAGATCACGTCCTCCGCCTGCCGCAGCACCGGGATCGCCCGCCGTACGTCCTCCAGCGCCTCGCCGTGCCGGCCGAGGACCCACCACACGTACGCCCGCCGGAACAGCACCCGCGCGCGTGTGTGACCGCTCCCGCGCGCGACGCCCCGCTCGAACGCCTCCAGCCCCGCCCGGGTACGCCCGGCGTGCACCAGCGCGACCCCGAGCGTGGCCAGGACGTCCGCCTCCCGCTCGGCCGAGTCCGCGCGCGCGGCGAGGTCGCGGGCGCGCCGCAGATGGGCCAGGGCGCGCCGGGTGTCGCCGAAGTCCCGCTGCCAGATGCCGATCACCTGATGGGCGACCGAGGCGTGCAGCGGCGAGGGATCGGCGCCGAGCAACTCCTCCGCCCGCGTCAGCGCTTCGCCCGGGGCGGCGAACACCATCGGCAGCAGGTCGAGAACCGAGTCGTTTCGCGCTGTCACCCCACGGATGGTAGTGCTCCGGAACCACGTCACACAGGTTCGAGTCTGTATCAATCGGCCACCCCGGGACTCTGATTGACGACCGCTGCCACCACCGTGGTCACATCCGTGGTCACACCCGCGGTCACGCCCGGGGCCCCGGCCGTCGTCACCGCCACCGCCACAGTGGAGGACAAGCATGGCACCACAGCGATTCCGCGAGCAGTTCGACCAGATCCAGCGCTCGATGCCGGACGTCCCGCTGGCGATGGGCCCGGACGACTCCGCCGAGTTCTTCTACGAGAAGGGCGTCGTCCTCGCCCGCGACGGCGAGGAGGCCCGCATCGTCGAGGACACCGTGCGCGACCACTTCACCACGATGGCCGGACTCACCCCGGACCACGTGCGCCGCACGAGCCCCGAGTCCAACCGCACCGGCATCACCCGCATCCAGGTCGCCGACCCCGGCGAGGGCGCCCGCGACGGCGACCCCACCGTCGCCCACGCCCTGCGCTCCCTCAGAACGGCGGAGGGCCGCGCGGGCCGCCGGCTGATCAGCCGCAACCACGTCGTCTCCATCGCCGTCAACGCCTGCCCCGGCGACGAGCCGGTGCCCGTCCCGCTGAGCGAGCCGCCCAACCCGGCCGCCGACACGGCGGCCTACGACCCCGCGACCGCCGTCGGCGTCCTCGTCATCGACACCGGCCTCATGCACGACTACCGGTCCTATCCGCTGCTGGTCCACACCGAGGGCGACGCCCAGATCAGGGAGTGCGGCGACGACGGCGTCCTGTGCCAGTACGTCGGACACGGCACCTTCATCGCCGGGCTGGTCGCCGCCGTCGCGCCCAACACCCAGGTGACCGTACGCAACACCCTCAACGACGCGGGCGCGATCCTGGAGTCGGAGCTGGGCGAGAAGCTCTTCGAGGCCGTCGACCGCGGCGGCTGGCCCGAGGTCCTCAGCCTCTCCGCCGGCACCTCCAACGGCCGCACCGACGGCCTGCTCGGCGTCCACGCCTTCATGGAGGAACTCCGCGACCAGCGGACCCTGCTGGTCGCCGCCGCGGGCAACAACGCCAGCGCCACCCCCTTCTGGCCCGCCGCCTACGCCACCCTGCCCGGCTGGGAGGACTCGGTGCTGTCGATCGGGGCGCTGCGCTCCGACGGAGAGTTCGGCGCCTGCTTCAGCAACCACGGCGGCTGGGTGCGGGCCTACGCCCCCGGCGAGCGCCTCACCAGCGCCCTCACCGGCTTCGGGGCACCCGTGCCGTACGTCTACCAGCACTCCACCTACGACGCCTGCCGGTTCGGGTTCACCTATGCCTGCACCTGCCAGTACCCCCGGCACAACGGGGTGCTGAGCGAGCCGGGCGAGGCGCCCGCCAAGCCGGACCAGGTGATGTTCGAGGGGCACGCGCAGTGGAGCGGCACCTCCTTCGCCACTCCCGTGGTCGCGGGGATGGTCGCCTCCCGCATGACGGCGCACCAGGAGACCGACCCGCGCGCGGCCGGCCGGCGACTGCTCGCGGCCAACACCGAGTACGCGGAGGTGCGCGGGGCGCATGTGCCCGCGCTGCTGCCGCCCACCTGGCGCCCGGTCCCCGTCGACCCGTCGGAAGGCGGGTCGTGAACGGCCTGCTGGCGGTCGGAACCATCCACTCCACGGCGTACGATGGCAGGTCGTACACGAGGGGTGGGACCGTGGACCGTGCAGATGTCGGGGCGCTCGTCCAGTCGGCGGCCGACGGGGACGCGGCGGCCTGGAAGTCACTGGTGGACGGACTCGGCCCGCTCGTGTGGTCCGTGGCCAGGTCGCACGGGCTGTCCGACGCCGACGCGCACGAGGTGTACCAGACCGCCTGGTTCCGGTTCGCCCAGCACCTGGGGCGGATCCGGGAACCGGAGAAGACCGGCTCCTGGCTGGCGAGCACGGCACGGCACGAGTGCCTGAAGCTGCTCAAGGCCTCCAGGCGGTGGACGCCGACCGACGATCCGCAACTGCTGGACCGGCCGAGCGAGGACCGTACGCCGGAGGAGTCGGTGCTCGACTCCGAGGAGGCCGCCGCGCAGACCGAGCGCGTACGGCTGCTGTGGCAGGAGTTCGAGGAACTGGGCGAGCGATGCCGCCAGTTGCTGCGGGTGCTGATCTCCTCGCCACCGCCCAGTTATCAGGAGGTGTCCGCCGCGCTGGGTATCGCGGTGGGCAGCATCGGGCCGATGCGCCAGCGCTGTCTGCGCAGGCTGCGGGCCCGGCTGGAGGCACGGGGGACGAAATGAGCGATCTGAACGACGAGCACGACGGCCGCGACGAGCACGACGAGCACGACGGCTACGACGAGCGTGACGGGGAGCTGCACGACGGTCTCCTGGAGGAGGAGCTGCGGCAGGCCGCCGCGATCCTGGACCCGGTCCCGGCCGAGCTGCGGCGGATCGCCGTCGACGCCTTCGTCCTGCACGACCTGGACGCCCGCGTCGCCGAGCTGACCTTCGACTCGCTGGTGGACGGCATCCCCGTCCGGGGGGAGACGGACCCGCCGCGGATGCTGACCTTCCGCACGGACGCGGTGACCGTCGACGTCGAGGTGACCGCGGACGGCCTGATCGGCCAGCTGCTGCCGCCGGGCCCCGCCGGGATCGAGGTGCTCAGCGGCCCGCGGGCCCACGCGCGGCTGACGGCCGACGACATGGGCCGGTTCACCGGCGAGGCCCCGCCCGCCGGTCCGTTCGCACTGCGGCTGCGGACCGGCCGGGAGGTGGTCGTGACGGAGTGGCTGCGGGCCTGAGCGCGCCGCCCGCCGGGTGCCGGGCTACCAGGTGCAGGGCAGCGTGCGCGGACCCCTGATCATGGTCTTGCGGCGCCAGGCCACCTGGTCGGCCGGGACCGCGAGCCGCAGCCCCGGCAGCCGGTCGAGGAGCGTGCCGACGAGCAGCTCGGTCTGCATCCGGGCGAGCACGGCGCCGGTGCAGAAGTGGTGCCCGTTGCCGTACGCCAGGTGCGGGTTGGGTTCGCGGTCCAGGTCGATGCGGTCCGGGTCGGGGAAGACGTCCGGGTCGCGGTTGGCGGCCAGGTACGAGACGTACACCGGCTCACCGGCGGCGATGCGCGTCCCGTGCACCTCGACGTCCGCCAGGGCGATGCGGGCCAGGCCCACCGACGTGCGGTGCGAGATCCAGCGCAGCAGCTCGTCCAGCGCCGTGCCGCGCGCCCCGGGCCGCTCACGCATCCGGGCCATCAGCTCGGGGCGGGTGAGCAGCAGGTACAGCATCTGGCCGACGTTGTGCGTGACGGCCTCGCCGCCGATCTGCAGCGGCCCCGCGAGTCCGACGGCCTCCGTCTCGCCGACCTCGCCGCGGCCCACGGCGGCGCCCAGCAGCGCGTACACGTCGGTGCCGTCGCCGCCGGCCCGGGCGCGGACGGTCTGCGTGATCCACCCGTACAGGCCCTGCTTCGCCCGCTCGGCGGCCTCGGCGCCGCCGGAGGTCGAGATGATCTGCCGGGTCCAGGAGTGCACCCGCTCCCGGTCGGCGGCCGGCACGCCCATCACCTCGCTGACGACGGCGATCGGGAAGGGCTCCAGGACCCGCTCGACCAGGTCGGCCGGCGGGCCCTCGGCGAGGATTCCGTCCACCAGCCCGTCGAGGATCTCCTGCGCCCGGGGCCGCAGCCGCTTCGTGGCGGCGACGGTGAACGCGCCCGCGACCGCGCGCCGCAGCCGGTTGTGGTCGGGCTGGTCGGCGAAGGCGAGCGAACCGGGGCGCGGCTTGAAGTGCGGAGCGAGACGCGTGATCTGACGCTGCGTCACTTCGGCCCGCCCGAAGCGCGGGTCGTTCGTGATCGCCTTCACGTCGTCGTACCGCGTCGCCAGCCAGGCCCAGCCCTCGCCGTGCGGGAGCCGGACGCGGGTCAGCGGCCCCTCGCGCATCAGATCGGCGAGGACCGGGTCGAACTCCGGGCCGTCCAGGTCGAGGGCGGGCCAGTCCCGTACCGGAGGCGGCGACTGGCCGGTGAGCGTGGTGGTCTCCTGCGTCATCCCCCCACCCTCGCCGTGCACCCGCCCGGCTGTCGCGCGGGAGTGCTCCAGCCGGTGGTGACCGGCGCGGCCGCCCGCCCTCAGTCCGACACGGCGTCGACGAGCGCCGCCAGCGACCCGGCGAGCCGGGACAGCCCCGGCCCGGCCGGACCGCCCGGCTCCGTCATGTAGGTGTCCCGGCGGATCTCCACCATCAGCGCACCGACCTCGCTCCGCGTGCCGTAGAAGTCCAGCGGCACGTACGTTCCGCCGAACGGGCTGTCCAGGCCGGTCTCCCAGGGGGCGAACGCCTCCCGGGCCGCGGCGAGCAGCCCGGGAGGCGTGTGGAAGCCGTCGGTGCCCAGGCAGACGGGCGGGCGCGGACCCTCGCCGTGCAGCTCGTAGGGGAGCGGCTCGGTCGGGTAGGAGTGCACGTCGACGATCACGGCCCGGCCGGTGGCCGCGAGCCGGTCGGCGACGGCCTCGGTCATCGCCCGCGCGTACGGCCGGAAGTACCGCTCGATCAGCGGCGCGGGGTCCATGTCCTCCGGGCGCAGCTCCTCGCCGTGCGAGGTCCGCGTGTACACGGCGCCCATCCCGACGGCCGCCATCTCCTCCCGCTCGTCCGGGAACCGTTCCGGGTCGGCCACCAGCCGCGACACCCGGTTCACGAACCGCCAGGGTGTGAGACCGGCCCGCGCGGCGGCCCGCCCGGCGAGCTCCGCGGTGTGCGAGTCGGTCATGTGGTCCAGCTCCCGCTCCAGCTCCGCGTCCGAGAGCACGATGCCGGGACGGACATCCGCCGGGACCTCGCGGGAGGAGTGCGGCACGTGCAGGATCACCGGGGAGCGGTCGGCGCCGGGCAGCAGCTCGAAGACGGGCGGGGTTTCGGTCACGGGGCGGCTCCGAGGGCGTTGTCAGTGGGGCACGGCAGGATCGAGGTGTCGGTTTGGGGAAGCGAAGGCAGAGGGGCGTCATGTCGATCACGAATCGGCGGGTGACCGAACACCGGTTTCTGCGGAGCCTGTACGAGGACGACTACTTCCCGGACCACGTGGTGGACCGGGGCAGCGAGATCCTGCGCCGGCTGTGCGCGCGGGTCGAGGCGGCCCGTCCCGCCGACCTGGCGGCCCTCTACGCGCTCACTCACGCGGCCACCGAGGAGTTCAACGAGCTGGAGGCGGTCTTCGGGGAGGCGGGCAGCGAGATCGAGACCACGGCCCGCGAGGAGATCGGCGAGGACTTCTGGTTCGTCGCCCAGGCCTACGGCTTCCCGGACGCCGACCCGGATGAGCTGATCGCACCACGGGAGTGGTGAAGAGGCGGCACCCCGCCTCCGAGGGGACGGAGACGGGGTGCGGGGTCCGTGCGGGCCCGGTGAGGATCAGGCGAAGGACGCCAGCGCCTCGTTCCAGGTGGCCGACGGGCGCATGACCTCGGCGGCCTTCGCCGGGTCGGGCTGGTAGTAGCCGCCGATCTCGGCGGGCTTGCCCTGGACGGCGTTCAGCTCCTCGACGATCTTCTGCTCGCTCGCGGTGAGCGTCTCGGCGAGCGGGGCGAAGGCCTTGGCCAGGTCCGCGTCGTCGGTCTGCTGCGCCAGCTCCCGCGCCCAGTACAGGGACAGGTAGAAGTGGCTGCCGCGGTTGTCGATGCCGCCGACGCGGCGGGTCGGCGACTTGTCCTCGTTGAGGAAGGTCGCCGTGGCGCGGTCGAGGGTGTCGGCGAGGACCTTGGCGCGGGTGTTGCCGGTGGTCTCGGCGTACTGCTCCAGGGACGGCACCAGGGCGAAGAACTCGCCCAGCGAGTCCCAGCGCAGGTAGTCCTCCTTGACCAGCTGCTGCACGTGCTTGGGGGCCGAGCCGCCGGCACCGGTCTCGAAGAGGCCGCCGCCCGCCATCAGCGGGACGACCGACAGCATCTTGGCGCTGGTGCCCAGCTCCAGGATCGGGAACAGGTCGGTCAGGTAGTCGCGCAGGACGTTGCCGGTCACCGAGATGGTGTTCTCGCCGCGGCGGATGCGCTCCACCGACAGCTTCGTCGCCTCGACCGGGTCGAGGATCCGGATGTCCAGGCCCTCGGTGTCGTGCTCCGACAGGTAGGTCTTCACCTTGGCGATCAGGTTGGCGTCGTGGGCGCGGCCCTCGTCCAGCCAGAAGACGGCCGGGTCGCCGGTGGCGCGGGCCCGGGTGACGGCCAGCTTCACCCAGTCGCGGATCGGCGCGTCCTTGGTCTGGCAGGCGCGGAAGATGTCACCGGCGGAGACGGTCTGCTCCAGCACGGCGTTGCCGGCGGCGTCCACCAGGCGGACCGTGCCGGTGGTGGGGATCTCGAAGGTCTTGTCGTGGCTGCCGTACTCCTCGGCCTTCTGCGCCATGAGGCCCACGTTCGGGACCGAACCCATGGTGGAGGGGTCGTAGGCGCCGTTGGCGCGGCAGTCCTCGATGACGGCCTGGTACACGCCGGCGTAGGAGGAGTCCGGGAGGACGGCGAGCGTGTCGTGCTCCTGGCCGTCGGCGCCCCACATGTGGCCGGAGGTGCGGATCATGGCAGGCATCGAGGCGTCGACGATGACGTCCGAGGGCACGTGCAGGTTGGTGATGCCCTTGTCGGAGTCGACCATGGCCAGCTCCGGGCCCTCGGCCAGCTCCGCGTCGAAGGACGCCTTGATCTCGGCCCCCTCGGGCAGGGACTCCAGGCCCTTGTAGATGCCGCCCAGCCCGTCGTTCGGGGTGAGGCCGGCCTTGGCGAGCACGTCGCCGTACTGGGCGAAGGTCTTCGGGAAGAAGGCGCGGACCACGTGGCCGAAGATGATCGGGTCGGAGACCTTCATCATGGTGGCCTTGAGGTGCACCGAGAACAGGACGCCCTCGGCCTTGGCGCGGGCGACCTGCGCGGTGAGGAACTCGCGCAGCGCGGCGACGCGCAGCACGGAGGCGTCGACGACCTCGTCCTTCTTCACCGGCACCGACTCGCGCAGCACCGTGGTGGTGCCGTCGTCGCCGACCAGCTCGATCCGCAGGGTGCCGTCCTCGGCGATCACCGCGGACTTCTCGGTGGAACGGAAGTCGTTCTCGCCCATGGTCGTCACGTTGGTCTTGGACTCGCCGGTCCAGGCGCCCATGCGGTGCGGGTGGGTCTTGGCGTAGTTCTTCACCGACGCCGGGGCGCGGCGGTCGGAGTTGCCCTCGCGCAGGACCGGGTTGACCGCGGAGCCCTTGACCTTGTCGTAGCGGGCGCGGACGTCCCGCTCCTCGTCGGTCTTCGGGTCGTCCGGGTAGGCCGGCAGCGCGTAGCCCTGGCCCTGCAGCTCGGCGACCGCGGCCTTGAGCTGCGGGATGGACGCCGAGATGTTCGGCAGCTTGATGATGTTGGCGGCGGGCGTCTTGGCCAGCTCGCCCAGCTCCGTGAGGGCGTCCGGGATGCGCTGGTCCTCGGTGAGGTACTCCGGGAACAGGGCGATGATGCGGCCGGCCAGCGAGATGTCGCGGGTCTCGACCGCGACACCCGCCTGCGAGGCGTACGCCCGGACCACCGGCAGGAACGAATACGTCGCCAGGGCCGGGGCCTCGTCAGTGTGTGTATAGATGATGGTCGAGTCAGTCACCGGGTGCTCCGCTCCACGTCTGCAACATTGCTCGACATCAAGATATCTCGTGATCGACCTCGGCTCGACAGGGGTCGCGGGGAGATTCCGGCCACCTCGGGCTCAGGGGAGCGGGACGACGTCCTCGCCCGCCCGCTGCTGCGGCAGGACCACGGCCCCCTGCTGGAGCGCGACGGTCCGGGCGGGCGACGGGATCCGGATGCCCTCCGCGCGGTAGCGCCGGTGCAGCCGCTTGATGAACTCGTGCTTGATCCGGTACTGGTCGCTGAACTCGCCCACGCCCAGGATCACGGTGAACCCGATCCGCGAGTCGCCGAAGGTGTGGAAGCGGATCGCCGGCTCGTGGTCCGGCACCGCGCCGCTGACCTCCGTCATCACCTCGGCGATCACCTCGGTCGTCACCCGCTCCACGTGGTCCAGGTCGCTGTCGTAGGAGACGCCGACCTGGACCAGCACCGTCAGCCGCTGCTCGGGCCGCATGAAGTTGGTCATGTTCGACTTCGCGAGCTGTCCGTTGGGGATCACCACCAGGTTGTTGGACAGCTCGCGCACGGTGGTCTGGCGCCAGTTGATGTCCTCGACGTAGCCGTCCTCGCCGCTGCTGAGCTGGATGTAGTCGCCCGGCTGCACGGTCTTCGAGGCGAGGATGTGAATGCCCGCGAAGAGGTTGGCCAGCGTGTCCTGGAGGGCCAGCGCCACCGCGAGGCCGCCCACGCCCAACGCGGTGAGCATCGGCGCGATCGAGACGCCCAGCGTCTGCAGCATCACCAGGAAGCCGATGGCCAGCACCAGGATCCGGGTGATGTTGACGAAGATCGTGGCCGACCCGGCGACCCCGGAGCGCGAGGTCGTCACCGTCCGCACCAGGCCGGCGACCACCCGGGCCGCCGTCACCGTCACCACGAAGATCAGCAGCACCGTCAGCACCTGGTTGACGTTGTGCTGCACCGTCCGCGTCAGCGGCAGCGCCGCCGCCGCACCGGCCACCCCGGCCGCGACCGCCGCCCACGGCGCCACCGTGCGCAGCGCGGCCACGATCACGTCGTCGCCGCCCCAGCGGGTGCGCCCGGCATGGCCCGCCAGCCAGCGCAGCAGCACGCGCAGCAGGAACGCGCCCAGCAGCCCCGCCGCCAGCGCGATGCCGGCGGGCAGCAGGTGGTCCATGGTGAGGTCCTCGGTCACCGGCAGTCTCCAGGTTCACGGGATGTCGGGGATACGCCATCCGACCGAACCGCAAGGCAGTTCGACCGGCGCGAGGGCTCATCCTGCCGCATCCCGGGAGGTGGTCCGTACCGTGCCGAGGGGCGGATCGGGGCGTTTCAGACGATGCCCTCGGCGAGTTCCGCCTGCTCACGGTCGTCGCCGTAGGCCGCGGCCGTCGGAGTGCCGTAGGACCGGCGGGCGACGAACCACCACACCGTGGCCAAAACCAGTACGACGACCAGGGCGACGGCAGCGTAGTTCATCGTGTCGACCGTCACCGGGGACGACTGGGGGAGGCAGAACAGCACGGTGACCAACGCCACCCACACCACCGCGACCCACCCGATGGGCCTGCTCCACCGGCCCAGGTTCCAGGGCCCCGGCGTGAACCGGTCGCCGGCCCGCAGCCGCAGCAGCACCGGGATGGCGTACGCCGGGGTGATGCCGATGACGTTGATGGCGGTCACCGCGCCGTACGCCGTCGCCGAGTACAGGGACGGCACCGCCAGCACGCAGGCCACCGCCACCGACAGCCACACCGCGGCGACCGGGGTCTGGGTGCGGGCGGAGACCTTGCGCCACAGCGACGAGCCGGGCAGGGCGCCGTCCCGGCTGAACGCGAACACCATCCGGCTGGCGGCGGCCACCTCGGCGTTGCCGCAGAACAACTGCGCCACGATCACCACGAGGAGCAGCGCGCTCGCGCCGTCCGTGCCCAGCCCGTCCAGCAGGATCTGCGCGGGCGGCACCCCGGTCGCGGTGTCGCGGGTCGCGTCGTAGTCCTGGATCGCGAAGGTCAGTCCCGCCAGCAGCACGAAACCCGCCAGCCACGACACCCAGATCGCCCGCACGATGCCGCGCGCGGCCGACACCGAGGCGTTGGAGGTCTCCTCGGACAGGTGGGCGGAGGCGTCGTAGCCGGAGAAGGTGTACTGCGCGAGCAGCAGGCCGATCGCCGCCACGTACAGCGGGTTCTCCCAGCCGGTGTCGTTGACGAACTCGGTGAAGACGAAGGACGGCGACTGGTGGTGGTCGGGGACGATCACCAGGGCGCCGACGATCAGCGCCACACCGGCCAGGTGCCACCACACGCTGACCGAGTTGAGCACACTGACCAGCCGCACGCCGAAGAGGTTGAGGGTGGCGTGCAGCAGCAGGATCACGACGAAGATCAGCATCGTCTTCTCCGGTGTCGGCTCGAAGCCCCACTGGAGGTTCAGGAACGCGCCCGTGAACAGCGCCGCCCCGTAGTCGATGCCGGCGATCGCGCCGAGCAGCCCCAGCAGGTTCAGCCAGCCGGTGTACCAGCCCCAGCGCCGGCCGCCGAGCCGGTCGGCCATGTAGTACAGCGCGCCCGACGTCGGATACGCGCTGGTGACCTCCGCCAGCGCCATCCCGACGCACAGCACGAACAGGCCGACGCCCGCCCACCCCCACAGCATCACGGCGGGTCCGCCGGCGCCCATGCCGAAGCCGTACAGGGTCATGCAGCCGGAGAGGATCGAGATCACCGAGAAGCTGATCGCGAAGTTGCCGAAGCCGCCCATGCGGCGGGCCAGCACCGGCCGGTAGCCGAGTTCGCGCAGGCGCTGTTCCTCGTCGGTGGCGGATGGTTCAGAGGGGCGGGACATGGCAGACCTCCGGGGACGGAAGGGTGGGGGGTCAGGAGCGCCGTCGGCCGTGGCCACGGCCGCGGGCGGCCGAACGGCTGCGCGTGCGGGCCTGGAGGAACACCTCCACCGCCCGCCCGGCCGAACCGTCGCCAGGGGCCCGGCAGGCCCAGGGCAGCGGCGTCCAGTAGGGGCCGAGCGCGTCGAACACCTGGTTCGCCTCCCGGAACCGGAGGGCGCCCCACAGCGCGTGGGCCAGGTGGTTCAGGTCCGGCAGGGACCGCTCGTCCAGCGGGGAGAGCGTGAACCAGGAGTCGAAGGCCTGCCGGGCCTCCCGGGTGGCGTCCTCCGCCACCCAGTGCAGATCAAGTGCCGCCTCCCGCGCACCCGAACGGCGGTAGCGCTCCACCCGCACGTACAGCGGCAGCACGTGCAGAGCCGAGCCCGACGGCGCCGACCCCGCCGCCCAGTGGGCGAACCCGGCCGCCTGGGCGAGGCGTTCGGAGCCGCCGCGCGGATAGAAGAACTGCAGCATGCGGTGGTGGGCCTCCCGGTTGTACGGATCGCGCTTGCCGGCCTCGGCGAGCAGCCCCCACGGTCCCGGCGGCAGCATCGGCTCCGGCGGCGCCATCCGGTGCTCCTCCCAGCGCAGGCCCTCGTCCAGCCGGGCCAGCGCCAGCAGACACACCCACGGCACCGGGTCCTGGGGCGCGGCCCGTGTCGCCGCGTCGCAGGCGTGCCAGGCCTGCAACCACAGTTCGCGCGTGCGGGGATGGGCCTCGCGGTGCGCCCGCAGCGCACGCTCCACCACCACCCGGGCGTGCATCACCGCCGCCGCCACGCTGTGCGGCTCCTCCGCGAGCCAGGCCCGCACCACGTCCGTACCGGCCGCGGAGGCGGCCAGCACCTGGGTGCGCCCCGTCCACTGCGACCAGGTGCCGGTCTGCTCCAGCAGGATGCGCATGGACATCCAGCGGCCGGCCCGCACCTCCTGCAGGGCGGAGCGCAGTGCGCTGTCGTGGCCGGCGGGGTCGTAGGCGGGCTGTGCTCCGTCCCTGGCCATCAGCCGCCCGCTGTCGGGAGCGGAACGGGCCGGACGGCGGCATGGCGTGACAACAGCCCTCCCCGGGGGCGGCGGTGCGGTGGTCGAGCGGTCGGCGCACACTATAGAGGCGGAGGTTCCGCCTCTGTTCGCTTTTGCCACACCGGCGCAAAACCATTGCCACCTGCGCGAATTGACTGACTGTCAGTCACCCTTGACGCGGTGTGTGCGTACGGGCAGGCTGGCGCGCAGTGATCGCCGAGACCCTCGGCGCGGGAGCCGGGAGGTGTTGATGCCGGACGCGGTACTCGCCGTCGACCAGGGCACGTCCGGCACCAAGGCGCTGGTGATCTGTCCCGAACGGGGCGTCGTCGGCACCGGATTCGCCGAGGTCCGGCCCCGGTACCTGCCCGGCGGCCTGGTGGAGGTGGACCCGGAGGAGCTGTACGGCTCGGTGGTGGACGCCGGGCACCGGGCGCTCGCCGACGCCGGCGAGCCGGTCACCGCACTGGGCCTGGCCAACCAGGGCGAGACGGTGCTCGCCTGGGACCCGCACACCGGCCGCCCGCTCACCGACGCACTGGTCTGGCAGGACCGCCGGGCGGAGTCGCTCTGCGCCGAACTCGGGCACCACGCCGACGAGTTGCGCCACCTCACCGGCCTGCCCCTGGACCCGTACTTCGCCGCGCCGAAAATGGCCTGGATACGACGGCACCTCACCCGCGCGGGACGGGTCACCACCTCCGACACCTGGCTGGTCCACCGCCTCACCGGCGCCCACGTCACTGACGCCGCGACCGCCTCCCGCACCGGGCTCCTCGACCTCGACCGCACCGAGTGGTCGCCGCGCGCCCTGGAGCTGTACGGACTGACCGGCGAACGGCTCCCGGACGTCGTGGACAACGCCGCCCACGCCGGCACGACCAAGGCCTTCGGGCCCGAACTCCCGCTCACCGGACTCGCCGTCGACCAGCAGGCCGCGCTGCTCGCCCAGCGCGTCACCGAACCCGGCACCGCCAAGTGCACCTACGGCACCGGCGCGTTCCTCCTCGCCCACACCGGCGGCACACCGCGCCGCGGCGCCTCGGGCCTGGCCGCCTGCGTCGCCTGGCGGCTCGGCGGACGCACCGACCACTGCCTGGACGGCCAGGTGTACACGGCTGCCTCCGCCGTGCGCTGGCTCACCGACCTCGGCGTCATCACCGGCGCCGCCGACCTCGACCCCGTGGGCGCCACCGTGCCCGACACCGGCGGCGTCACCTTCGTCCCGGCGCTGGCCGGGCTGGCCGCCCCCTGGTGGCGCGGCGACCTGCGCGGCTCGCTCACCGGCCTCGGCCTGGACACCGCCCCCGGGCACCTGGTGCGCGCCCTGTGCGAGGGCCTCGCCGCCCAGGTCGCCGAACTCGCCGACGCAGCCGCGGCCGACCTCGGCACCCCGCTGACGGTCCTGCGCGCCGACGGCGGCCTCACCCGCTCCGCGCTCCTCATGCAGACCCAGGCCGACCTGCTGCAACGCCCCGTCGAGGTGTCCGCGCTGCCCGACGCCACCGCGCTCGGCGTCGGCACCCTCGCCCGCCTCGGCGCGGACCCGTCCCTCACCCTCGCCGAGGCGCTCCCCGTCGCCGGGCGCACCACCGTCTACGAGCCCCGCATCACCGACGACGAGGCCACCGAGCGCCGGACCCGCTTCCGCGGGGCGGTCACCGCGCTGCTCGCCGGGGAGCCCGCGTGAGCGTCACCGTGCCGGGGGCGCCGCCCGCCGAGCCGTACGACGTGGCGATCGTCGGGGCGGGGGTCGTCGGGTGTGCGATCGCCCGGCGGCTCGCACACCACCCGGGGCTGCGCGTCGCCCTGGTCGAGGCGCAGGACGACGTGGGGCAGGGCACCTCCAAGGCGAACACCGCCATCCTGCACACCGGGTTCGACGCCGCGCCAGGCTCGCTGGAGGCCCGGCTCGTGCGGGAGGGCTCCCGCGAACTCGCCGCGTACGCCGCCGAGTCGGGCATCCCCGTCGAGCGCGTCGGCGCCCTGCTCGTCGCCTGGGACGAGGAGCAGCTCGCGGCGCTGCCCCGCCTGGCCGAGAAGGCCCGCCGCAACGAGTACCACGACACCCGCCTCCTCGGCGCCGCCGACCTCTACGCCCGCGAGCCCCGCCTCGGCCCCGGCGCGCTCGGCGCCCTGCACGTACCCGGCGAGAGCATCATCTGCCCGTGGACGACGACCCTCGCGTACGCCACCCAGGCGGTCCGCGCCGGAGTCGACCTGCATCTCGACTCGCCCGTCACGCACGCCGGTCGCACGGACGGCGTCCACCGGCTCGACACCCCGCGCGGCCCCCTGCACGCCCGGCGGCTCGTCAACGCCGCCGGACTGCACGCCGACACCCTCGACCGGAGCCTCGGCCACGACGACTTCACCGTCACCCCGCGCCGGGGCCAGCTCGTCGTCCACGACACGTTCGCCCGCGCCCTGGTCCGCCACATCCTGCTGCCCGTCCCCACCGCCCTCGGCAAGGGCGTCCTGGTCGCCCCCACCGTCTACGGCAACGTCCTGCTCGGCCCCACCGCGGAGGACCTGGACGACAAGGGCGACACCGGCTCGACCGCCGAGGGGCTGCGGCGCCTGCGCGAACAGGGCCGCCGTATCCTCCCCGCCCTGCTGGAGGAGGAGGTCACCGCCGTCTACGCGGGCCTGCGCGCCGCCACCGGGCACGACGACTACAGGATCACCGCCCACCCCCACCAGGGCTACGTCACCGCCGGCGGCATCCGCTCCACCGGCCTCACCGCCTCCCTCGCCATCGCCGCGCACGTCACCGGCCTCCTCGCGGACACCGGCCTCGACCTCGGCCCACGGCGCCCGCTCGAACCGGTCCGCATGCCGAACCTCGGCGAGGCCTTCCCCCGCCCCCACCAGATGCCGGACCTGGTGGCCGCCGACCCGGAGTACGGCACCCTGGTCTGCCACTGCGAACGCGTCTCCCGCGGCGAGATCCGCGATGCCCTCGCCGGGCCGGTCCCGCCTCGCTCCCTGGACGGACTGCGCCGCCGCACCCGGGCCAGGGCGGGCCGCTGCCAGGGCTTCTACTGCGGGGCGGCGGTACGGGCGTTGTTCGAGGAGGCACAGGGGTGACGAGCCGACAGGTCGACGTCCTGGTGGTGGGGGCCGGGCCCGCCGGGCTCACCGCCGCCGCCCGGCTGGCGCGGACCGGCGCACGCGTCGTGGTCCTGGAGCGCGAGCAGTCGCCCGGGGGAGTCCCCAGGCACTGCGCGCACCGGGGCTTCGGCGACCGGCCGCACGCCCTGACCGGCCCGGCCCATGCCCGCCTCCTCGCCGACGCGGCCGCCCGTGCCGGAGCCGACCTGCGCACCGGCGTCACCGCCCTCGACTGGGCGGGCCCGCGCGCCCTCACCACCGTGGGACCCCGGGGCGCCGAAACCCTCGCCGCCCGCGCGGTGGTCCTGGCCACCGGCGCCCGCGAACGCCCCCGCGCCGCCCGCCTCGTCCCCGGCACCCGCCCCGCCGGCGTCTACACCACCGGTGAACTCCAGCAGGCGGTCCACCTGCACCGGCAGCACATCGGCACCCGCGCGGTGATCGTCGGCGCCGAGGGCGTCTCCCACGCCGCCGCCGACACCGTACGGGCCGCCGGAGCGGAGGTCCTCGCGCTGGTCACGGAGGTGCCCCGGGCCCCCGCCACCCCCGCGTGGGCCCTGCCGGCCCGCCTGCGGCACCGCACCCCCGTGCTCACCGGCACCACGGTCACCGAACTCCTCGGCCGCGGGCGCCTGTCGGGCGTGCGAGTACGTCACCGCGACGGCCGCACCACCGTGCTGGCCTGCGACACCGTCGTGTTCACCGGCGACTTCGTCCCCGACCACGAACTCGCCCGGCGCGGCGCGCTGGCCCTGGACCCCGGCACCCGCGGCCCCGCCGTGGACGGTGCCCTGCGCACCACACGGCCCGGCGTGTTCGCGGTCGGCAGCGTGCTGCACGCCGTCGAGAGCGCGGCCACGGCGGCCCGCGAGGGCGCGCACGCCGCGACCGCCGTAGGCGACTGGCTCACCGCCCGCACCGGCGCGGACCCGGCGGACCCGGCTGACTCGGCGGACCCGGCGGTCTCGTACTGGCCCGGCGGCGTCCCCCTCCTGGCCGGCCCGCCCCTGCTGCGCATCGCCCCCAACCGCGTCACCCCGGACGACCGCCTCCCCTACCTCCTGCGCACGGCGGTCCCGCTGCCCCGCCCCGCCCTGTACGTCACCCAGGACGGCCGCCCCCTGCACCGCGAGCGGTTCCACCTCACCACCGCCGTCCCGCACCGCCCGCTGAAGCTGACGGCACGCTGGACGCACCGGGTCGACCCCCGGGGCGGGCCGGTCCACGTCACCGTCGCCCGACCGCACCCGGGAGGACCTGCCGGGCCGCCTCTCAGATGACCCGCATCCGCACCAGCGCCGCCAGTGTCAGCGCACCCGGCAGCAGTGGCAGCCACACCGTCAGCAGCCGGAACGCCACTACCACCGCCGTGGCCACGGCCGCCGGCCCGCCCGCCGCCACCAGCGCCACGACCAGCGCCGCCTCGACCGAGCCGATGCCGCCCGGCGTGGGCACCAGCGCCACCGCGACCGTCGCCGCGAGGTACGCCACGGCCATGTGCCCGGCGGGCAGCGTCAGCCCCAGCGACCGGCCCACCAGCACCAGTGCCGAGGCCTGCAACGCCGGGAAGGCCAGCGCGCCGCCCCACAGCGCCAGCGCGCGAGCCGGCCGGGCATGCACCGACCGGGCCTCGCCCAGTGCCGTGCGCAGGAAGGAGAGCAGCGCCCCGCGCAGCCGCGGCAGCAGCGCCAGCACCACCGCCGCCACGACCGGGACCGCGCCCGCGACCACCAGCAGCGGCCCCACGGCCCCCTCGGGCAGCAGGGCACCGAGCCGCAGTGCGCCGGGGAACGCGATCAGCAGGGCGCCCAGCACGGCGAGGCGGCCGACGCTCTCCGCCAGCAGGTAGAGCGCGAGCGCGGCCGAGGAACGGGCCAGCGGCAGCCCGCACACCGTCATGAACCGCAGGTTCACCGCGCTCGCGCCCAGGCCCGTCGGCAGCAGGTGGTTGGCCGCGCCGGCCGCGAACTGGGTGGCCAGCAGCCGCCGTCGGGGCAGCCGTTCCACGACCGCGCCCTGCCGGGTGCAGGCGGCGGCGACCCAGGTCAGACAGGTCGCACCGGCCGCGGCCAGCAGCCAGGGCCACCGGGCCGTGGCGAGATGGCCGAAGCCGTCGGCCAGCACGGACCGGTGCCGCACCGCGACCACACCCACCAGGAGCAGCGGGAGCACACACAGGACCCTTCGCACCGGGACCCGGCGCAGAAGTGGCTTCTCGGAGACTCGCACCGCAGTCGTCACAGCACAAGACATTCCCCCGGGCGCGCCAACTACCGGTGGCCGACGCGCGGATTCCGGCTTACGGACCGCGGACCGTGCCGCCTTGACCTCAATGTTGGTCGAGGTTCTATGGTCATCGGCATGAGTATGGAGACCACGGCCTGGACGCAGCTGTACAGCGTCATGCACGCCAAAGACGAGCGCCGCCCCTTCGCCCGGGCCACGCTGCGCCGCATCGGCGCGTTCGCCCGCCCGCACCGCCGCCGCATCGTCCGCTTCGTGCTGCTCGGGGTGGCGACCGCACTGCTCGCCGTCGCCACCCCCGTCCTGGCCGGAAAGGTCGTCGACGCGATCGTGTCGGACGGCGACGAGGGCACGGTCGTGCGCCTCGCCCTGCTCATCGCGCTCATCGCCGTCGCGGAGGCGGTGCTCGGCATCCTCTCCCGCAGGCTGTCGGCGACGCTCGGGGAGGGACTCATCCTCGATCTGCGGACGGCCGTGTTCGATCATGTGCAGCGCATGCCGGTCGCGTTCTTCACACGTACTCGTACGGGAGCGCTCGTCTCCCGTCTCAACAACGACGTCATCGGCGCCCAACGGGCCTTCAGCAACACCCTCTCCGGCGTGGTCAGCAACGTGGTCACCCTGCTGCTCACCCTCGCGGTCATGCTGACTCTGTCCTGGCAGATCACCCTGCTCGCCCTGGTGCTGCTCCCGGTGTTCGTGCTCCCGGCGCGGCGGATGGGCCGCCGCATGGCCCGCATGCAGCGCGAGGCAGCCGCCCTCAACGCCGCCATGGGCACCCGCATGACCGAGCGCTTCTCGGCCCCCGGCGCCACCCTGATCAAGCTGTTCGGCCGCCCCGAGGAGGAGTCCGCCGAGTTCGCCGACCGGGCCCGCCGCGTCGCCGACATCGGCGTGCGCACCGCCACCGCCCAGGCCGCCTTCATCACCGCACTCACCCTGGTCTCCGCACTCGCCCTGGCCCTGGTCTACGGCCTCGGCGGCTTCTTCGCCCTGCGCGGCACCCTGGACGCCGGCGCCGTCGTGGCGCTGGCCCTGCTGCTGACCCGCCTGTACGCCCCGCTCACCGCGCTCGCCGGAGCCCGCGTGGAGGTCATGAGCGCCCTCGTCAGCTTCGAGCGGGTCTTCGAGGTACTGGACCTGGCCCCGCTCATCGACGAGAAGCCCGACGCCCGCCCGGTCCCCGACGGCCCCGTCGCCGTCGAGTTCGACGACGTCCGCTTCGGCTACCCGTCCGCCGACAAGGTCTCCCTCGCCTCCCTCGAAGAGGTCGCCACCCTGGACACCCGCGGCGGCGAAGAGGTCCTGCACGGCCTCTCCTTCCGCGCGGAACCCGGGCAGACGATCGCGCTCGTCGGTTCGTCCGGCGCCGGCAAGTCCACCATCGCCCAACTGCTGCCGCGCCTGTACGACACCGACGGCGGCACCGTCCGCGTCGGCGGCGTCGACGTGCGCGAGCTGAGCGCGCGCTCGCTGCGCGACACCGTCGGCATGGTCACCCAGGACGGCCACCTCTTCCACGACACCGTCCGGGCCAACCTGCTCCTCGCCCGGCCGGGCGCCACCGAGGGCGAGCTGTGGGAGGCGCTGCGCCGGGCCCGCCTCGCCGACCTCGTACGGTCCCTGCCGGACGGGCTCGACACCGTGGTCGGCGAGCGCGGCTACCGGCTCTCCGGCGGCGAACGCCAGCGCATGACCATCGCCCGGCTGCTGCTGGCCCGCCAGCGCGTCGTGATCCTCGACGAGGCCACCGCCCACCTCGACAACACCTCCGAGGCGGCCGTCCAGGAAGCCCTCACCGAAGCCCTCCAGGGCAGAACCGCCCTGGTGATCGCGCACCGGCTGTCCACGGTCCGGGCGGCCGACCGCATCCTGGTGGTCGAGGCCGGCCGCATCGTGGAGAGCGGCACCCACGACGAACTCCTCGCGGCCGACGGCCGCTACGCCCAACTGCACCGCACCCAGTTCGAGCGCCCGGCCCTGGACAAGGCCGCCTAGGGCCTGTCTGACCATTCCCGTCTGCCTCGCGGCCCCTTGCACGCACTCTCGCCGCACCGGGCGCAGAGCCAAGTACGTCCCGTCCGAGGCGCTGCGCCCGGCAGGACGGGAGCACGCACCTGACGCCGCGAGGCCGCCCTCCGGGCGACGACGGGAATGGTCAGACAGGCCCTGGCGCGGGCGACGCGCCCGCTACGGCGCGGGCCGGGCGACGCGGCCGCTACGGCGGATCGGGCGGCCCGGTCCGCAGGGGCAGGTCCTGCTCGGCCCAGACGACCTTCCCGGCGGGCGTGCGGCACGAGCCCCAGCGCCGGCACAGCATGTTGATCAGCTGGAGACCGCGCCCGCTCTCGTCGCTCACGTCCGCGTGCTGGATCTGCGGCAGGTCGGGGCCGGAGTCCGAGACCTCCACGGACAGCCGCTCGTGCCGCAGCAGCCGCAGCTCGCCGGGGGCGTTCCCGTACCGCAGCGCGTTGCCGACCAGCTCGCTGACCACCAGCTCCGTGGTGTCGACCAGCTCCTGGAGGCCCCATCGCTCCAACTGCTCGCGCACCGCCGTACGGGCCTGCCCGGCGGCCTTGCCGTCCGGCGGCAGCGCTCGCACGTACACGTCGCACTCCGGACCGAGCGGCCGGGCGAACGCGGCCAGGACGATCGCGTCGTCCGACCGGTCGCCGCCGACCCGCTCGGCCACCGCCCGGCACTCGGTGCCGTCCTCGGGCACGCCGCCGCCCACCGCCTCGCGCAGCCGCTCCAGCTGGTTGCCCAGGTCGGCCGTGCGCGACCTGATCAGCCCGTCCGTGTACAGCGTCAGCCGGCTCCGCTCGGGCACCGGCCGCTCGACCGGGTCGTACGGGATCACCCCCGCCCCCAGGGGCGCGCCCGCGGGCACCTCCAGGAACGAGACCGCGCCGTCGGGCCCGGTCAGCAGCGGCGGCGGGTGCCCGGCGCTGGCGATGCGGAAGGTGCCGCCATACGGGTCGTAGACCGCGCACAGACAGGTGGCGACCTGGTCCTCCTCCAGGTCGCGGGCGGCCAGGTCCAGCCGGGCCAGCAACCGCTCGGGCGCGATGTCCAGCGCCATCAGGGTCCGGGCCACCGTGCGCAGCCGCCCCATGGTCGCCGCTGCGGCCAGCCCGCGCCCCATCACGTCGCCCACCATCAGCGCGGTGCGGCCGCTGGGCAGCGCGACCACGTCGAACCAGTCGCCGCCCACCGCGGCCGGATCGGCGGCCGGGTCGTAGCACGAGGTCACGTCCAGGCCCGGGGTGCTCGGGCTGGACCGGGGGAGCAGCGCCCGCTGCAGGGTGACCACGTGGTCGCGCTCGCGCCCGTAGAGCCGGGCGTTGTCGATGTACACGGCGGCCTTGGAGGCCAGCTCCATGGCCAGCGCCACGTCGGTCCGGTTGAACGGCGCCCGGTGCCCGGCCCGGACGAAGTCGGCGAGCCCCAGCAGCACCCCGCGGGCGATCAGCGGCACCGCCAGGTAGGAGTGGACGCCCGCCCGGCGCATGATGTCCGACGACTCGCGGGAAGGGGCGATCACGGCGAAGTCGGCGCGCGTCATCCGGGACACCAGCACCGGCCGTCGGGTGGTCAGACACCGTTGCCCCAGCCGGTCGGCGGTGTGCACCGACAGCTCGCCGACGGGATCGGGCGCCAGGTTCAGCCCCTCGACCTCCGACACCGCCATGGCCCTGAGCCGCGGCGCGTCGCCTCCCGGTACCCGGTCGCCCTCCTGGAACCGCAGCACCGAGTCCAGCAGGTCCACCGCGGCACCGTCGGCCAGCTCGGGCACGGTGAAGTCGGCCAGCTCCTCCGCCGTCCGCCGCACGTCGAGCGTGGTGCCGATGCTCAGGTCCGCCGCGTTCAGCCAGGCCAGACGGCGGCGCGCGCCGAGCGCCTCCGACATCGACCGCAGCGCGCCCCGTGCCGCCCGGTGCCCGCTCACGAGGGGATTCGTGGGGCGGCGCAGCCCGCCCAGCCACGCTCGTTCCCGCACGCGTCGCCTCCTCCCACGGCCTCCTGTCCCGATTCTGCCCTGCCACGGGACGACCGGCGACGGCGGACCCCCCTTAGGCCCTGTCGTCAAACTCCCGTCTGCTCGGCGACGCCATGCACGCGCTCTCGCGGCACCGGGCGCCGACCACGTACAACCAGTACGCCGGTCGACGTCCGGCACGCCGAGCCGGACCCCGCGACCCCGGCAGGATCCATACGGCACCCCCTCGTCATCCGCACCGGCAGGGGGTGCCGCCCGGCGGCGGCTCAGGCGCGCAGCCACACCGCCGTGTCCGTGGGCAGCCGGCCGGCCTCGTCCAGCGGCCCGCTGACGAGCAGGACGGCGTCGTGCGCGGGCAGCTCGACCGGCTCCGCGGACAGATTGACGACGCACACCGGGCCGCCCGCCCGCCGGAACGCGAGGACACCGTCCGGCGCGGGCAGCCAGTCCAGCGGACCGTCGCCGAACCCCTCGGTGGAACGTCGCAGGCGCAGGGCCTCGCGATACAGCGAGAGCATCGATCCCGGGTCCGCGCCCTGGCGGTCCGCCGCGTACGCCGACCAGCCCGCCGGCTGCGGCAGCCAGGGCTCGGTCTCCGAGCCGAACCCGCAGTACGGCGCGTCGGCGGCCCACGGAAGCGGCACACGGCAGCCGTCCCGGCCCGGATCGACGCCTCCGGAGCGGAAGTGCATCGGGTCCTGGATCCGATCGCGCGGAATGTCCGCCTCGGGCAGGCCGAGTTCCTCCCCCTGGTAGAGGTAGACGGAGCCGGGCAGCGCCAGCGTCAGCAGCGCTGCGGCCCGCGCCCGCCGGGTGCCCAGGACCAGGTCGGCAGGGGTGCCGAAGGCCTTCTTCGCGAAGTCGAAACCGGTGTCCGCACGGCCGTACCGGGTCACCGTGCGGGTCACGTCGTGGTTGCACAGCACCCAGGTGGCCGGGGCGCCGACCGGGGCGTGCTCGGCCAGCGTGTCGTCGATGGTGCGGCGCAGCCGGTCCGCCTCCCAGGGGCAGGACAGGAAGTTGAAGTTGAAGGCGGTGTGCAGTTCGTCGGGCCGCAGATAGCGCGCGAAGCGCTCGGCGTCGGGCAGCCACACCTCACCGACGAAAACGCCCCCGTACGCGTCGGCGACCCGGCGCCAGGACCGGTAGATGTCGTGCAGCTCGTCCTGGTCGATGTACGGGTGCGGGTCGACGCCCTCCACGAAGTCCGCGAGCGCGGGGTCCTTCGCGAGCAGCGCGGCGGAGTCGATGCGTACGCCCGCCACCCCGCGCTCGAACCAGAAGCGCAGCACGTCCTCGTGCTCCCGGCGCACCTCGGGGTGGTCCCAGTTGAGGTCGGGCTGCTCCGGGGTGAACAGGTGCAGGTACCACTCGCCGTCCGGGACCCGGGTCCAGGTGCGGCCGGAGAACTGGGAGGGCCAGTCGTTGGGCGGCAGCTCGCCGTCGGCCCCGCGGCCGGGGCGGAAGTGGAACCGCTCCCGCTCCGCGCTGCCCGGACCGGCCTCCAGCGCGGCCCGGAACCAGGCGTGCCGGTCGGAGACGTGGTTCGGGACGATGTCGACGATGGTGCGGATGCCCAGCTCCCGGGCCTCGGCGATCAGCTTCTCGGCCTCGCCCAGGGTGCCGAAGGCGGGGTCGATGGTGCGGTAGTCGGCGACGTCGTAGCCGCCGTCCACGAGCGGGGAGACGTACCAGGGGGTGAACCAGACGGCGTCCACGCCGAGTTCGGCGAGGTAGGGCAGTCTCGCCCTCACGCCCGCGAGGTCACCGGTGCCGTCGCCGTCGCCGTCGGCGAAACTGCGGGGGTACACCTGGTAGATGACGGCGTCGCGCCACCAGTCTTCGGTGCGGTGCGAGTTGGGGGCTGCCACGTGACGGTCCTTTCGGGCAGGGTGGATCTTCGCCGCCGGCCCGGACAGAGCGGGGCGTCGGACAGGCCGGCGGCGAAGGTTGACGGGACGAGCCGGGAGGGAGGGGAGGAAGGGCAGGCGGCAGGCGCCCCGGCCCTGGAGCCCTCAGCCCTTGAGCCCTCCGGCGGTGAGTCCGCTCATGATGTTGCGCTGGAAGATCAGGAAGATGACGAGCGTCGGCAGCGAGGCCATGGTGAGCGCCGCGATCAGCACGTTCATGGGAACCCCGTTCGACAGGGAGTAGATCCCGACGTTCAGGGTCTGCTTGGACGGGTCGGGCAGGGTCAGCATGGGCCAGAGGAAGTCCTTCCAGACGCCCACGATCGCGAAGATGGACACCACACCGAGGATCGGCCGCGAGATCGGCAGCACGATCGACCGGAGTGTGCGCATCGGCGAGGCACCGTCGATGGAGGCGGCGTCGAGGAGTTCCCGGGGGATCGAGTCGAAGAATCGCTTCAGCAGGAAGATGTTGAAGGCGTTGGTCACCGAGGGCAGCCAGATCGCCCACGGTGTGTTCAGCAGGTTGCGTTCGAAGATCGGCACGTCGAGCACCGTCAGGTACTGCGGCACCACCAGCACGGTCGCCGGGATCATCAGCGTCGCCACCATCAGACCGAGGATGGCCTTGCCGAGGACCGGCCGGAGCTTGGACAGCGAGTAGGCCGCCGCCACGTCGAACACCAACTGGAAGGCGAGCGCGCCGAACGCGTAGAACAGGGTGTTCCCCAGCAGGCTCGCCAGGTCCATGACGTTCCAGGCCTGCGCGTAGTTGTCGGGCTGGAAGGACTCGGGGACCAGGGTCGGCGGGGTCTGCACGACCTCCTGGGTGTCCTTGAAGCCGCTGGAGACCATCCAGTACATCGGACCGAGAAAGACCACGGTGAACAGGGCGACGACCAGGCCGAAGACCACCCAGTACAGCGCCTTGCCGCGCGGGCGGGCGAGCTGGGCCGGTGAGATGAGTGTGCGTGTGGACATCTGTGGATTCCCCCGGCTCTACTCGTCCTCGGCGCGGCTGAGCTTCACGTACGCCGCCGAGAAACCGGCCAGCAGTACGAGGAGCAGCAGGCCGAGGGCCGCCGCGGCACCGTAGTTGTTGAAGTTGAAGGCGTACTGGTAGATGAGGTAGACGACCGTGGTCGTCGAACCCTCGGGGCCGGCGCCGCCGGTGAGCAGGAAGGGCTCCACGAAGACCTGCATGGTGGCGATGATCTGCATCAGCAGCATCAGCGAGAGAATGAGCCGGGTCTGCGGGACGGTGACGTGCCAGATCTTGCGCAGCAGCCCGGCCCCGTCCAGCTCCGCCGCCTCGTACAGCTCGCCCGGGATGCCCTGGAGCGCGGCCAGGTAGATGAGGGCCGCGCCGCCCATGTTCATCCACGTCGACGCGATGACCACCGAGAGCATGGAGAGGTCGGGGTCCTGCAGCCACTGCTGCTCGGGCAGTCCGAAGAACCCGAACACCTCGTTGAGCAGGCCGTAGCCGGGGTCGTACAGGTACTTGAAGAGCAGCACCGAGGCGACCGGGGGCAGCATCACCGGCAGGTAGACGAGCAGCCGGAGGTACCCCTTGCCGTGCCTCAGTTCGTTGATGACGATCGCGACGACGAACGGCACCGCGAAGCCGAGCACCAGGGCCAGCACGGTGAACAGCGCGGTGTTGCGCCACGCCTGCCAGAAGGCCGGGTCGTTGAAGACCGTCTCCAGGTTCTCCAGGCCGACCCAGGAGACCTCGCCCTGGTCCGTCTTCTGGAAGGCGAGGAAGAACTCCCGGACCATCGGGTACCAGGAGAAGAACGCGAAGCAGAGAACCGCTCCGATCAGGAAGCCGTGCGCGGTGAGGTTGCGCCTCAGGCTCCTGCCGAACGCCCCGCCGCGCTGGGGCGGGCCGTCCACCGGCGGCTGGGCGTGGCGGGCTCTGGCCGCCTTGCTCGGGGTCAGGCTGGGGGCCGACATCGTCGCTCCTTGGGGCTGGTCTCATGGGCCCCGGGGGGCGGTGCGGCCCGCCCCCCGAGGGAGCCGGTCACTGCGTGGCCAGAACCTGGTTGACCTGCTGCTCCGCGGTGGACAGCAGCTTGTCGACGTCGGCGTCCTCGTTGGTGAGGAGGCCGGACATCACGTTGTCCAGGACCTTGTAGACCTCCTGGGCCTTCGGCGGCTCGGCCAGGCCCGGGACCGGGTTGTCCATGAACGCCTTGAAGTTCTCGACCGGCATCGTGGCGTGCTCGAGCCGGGCCGCGTCGTCCTTCTTCTTCGACTCGTTCAGCCAGAAGTTGGGCTGCGGGAGGCCCACCGGCAGCTTGTCGGTCTTCTTGCGGGCCCAGTTGAACTGCCCCTCGCCGACGGTGAGGTTCTGGAAGTTCAGCCAGGCGACGCCCGCCTTGATCTTGTCGGGGGAGATCCCCTTCTTGATCATGTAGTTGTTGCCGCCGGCCAGGGTGTTCTTCGCGCCCGGGATCGGGCCCATGCCGAAGTTCTCGTAGTCGGCGCCGAGTTGCTGCACCATGTACGTGATGTCGTCGGGCGCGGCGAGGAACATGCCGAGCTTGTCGGTGGCGATCTGCTTCTGGAGATCGCCCCACTTGAGCAGCTGGGTCTTGCCCATGCTCTCGTCCTCCCAGCGCATGGCGTGGAGGTTCTCGGCGACCTCCTTGCCCACCTCGCTGTTGAAGGACGCCTTCTTGCCGCTCTCGTCCACGACGTCGGCGCCGCGGCTGTACATCTGGGCGGTGAAGTGCCAGCCGCCGGTGTTGCCCGCGCTGTACTCGCCGAAGCCGGCGATGCCCTCGCCCAGGCCGGCGATCTTCTTGGCGGCGGTGCGGACCTCGTCCCAGGTGCGCGGCGGGGTGTCCGGGTCGAGTCCGGCCTGCTCGAAGAGCTTGCGGTTGATCAGCAGGCCCATCGTGTAGTTGCTCGTGGGCAGGCCGTACAGCTTGTTCTCGTGCTTGAGCGAGCCGAGGACGTTCGGGTCGATGTCCCCCAGCGCCGGGACGGTCTTGTCGTTGACGTAGGCCGTGATGTCCTCGGCACCGTCGTTGTCCAGCACCTGGGGCAGGTCGGTGAAGTACGTGTAGAAGACGTCGGGCTGGGACTTGGCCTTCAGCATCGCGGTGAAGCGCGGCGGCTCAAGACACTGGCCCGGGGTGGAGCGCCCCTCGATGGTGACGTTGGGGTAGGTCTTGTTGAACTCCTCGACGTCCTCCTGCCACTCCTTCAGCTCGGCCGCCTTCGCCTTCGGCGGCATGCAGTCGATGGTGATCGTCACCTTGGTCTTCGGGTCCAGCGGAGCGGCCGGGTCGGAGGACCCGCTGCCGCCTTCGGAACCGCCGCCGTCGTCGCTGCTGCTCGTGCCGCAGGCGGCGAGAGCGGTCAGGGTGAGGGCGGAGACGAGCGTGATGGCGCCGGCACGGCGAGTACGGCGGAACCGAGCACTTCTCATGGGTGGTCCCCTTCGGGCATGAACGTGGAAGGCGCCCCACCGCCGATGCGTTGTGGGGCGCCGCTCACTCAACCACCGTGAACAAGTGAACGCAATATCTCGCGCTGATTTCGTAAATGCTTGACAGGACGTTGAAGATGCCGGGTTCCCGCTACCGGGTGGAAACCTGGGCGGTGGAGCCGCGGACGACCAGTTCCGGTTCGAAGAGCAGTTCCCTGTGGGGGACTTCGGTGCCTTGGATTTGTGCGCAGAGGAGGTCGACGGCGGCGCGGCCCATGGCTTCGATGGGTTGGCGGACGGTGGTGAGGGGTGGTTCGGTGCAGGTCATGAAGGCGGAGTCGTCGTAGCCGACGACGGAGACGTCGTGGGGTACGTGGTGTCCGCGGCGGCGGGCGGCGCGGATGGCGCCGAGGGCGAGGGGGTCGCTGGCGCAGATGATGCCGGTGATGCCGCGGTCCAGGAGGCGGGTGGCGGCGGCCTGGCCGCCCTCCAGGGAGAACATGGCCCGTTCCACGTGCGCGTCGGGCAGGGAGCCGTTCGCCGCCTCGGCGGCCTGCTGTGCCGCGGCCAGCTTCCGGCGGGAGGGGATGTGGTCGGAGGGGCCCAGCACCAGGCCGATGCGCTCGTGACCGAGGGACGCCAGGTGCCGCCAGGACTGTCCCACTGCGACGGCGTCGTCGCAGGCGACGCAGGGGAAGCCGAGATCGGGGATGGAGGCGTTGACGAGTACTACGGGGATGTTGCGCTCGGCGAGCAGCCGGTAGTGGTCGTGCGGGGCGTCCGCCTGCGCGAACAGGCCGCCGCCGGCGAAGACGACCCCGGAGACCTGCTGTTGGAGCAGCAGTTCGACGTAGTCGGCCTCGGAGACGCCGCCCTTGGTCTGGGTGCACAGCACCGGGGTCAGCCCCTGCTGGGCGAGGGCGCCGCCGATGACCTCGGCGAACGCGGGGAAGATCGGGTTCTGCAGCTCGGGCAGGACCAGGCCGACCAGGCGGGCGCGCTCGCCCCGCAGCTGGGTGGGCCGCTCGTAGCCCAGGACGTCCAGCGCACTGAGCACGGACTGCCGGGTCGTCTCCGAGACTCCCGGTTTGCCGTTGAGCACCCGGCTGACCGTGGCCTCGCTGACCCCAACCTTCTTCGCCACCTGAGCAAGTCGTCGCGTCACAAACGCAAGACTAGCGCAAGTCTCCGCAAGAGACTTGCGCCAGTCAGTGGCCTGCCCGACAACAGCTACTGCCGAGCCCTTGTTGCAGCCAGGTCTACGGGTTGCGGATGATCTTGAAGGTGGAGGTCGTGTTGCGGACGTCCACGGCGTTGTCGCCGAGCTTCAGCCCGTTGAAGGTGACCTCACCGACCGCGGGTCCCTGCCCAGCCTCGGGCATCTCGTTGGCCCACAGGCCGAAGCCGGACTTGGCGTCGAAGGCGTCACCGCTCTTGTGCGCGCCCGTGACGGAGACGTCGGTGAAGACCGTGTCCTTGATCGGGAACTGCGGCTGACCTCCCACGTAGTTCGTCTGGAACATGATGCCGCTGTAGGTCGGGTCGACGATGTCGACGTTGCTGACCCTGATCCCCTGGAACACCTTGGACGCCGAGAACACCCAGATGCCCGGGAAGGTCTGCCCGCCCCAGAAGTGCCCGCCGGCCCGGACGATCGAGACGTTCTCGAAGGTCGTCGGATCGGTGCCGAACCCGTTCATCGGGTAGCCGAAGTCCAGCGAGCTGATGGTGATGCCCGAGTAGACCAGGGTGTCCGCGATGTGGATGTTCCGGAAGGTGTTGTGGTAGCCGCCGTAGACGGCCAGGCCCGCGGCACGCCAGGTCAGCGTGGTCGTGAGGTTCTCGTACAGGTTGTTCTTCATGTCCGCGCCGCCCGCGTCGATCGCCGAGAAGAGCGCGAAGCTGTCGTCACCGGTCGCCCGGGCGTCGTTGTTGGAGACGAGGTTGTCGGTCGAGCCGTTGGTCATGTTGATGCCGTCGGCGAACATGTTGCGGATCCGGGAGTTCTTGATCGTCATCCGGTCGGTGTTGGCGCCCCAGTACAGGCACACCATGTGCTCGTTCCAGATGTTGTCGATCACGATGTCCGAGGTGTTGGAGAAGTCGAACACCTTGCCCGGCCCGTCGATGCGGCTCGTGTAGTTGCCGAAGTAGGCGAAGTTCGCGAACGTCGAGCCCTTCGCGCTCGCCTCGGCACGGAACCCGATGTCGGTGTTGTCCTGCGTCGTCGGCGCGTGGAACCGGGCGAACCAGGGACCGGCGCCGACCACCTTCACCGCCTTGCCGTACACCTGGAACTTGCTCGACGTCTGGTAGTCGCCGGGCGGCAGGTACACGCCGACCAGCTTGCCGGAGGTGTCCATGCGGACCTTGTCGAGCGCGTTCTGCACGTCCTGGTGCGTAAACCCGGCCGGTACGGCGTACGCCGCCGGGTCGGGGTTCGGCACCGCCGAGACCTGCTCCAGGTTGACGAAGTCGATCGCGTAGTCGGAGGTGTTCGCCGCGTCCTTCTGCAGCCGGATCGTGCTGCCCGCCGGGACGGTCTCGCCGAGCATGATGTGCGCCTCGTCGTAGATGTGCCGCGGGGCGCCCGCACCGGGGGAGTTGCCCGGCGACGCCTCGGCGCCGTACAGCCAGGCGTACTTCGACGTCAGCGGCAGCGCCTTCTTCATGACGCCGTCGACGTAGACGTTCAGCGTGGCGTCCATGCCGCCGCCGCCCGGCGCGTCCGGGATGGAGAAGCGGGTCACCAGGGTGTTGGTGTCCGCCTTGGTGGTGAACTCGACGTACTCGCCCGTCTTGTCGAGGTGGACGGCCTTGCGCCCGGACGCCTCGCCGGCGATGTCACCGATGGTCCGGTTGGGTCCCACCACGGTGGCACCGCCGCCGACCGTCCCGTCCTCCGCCTCGTACATGTCGTACGGCATGTTCGCGCCGCGCCCGACGAACAGCGGCTGCGTGGAGGTGTTGTTCTCCCGCTTGACCGGCAGCTCGTTGGCGTCGTCGGCGACCGTGACCTTCAGGGAGTACGAGCCGTTGGCCGCCTTCCAGGTGCCGAGGTTCACGGCCGGGGCCGTCGAGCCGGCGGCGATGACACCGGAGTGCGTGCCGGTGAGGGTCTTGACCGTGCTGCCCTTGGAGTCCACCAGGGCGAGCGTCACCGCGTGGCCGCCGCCCGCCGAGTCCTGGGTGCCCTGGTTCCTCAGCGCGACCCCGAACGTCACGTCGTCACCGGCGGCCGGACTGGACGGCGTGGTGGTGACGGCGGCGGCGACCAGGTCGGAGCTCTGCACCGGCTTGACGACCAGCGGCTCGGGCCGGGTGTAGGTGTTGTTGGTCTCGTTCTGCTCGATGATCTCGTTCGCCTCGTCGACGACCGCGC
Organism: Streptomyces sp. CB09001; assembly: GCF_003369795.1. NCBI lineage: Bacteria > Bacillati > Actinomycetota > Actinomycetes > Kitasatosporales > Streptomycetaceae > Streptomyces > Streptomyces sp. CB09001. The sequence goes on from NZ_CP026730.1 coordinate 6,846,771, forward strand.
TCAGTTCGTACGAACCTGCCTCGCGGGCCCCGAGGGACGCGCTGACCGTGCGCTGCGCACCCGCCTCCAGGGCGGGGACGTCGGCGGTGGCGACCTTGGTGTCACCCAGCCGGACGGCGACCTTGCCGGCCGGAGCGTCCGCGGCACCGCTGTTGCGCACGGTGGCGGTCGCAGTGATCTCGTCCGACTCGACGGGGGAGCCGGGCGACGTGGTCAGCCCGGTCACCTCGAGGTCCGGGTTGGGCGCCGGGGTGCCGACGACCTGGAACTCGGCGACCTGCCCGGCCGTCGCCCCGGAGTTGGAGGTGAACTTCAGCTGGACGTCGGCGGCCCGTTCGCCGACGGGTATCGTCACGCTGTTGCCGCCGCTCGCGGGATCGAAGACGTAGTCCTTCGCGGCCACCAGGGAAGTGAGGCCGGACCCGTCCTGGGCGCGGCCGAGCACCTCGATGTTCTGGGTGCGCCTGGACCAGCCGGTGTCGGGGTTGAGCCTGAGGACGACGCTGTCGACGTCGGCGTTCGCGCCCAGCTTCAGGGTCAGCGTGTTCGGGTAGCTGCCCGCCGCCCCCTCCCAGTAGGTCGAGGTGCTGTTGTCGTTGGCGTTCTCGGCGACGTAGGTGTGGATGTGGGACGAGGCGCTGATCGGCTTGCCGACCGCCAGGTTCGAGCCGTCCTTGGTGCCGTTGCGGATCACGGAGTTGCTGTCGCCCGACTCGTTGCCCGCCGCGTCCTTGGCCCGCACGAAGTAGGTCACGTTCGCCGACGCCGGCTGGGTGTCGGTGTAGGTGGTGACGTCACCGGCGACGCTCTTGCGGAGCTGGTTGTTGGCGTAGACGTCGTAGGCGGTGACGCCCTTGTCGTCGGTGGAGGCGGTCCACGTCAGCCTGACCTGCCCGGCGGCCGGTTCGGTGAGGGCGAGGTTCGAGGGCGCGGTGGGTGCCTGCGTGTCGCCGGTGTCGGCGCGGCGGGTGACCGAGTTGCTGTCGCCCGACTGGTTGCCGGCCGCGTCCTTGGCGCGCACGTAGTAGGTGACCGTCGTGCCGGCCGGCCTGGTGTCCGTGTACGTGGTGACGTCACCCGCGACCGAGGTCAGCAGATCGCCGTTGGCGTAGATGTCGTACCCGGTGACGGCGGTGTCGTCCGAGGACTCGTTCCAGGTCAGCCTGATCTGCCCGGTGGCGGGCTCGGTGAACGCGAGGTTCGCCGGGGTCGTGGGCGCCTGGGTGTCACCCGTCTCCGGGCCGTAGACCTCCAGCTCGGAGACCTGGGCGGCGGGCTGGCCGGTGTTGGCCGTGACCAGGACCCGGAGGTAGCGCGCGGTGGCCGCGTCGAAGGTGACCGTGGCCGACTGGCCGCCCGCCGCGTCGAACGTGTACGCCTTCGCGGCGGTCAGGTCGGTGAAGTCCGAGCCGTTGTCACTGGCCTGGATCTTCAGCGTCTGGCTGCGGGTCGGCCAGCCGTCCGGCAGCCGCAGTACGACGCGGTTCACCCGGCGTGCGGAGCCGAGGTCGGCCTGGAGCCACTGCGGCAGGGCGTTGTTGGCGCTCTCCCAGTAGCTGGCCCGGTTGCCGTCGTTGCCGTTGCCGGGGGTGTACGCGCCCGTGGAACTGCTCGCCGTCAGCTGCCGGCCGGCGGCGAGGTTCACGGACGACTCCCCGGCCGCGTGCACCTCCAGCTCGGAGAGCTGGGCCGCCTGCCACCCGGTGTTCGCCGTGACGTTCACCCGCACGAACCGGGTCTGGGTGGCGGGGAAGGCGATGGTGACCGTGTTGCCCGACCCCGGGTCGAAGGCGTAGGTGGCGGAGGTCTTGAGCGTGCTGAAGCCCGAACCGTCGGCGCTGCCCTGGACGGAGAGCGTCTGATCGCGACTCTCCCAGCCGGCGGGCAGCCGCAGGACGACCTCGTCGATCCGCTCGGTGGCACCGAGGTCGGTCTGGACCCACTGGGGCAGGCTGCCGCCGCCGCTCTGCCAGTAGGTGCCCTGGTTGCCGTCGGTGATGTTGGCGGCGCCGTACTCACCGTGCGAGCTGCTCGCCGCCGTGGCGTCTCCCACGGCGATGTTGGGGCCACCCGCTGCCGTGGCCGACAGCAGCGGTCCTCCCAACGCCAGGAGACTGGTCGCGACCACGGTGCACAGGGCTCGCGACCTCCAGTTCCGGTTTCTCATCTGTCCCCACATCAGGTAGACACTCAATGTTCTCTGACATTTACGCGGAGCGCTCGCAGAGTTGCAGAGAAATGTTGAGTCGTCTACAGGATGGACGGCGTGAAGTGGGCATGCCACAGGGTCCGTTGGCGTCGGAGAGGCCCGGAGCGGCGTCGGGGCATGCCTCGGATCAGCGGCTTTCACGAGCTACGTCGCACAGCCGCAAGCCACTGCCATTTCCCGCAAGGAACTTGCGCTCAAGAAGGGGAGAGGGGGAGAGGGGGGAGGAGAGGGGAGCCGTCAGCGGGCGGCCGGCTGGGCCGTGGAGCCCCGGACCACGAGTTCCGGTTCGAAGAGCAGCTCGCCGTGGGGGACTTCGGTGCCTTGGATTTGTGCGCAGAGGAGGTCGACGGCGGCGCGGCCCATGGCTTCGATGGGTTGGCGGACGGTGGTGAGGGGTGGTTCGGTGCAGGTCATGAAGGCGGAGTCGTCGTAGCCGACGACGGAGACGTCGTGGGGTACGTGGTGTCCGCGGCGGCGGGCGGCGCGGACGGCGCCGAGGGCGAGGGGGTCGCTGGCGCAGATGATGCCGGTGATGCCGCGGTCCAGGAGGCGGGTGGCGGCGGCCTGGCCGCCCTCCAGGGAGAACATGGCCCGCTCGACGAACTCCTCGGGCAGCTCCGAGCCCGCGGCCCGGGCCGCCTCGCGGGCGGCGGCCAGCTTCCGGCGGGAGGGGATGTGGTCGGAGGGGCCCAGCACCAGGCCGATGCGCTCGTGCCCCAGCGACGCCAGATGCCGCCAGGACTGCTCGACGGCGACGGCGTCGTCGCAGGCGATGCACGGGAAGTCGAGGTTCTCGATCGACGCGTTGATGAGCACCACGGGAATGTTGCGCTCGGCGAGCAGCCGGTAGTGGTCGTGCGGCGCGTCCGCCTGCGCGAACAGACCGCCCGCGAACACCACTCCGGAGACCTGCTGTTGGAGCAGCAGCTCGACGTAGTCGGCCTCGGAGACGCCGCCCTTGGTCTGGGTGCACAGCACCGGGGTCAGCCCCTGCTGGGCGAGGGCGCCGCCGATGACCTCGGCGAACGCGGGGAAGATCGGGTTCTGCAGCTCGGGCAGGACCAGGCCGACCAGGCGGGCGCGCTCGCCCCGCAGCTGGGTGGGCCGCTCGTAGCCCAGGACGTCCAGCGCGCTCAGTACGGACTGCCGGGTCGTCTCCGAGACTCCCGGTTTGCCGTTGAGCACCCGGCTGACCGTGGCCTCGCTGACCCCAACCTTCTTCGCCACCTGAGCAAGTCGTCGCGTCACAGACGCAAGGCTAACGCAAACACCGCAAGCGGCTTGCTTCACTCCCAGGAGACCTGGGCGACGACGGGAAGGTGATCGCTGCCGGTGGCGGGCAGGGTGCGCAGGGCGCCGACGGTCCCGGCGCGGGCCATCACCTGGTCGATCCGGGCCAGCGGCAGACCGGCGGGAAAGCTGAGGGCGAGGCCCCGCTCGGCCACGTTCAGCGAGTCGGTCAGGGGACGCAGCGCCCGGTCGTCGACCGTGCCGTTGAGATCGCCCAGCAGGACCACCCGCCGCAGCTCCTCCGCGTCGAGGGCGTCGCCCAGCAGACGGGCGCTCTCGTCCCGCCAGGACGACGCGAGACCGCCCGCCCCCACCCGGACCGACGGCAGGTGCGCGACATAGACGGCGACTTCACCGCGCGGCGTGTGCGCCACGGTCCGCAGCCCGCGCTCCCACTCCTCCTCGATGCCCCGCGGCTTGATGTCGAGGGGACGGGAGCCGGAGAGCGGATGCTTCGACCAGAGGCCGACGGTGCCCCGGACCGTCCGGTACGGATAGTCCGGCGCGAGTGCCGTCGCGTACGCCTCCAGCGCCGGCGGCACCAGCTCCTCCAGCGCGACGAGGTCGGGCTCGGCACGGACCAGGGCACGCGCCGTGCCCTCGGGGTCGGTGTTCTCGTCGCTGACGTTGTGCTGCACCACGACCAGGTCGTCGGCCCCCGGCTCCGGCGCGAGCAGGAGCAGCCCGCCGAAGAGATACGTCCAGGCAACCGCCGGCAGCAGCAGCGCCACCAGGGCGAGCCCCGAGCGGCGCACCAGCGCCAGGACGAGCAGCACCACGACGACCACACCGAGCCACGGCAGGAAGGACTCCAACAGACTCCCCAGCCCGCCCACGCCGTTGGGCACCGAACGGTGGAACGAGAGCAGGAGAGCGGTGCACACCGCCACCCCGGCGAGCACCCGTCCACGCCCGCGCGTCCAGGCAGACCGGGTCGGCCCATTCGTCCGCTGAGTCCATCCCGGCCGCCTCACCCACCGTCGCACCGCCTTCACCGCCGAAGCCGCACCAGGGCCCGCCCGCTCCACCATCGTTTCCCGTCCACTCGTCGTTGCCCCTCAGGACGATCCACTTGGGTGATCGGGTTCCCGGGGCAAGGCGATCACTGAGCCCGCACCCGGGCGCGCTCTCCTTCATGAGCAGCACGACAAGAGCGGCACGGTGTGATCGGCCCGCTTTCCCCGGCTTTCCCCCGCACTGTCAGTGTCAGTCCGTACGCTCGGCAGCGTGAAGGGGAAAGAAACACGAGCACCAGCGGGGGAGACCGGCGCGGAGGCGTGGCAGCGGCTGAGCGCGTATGCCTACCTCAGCGCGCCCGAGCGTCTGGAGTACGTGGCGGTGATGCGGGTGTTCTGTGGCACGCTGCTCGCCGACCTGTCCATACCCGACCTCCTCGCCAAGCTGGCCGAGCGCGGCGGCCCGGGGGCGGCGCTGGACGCGGACACGCTCGCGCGCAGGCTCGAAGAGCTCGTGCGCTGGGGCAATCTGCTGCGCAGCACGCACACCGTCAAGGCGACGAGCATCGCCGAGTACCAGCGCTCCCGGTCGCGCTACCAGCTGTCGAAGCTGGGCGAGCGCGTGCAGCGGGACGCGGACGAAGTGTTGGGCGGGGCGGACGCCGCCCGCGAGGTGAGCAGCGAGCTACTGGCCCTCGTCGACCGCGGTCTGCGTGAGATCGCCGCCATGGCCGCGGCGCCGGGCGGCGCGGATCCGCAGCGGGCGCTTGAGCGGATCAGCACCCTCTTCGTGCAGTTCGCCGAGTTCGCCGAGTCGGTCCGGGACTTCTACGCCTACCTGGGACAGGTGCTGGCGCGCTACGACCTCGACTCGGCCGAGTACCAGGGATTCAAGGAACTGCTGCTCGACTACGTGGAGGCCATCACCGAGGACGTCTCCTTCCGGGCCCCGCGCATCGCTGCCCACCTTGACGTCCTCCGGCCGCACCTGCCGGCGCTGCTCGCCCGAATCGACGCGCACGCGACGGGTATCGGAGCACTCGCCGACGGACTGCCCGAGACCCGGGTGCAGCGCAGCCGCGGCCGGGACCTCGCGGACTGGGAGGGACTGCGCGAGTGGTTCACCGTCACCGGAGCGCACTCCAGCCAGGTGGACCAGCTGCGGGACGCCACCCTGCGCGCCCTGCAGTCGCTGCTCGCCAACGCCAAGCGGATGCTGCGCTCGGCCTCCGGCGAGATGTCCCGCCGCAAGGACCTGCTGCGGCTTGCGGCCTGGTTCGACGCCGCGGAGCCCGACGAGGCCCACGACCTCGCGGTCGCCGCCTTCGGGCTCTACGGCGCGCGGCACCTGGGAGTCGCCCCGGACCCCGACCAGTCCGTGCCAGCCTACGTGAGTTGGTGGACCGGCCCCGTGGTCGACGTGCCGGTGGCGCTGCGCGAGCGCGGCAGCAGGACCCCGCGCGGACGTGCGGCGGCGGCCGAGGACCACTCCGAGCAGAAGCTCCGCCTCATGGAGCAGGCGCGAGCGCAGGCCGAGGCCCGGCAGACGGCGGCTGACGAACTGCGCAGCGCCTCGGGCCGGTTCGACCAGGTGAGGCTCGGTGCCCCGGCCATGCGGCTGTTGCTGGAGCTGCTCACCACGGCCCTCGGCAACGCCCGGCTGAACAAAGCATCCGGCGACTTCCTGCTCGACGGCGCGCAGGCGGACGACGCTGATCTCGGCATCCGGCTGACCGCATGGCGCACGCCAGGCCGGTCCACTGTCCTGCGGTCCGTGGACGGCGACCTGACCGCGGACGATCTCACCGTGGCCGTCGAAAGCACCTCCGCACCCGCGGTGGGGGAGACGATGCCCGAGGCCGAAGAGGCGAGCGCCTGATGCCCCTGCCGTCCGCCCACGACGTCGCCCTCGCGGCCGAACGCCGCACCGCCGCCCGGCTTCTGCTGGCCCACCCCCTGGTCACCAGCGCCGGCCCGCACAGCGACACGTTTCCACTGATCCGGCGCCACGCCGACTGGCTCGCCCAGCGCTTCCAGCAGGTGTTCGGCTACCGCCTGCTGGTGGAAGCCTCCTATGCCCGGCTGTTCAAAGCGGGCCTCGGACCGGGATCGGGCCACCGCCTGGAACGCCCGTCGACCGGCACGCCGTTCACCCCGCCGACGTACGCCTACCTGGCCCTGGCCCTGTCCGTCCTCGTCACCGCCCCGGAACAGCTCCTGCTCTCCCAGCTCGTCGCCGACCTGCGCGCCGCGGCCGTCGACGCCGGAATCGAGATCACCGACGCCGGGCGGCAGGCCGAGCGGCGGACCCTGGCGGCCGCCCTGCGGCAACTCGTCGACTGGGGCGTCCTGGTGGAAACCGAGGGCCGGGTGGCGGCCGTCGCCGAGGAACGGGCCGGAGAGGCACTGCTGACCGTGGACCGCGACATCGCCCGGGCCGTCGTCGCGGGTCCGCTCGCCCAGAGCCGCGACGGCGCGGACCTCGTGCGCCGGGCCGCCGACCCCGGCTTCGGAGGACCCCGTACCTACGTCCGCCGGCGTCTCGTCGAAACCCCCGTCGTCCACCTCGACGACCTCACCGACGCCGAACGCGAATGGCTGCGCACCCGGCAGCGGCGCGAGGCGCAGGCCTTCTCCGAACTGCTCGGCCTGGAAGCCGAGATCCGCGCCGAAGGCATCGCCTTGATCGACACGGACGACGAACTCACCGACCTGCACCTGCCCGGCACCGGCACGGTCGCCCAGGCCGCGCTGCTCCTGGTGGAACGGCTGGCCGACCGGCTGCGCCCCGAAGAGCCCGGCCATCCGGCGGTCGGCGGCCGGCTCGTCATCGGCGTACCCGTCCCCGACGGGCTGCTGCCCGGCCTGCTCGACGAACTGATCGAGGAGTACGGCAAGCGCGGCACCTGGCAGCGCGGCCACTTGGAGGACCGGGACGGATTCCTGGCCGCCGTACTCGACCTGCTCGTCCGCATGAACCTGATGGCTCCCGCCGGTCCCGTCCGCGCGGACGGGACCGGCGGGCCGGAGGGATACGAGCGGGACCCGGCCGACGGCCGCTCCGTTACCGACGTCTCCCAGGCGCGCGGCCAGAGCCGCACCGACGGCGGCGGCTGGATCCTGCTCGCCGCGGCCGCCCGGTACGCCACGAAGGTGGCGGTCAAGCCCCGTACCACCCCCTCCCCGGCGGACGTCGCCCCGGACACCCCGAAGGAGTCACCCCGATGAACCGCCCGCAGTCCCCGCACCGCTACCGACTGCACCGCGCGGGCATCCGGAACGTCTGGCAGTACGACCACCAGGAGTTCACCTTCGGCCAGGGCCGCATGCTGCTGCGCGGCAAGAACGGCGCGGGCAAGTCCAAGGCCCTGGAGATGCTGCTGCCCTACCTCCTCGACGGTGACGCCCGCGCACTTGACGCCACGGGAACCGGACGCACCACCCTGGCCTGGCTGATGCTCGACGGCTTCGCACAGACCAACAGGCTGGGCTACCTGTGGCTGGAGTTCGCGCGGACGGACGAGGAGGGGAACGACCGGCATCTGACTATCGGCGCGGCCGTCCGGGCGTCCCAGTCGACCAAGACGGCGAAGCCCTTCTTCTTCACCACCCGGCTGCGGGTCGGCGGGGACCTCGACCTCGCCCCCGCCGGCCACCCGCTCCCCGTCGACCGGCTGAAGTCGCTGGTCGGCCCGGAGAACATCACCGAACGCGCCGTCGAGCACCGGGCCAGGGTCGCCCGCGATCTGTTCGGCCTCACCGACCCGGCGCGCTACCGCAACCTGCTCCACCTGCTGCACCGGTTGCGCCGCCCCACCATCGGTGACCGCATCGACTCCGGCGGACTGGTCTCGGTCCTCGCCGAGACCTTGCCCGCCCTCGACGACGAGGTCGTGGAGAAGGTCGCCCGCAGCCTGGACGACCTCGACTCCGTCAGGGCCTACCTCGGACGCCTCGAACGCACCGACCGGGCGCTGCGCACCTTCCTCACCGGCTACCGCGGTTACCTCCACGGAGCGCTGCGCCGGCGCACCGACCGGACCGGCGATGAGCTTCAGCGACTGACGGAACACCGCAGGTCCGCGGGTGACGCGGCACACGAAGCGGAAGCGCTCCGCGAACGGGAACAGGAACTCGACGGCCGCATCGCAACCCTCGAGAGCGAGACGAACGCGGCCGAGACGGACCTGGCCGCGCTGCACGCCAGTGCCGGATACCGCAGCCTGCGCGAACTCGGAGAGAAGCGCGCCACCGTCACCGCGCTGCACAGCGCGGCCGGCGCCGCGTTCAAGGCCGTCCGCCAGGCGCATATCAACGAGGAGGCGGCGGGGCGGCGGCTCACCGCCGACACCGGACGGCTCGGCCAAGAGCTGGTCGAACTGACCACCGGACACGGAGAATTGCTGCGAGACGCAGAGCGATCCGGGGTGGACTCCGTGCACCTGGGAGAGCCCGTGGGGACACCCGTCGCCCCGGTCGCACTCGCCACCACCGCAGAACTGACCGCCCCTGAAGGAGACTTCCACCTGGTCCGGCACAGCGAGGTGCTGGCCGTCGACACCGAGATCTGCACGACCGCCCTCCACGCCTGGGACGCCCGGCTCGACGCCGCACAGCCGGTGATCAGGAACCGCGCCCGGTTCGTCACGGAACTGGGCGCCCTCATCGAGCGGTCGGACGCGGCCCAGCGGCAGGCGGACGACGCCGACGCCGCCCGAGAACATCTGGAAGAACAGGCGGAGCACGCGCGCACCCAGGCGGAGCGACGCCGGGAGGAAACCGTGGGCGAGGGGGCGGCGTACGCGGATGCCGCCAGAG